>NZ_CALVHE010000004.1 GCF_944327235.1 uncultured Desulfovibrio sp.
AGAGTAGACATGGTAACCTCCGTCTCCATACCTACTCTTTTTTGAAGCGTATGGAAATAATGAGTCCTGACCCTAGTTGCCGTAGCGTGCTTCGATGTCCGCGGCGGCCTTTTCCACGCCTTTCTGCATGTCGGCGCGGGCGGCCAGGATGCGCTCATGCAGGGCGCTGTCCTCCACGGCCAGGATCTGGGCGGCCAGCCAGGCGGCATTGCGCGCCCCGGCCTTGTCCATGGCCACCGTGGCCACAGGGAAGCCGGGAGGCATCTGTACCGTGGCCAGCAGGGCGTCCATGCCGCCCATGACCCCGCCGGAGACCGGGATGCCGATGACCGGGCGGGCGGTGCGGGCCGCCACGGCGCCCGCCAGATGGGCGGCCATGCCCGCGGCGCAGATGAAGACCCGCGCTCCGGCGGCCTCCTGTTCGCGCACGAGTTTTTCTGTCCGCTCCGGCGTGCGGTGGGCGGAACTGACGGTAAAATGGTAGGAAATGCCCAGCGAACGGAGCACTTCCACGCAGGGGCTGACCTTTTCCTCGTCCGAGGCGGAGCCCATCATGATGACGACCTGAGCCATGTTTTCTCCTTGTGTTCCTTCCTGTGCGCCAGCGGCGCGGTCAGGGGGAGGGCGTTATGCCCCGGTCTTGCCCGCCAGTCGGTCGATGCCCTTCTGGCCGATATCGCTGCGGTACTGGCTGTCCGGCATGTCGATCTTCTTCAGGGCGGCATAGGCGGCGTCGCGGGCCTCGGCCAGCGTATCGCCCAGCGCGGTGACGCAGAGCACGCGGCCGCCGCTGGAGACGATCTTTCCGTCCTTGAGGCTAGTGCCGCTGTGGAAGACCTTGACGCCGGGCAGGGCATCCGCCTCACTCAGGCCGCCGATGGACATGCCCTTGGGGTAGGAGCCCGGATAGCCCTTGGCGGCCACCACCACGCCCAGCGCCGTGCGCGGCGTGTAGGAAAGGCTCGCCGGGTCGAGGCGTCCTTCCACGCAGGCCAGCATGACGGAGGGCAGATCGCCCTCCAGCCGCATGAGCAGGGGCTGGCATTCGGGATCACCGAAACGGGCGTTGTATTCTAGCACACGCGGGCCGTTGGGGGTCATCATGAGCCCGGCATAGAGGATGCCCACGAAGGGGTGTCCGTCCGCGGCCAGCTCGCGCAGGATGGGGCGGGCCACCAGATCGGCCATGCGCTCGGCTTCGCTGTCGGGCAGCACCGGGGCCGGACTGTACGCGCCCATGCCGCCGGTATTGGGGCCCTTGTCGCCGTCGAATACCGCCTTGTGGTCCTGAGCGGACGGCAGGGGGACGGCCGTCTTGCCGTCGCAGAAGCAGAGGAAGGAAGCTTCCTCCCCGATCAGGCACTCTTCGATGACCACCTGATCCCCGGCAGCGCCGAAGGTGCGGCGGCGCATGATGTCCTCCACGGCTTCCAGCGCTTCTTCGGTGGTGCGGGCCACCACCACGCCCTTGCCCGCCGCCAGACCGTCGGCCTTGATGACCAGCGGCGCGCCCTTGGCTTCCACATAGGCGCGGGCCTTGTCCGCATCGGTAAAGATCTCGCAGGCGGCGGTGGGCACGCCCGCCCGCCGCATGATGTCCTTGGCGAAGGCCTTGCTGCCTTCCAGCCGGGCACAGTAGGCATCCGGCCCGAAGCAGGCGATGCCGGCTTCCCGCATACGGTCCACGATGCCGAGCGTCAGCGGCAGTTCCGGGCCCGGCACCACAAGATCCACTTTCTCGCGGCGAGCCAGTTCCACCAGACCGTTTATGTCGTCAGCCGCCACAGGCACGTTGCGCGCCCCTTCGGCAGCGGTGCCGCCATTGCCCGGCGCGACGAGGATCTCCGTGACCGACGGGCTTTGCCCGAGTTTCCAGACAAGCGCATGTTCTCTGCCGCCGGAACCAATGACCAGTATACGCACGATGCCTCCCGCAGTTTCACCGGAATGTCTTCCGGCATCTTGGGTGTGAAAGGATGGTTGTCTTGCCGTCAAGGAGCCGCTCCCGGGGAAGCGCCCCAATGAAAAAAGCCGCCCGGAAAGCAGCTTCCGGGCGGCGGAAAAGGCTAGTTGTTGGGGTTGATCTCAAAGTCGCTCATGTCCGCCGGCGTATTGGGATCCATCTTGGTCACGTCCAGCGGATAGGCCGTGATGATGCACTGGCGGCCGCCCACGCCCAGCGAGGGCGAGGAGTTGAGGCCCACCACAAGATCCAGGATGCCGTCGTTGTTCACGTCGGCCAGGTCGGCCTGCGCCACGGAACCGCGGATACGGCGGGTCTTCCACTTGAGGGCAAGGCCCACGCCGTCCCAGAACAGGGCATGGATCTCGCCCTGCGGGAAGAAGCGGTAGCGATCAAAGAACTGCGAAGCCGTGGAGATGGGCTTGTTGATGATCAGGCAGTTCTCGCCCGTATTGCCGATGTCGGCCACGATGAGGCGCATGGGCGCGTAGTAGCGGCTGGGGAGCTGATAGTTCCTGTCCACGCCGAGGCCGGGCATACTCTTGTAGTGGTCCATCCCCGCCGCGGAACCGGAGAAGCGTTCCATGGTGGTGTGGATGAGCGTATTGTTGTTGCCCTGGAAGACCTTGATGCGTTCTTCCGGCGTCAGCATGATGAGCTGATCGCTCTTGTTGCCGCGTCCGGCCGGGATCCAGGCGCAGTTGAAGACGTTGGCCCCCTCAGGCAGGTTGATGCGCTGGCCGGGAGCGTAGCTGTCGCCGCTCTTCTGCAGGACGAACACGCCGCGCGCGAAGAGATTGACCGAATCCCAGCTCTGGCCCACCAGGACCGGCGAGAAGTTGGGCGGCAGCTTCATGACGCTGGCGAAGTAGGGGATGCGCTTGCTGCATTCCTTGAGGCGGTTGCCCTTGAAGGAATAGAAGTAGGAGTACGGACGGTTGTCGTTCTCGTCGTAGGTGGCGATGACCAGATCCTGCGCGCCGTCACGGTTGAGGTCAATGGCCCGCATGGAGAAGTTGGCATTGGTGCGGTTGATGGTGACGTCCTGCAGGGGATTGAGCTTGCCGTCGCGCCCCCACTTGAACATCATGAGCTTGTGGTCGGTCAGGATGGCGACCTCGTTCTGGCCGTCGCCGTTGAAATCGGCCACAGCCATGTCCACCATGGCTTCGGGGATGCGCTGTGAACGCAGACGCGAACCGTCGCTCGCACCGGCCCCCTGATAGCGGAACTGCGGATTGAGGTAAGCCTGGTTCTGACCGGTCTCGTTGACGATGATGTCGCTGCTGCGCCCGCCGGACGCGGCACGACCGCCGCTCGCGCCGCCCATGCCCATGACTTCCGAGGCAAGGGCGCCGGCCAGCTGCTGGGCGGTGCCGTTGAGGTTGCTCACCGGGCCGGACCCGGTCTTGCTCCATTCCTTGCCCGCCTTGTCGACGCTGTGCAAGGTGATGGTGCTGTCGTTGCCGACCACGCTCACCTCGCCCCAGATGGCGTAGTCCGCGCCGCCGAGAGCCTTTCTGGCCTGAGCGGCCGAGGTGGCCTTGGTCGAGCCGACGCGGCCCTGCGCCACGCCGGGACGGTTGAGCCTGTTCAGCAGGGAGGACGGCAGGGCCTTGGAAAGATAGCCGTAACTCTGCGGCGCGTTGACCGTAAAGGGCAACAGCACGAAAGATTTCTGGGCGGCCTGGGCCGCCGTTGCCTGAACACCGACCAGCAGCATCAGGCAGGCCATCAAGGCCAGTCGCATGGCGAATCTCATTCATTGTCTCCTTGAAAAGAAACGAAGCCGCGTCTCGCGGCGCCGGATTGCCGACCATACAGGCCGGGAGCCAAACTATAGCCGTACTTTTGCCGGGGCGCAACATGGCCGTGACGGCGCAAAAGACTTGCCCCACGGCGTTGGAGAGGCTATGCACACGGCATGGAGACCACGGAAAATTCTGTCCCCGCATCCTCCGGGCGTTCCTTTCGCCTGCTCTGTTCCCCGGAGGAGGCGCCGCATGTGGAGGCCCTGCTGCAGGCTCAGGGCTACCGCTTCGAGCCGGAACCCTTCTCGCCCCTCTGCCGCCGCCTGCTGCACGAACCGCGTCCGCTGGGCGCATCGCTGGCCGCCTTTTTCGGGTACATCTACATCCAGGACCGTTCGTCCATGCTGCCGCCGTTGGCCCTTGCTCCGGCGGCGGGGAGCAGCGTACTGGACATCTGCGCCAGTCCCGGCAGCAAGACGGGCTTCCTGGCCCAGCTGGTGGGCAAAAACGGCTTCGTGCTGGGCAACGAGCCTTCCCGTGCCCGTCTTGCCACGCTGCGGGCCAATATGCACGTCTGCAACCTGCTGTCCGTGGGCACCTGCACCTGCGAGGGGCAGAAACTCCCGCTCCGTCCCGGCAGCTGGGAGGCCATCCAGCTTGACCCGCCCTGTTCCGGCTGGGGCACGGTGGAAAAGCATCCCCGCGTCATGGAGCTTTGGCAGGGGGAAAAGGTCCAGCCCCTCGTCGGCCTGCAACGCCTCTTGCTGCGTCATGCGGCCTCGCTGCTGGCTCCGGGGGGACGGCTGGTCTATTCCACCTGCACCACCAATGCGGCGGAAAACGAGGAACAGGTACGCTTTGCCGAAGAGGAGCTGGGGCTTGAGCGTCTGCCGCTGACGCCTTTCCCGGGTTTCGTCTGGGAGGAGCTGCCGGGCGGGGAGGGCACGCTGCGCGTGGACGGACGCCGCTCCGCCGCACAGGGCTTCTATGTGGCCCTGTTCCGCAAACCGTACAGTGCCGTGGAGAGCGTAGCGGAGCCGCTGCCGACGCGAACGGACGCCCGTCCTCCCCGTCGGGGCGGCAAAAGCGTCGGCCGACGGGAACAGCCCGGACAGGAGTTGCCCCGCGAGGCGCTGGCCGGGCCGTGCTGCGATCCCTCGCTGTTGCCGCCCGGTCGGGTCATGCTCTACGGGGATCAGGCGCGTTTCCTGCCGGAGGATGCCGCCCGTCTGCTGCCGCCGGACATGGCATGGCAGGGGGCGCTGCTGGGCAAGTTCGCGGGCGGACGTCTGCATCCCGCGCCGCGTCTGCGCGTCCTGCTGCCGCGCCGTCCTGACGCCGGGACGGCCCTTGTGCTGGACAGCCCCGACGACCTGACGGCCCTCCTGAGCGGCCAGAGCCTCCGGACGGAGCTGGAGGGCCGTGAGGCCGCGCTCTGGTGGCGGGACCTGCCGCTGGGCCGGGTCTCCCTCAAGCAGGGCCGGATGACGGCGACGTTTTCTTAAGTATATTTTGGGATACTGATGGTTCATGCCGGGGGGAGGGGTTCCCCTTCCCCCCCAAAAAAGCACGCAGCGGATAGAGGATTTTGCCTTTGAAAAAAAGGCAAAATGCGAGGCGACGGCACAGCGCCGCCCGGCCCAAACCAAGCGGAAAATCGCGTTTTTTCCGCGAAACGACAGGCCGTATGGTTTGGAACGCGAAGCGTTCCAAACTGAAAATGTTCTAGTGTTGGGCAGTCCTCAGGACAGGCGGTTGCGGAAATCCTCGTAACCGAAGGCGTGCAGCAGGCGAAATTCCCCGTCAGGCCGGAGCAGGCCGATGCCGGGCAGGCGCAGGCCGTTGAAGGTCGTGGTCTTGACCATGCTGTAGATGGCCATATCGCAGAAGATGAGGCGCTGGCCCACGGCAAGCGGCGCGGCAAAGCTGTATTCTCCGATGACGTCGCCCGCCAGACAGGACTTGCCCGCCAGACGGCAGGTCCAGCTTTTTTCTCCGGCTTCGCCCGCCTGCGCGAGTCCCTCCGCTTCCCGCGCGAGCACGCGGGGCCGGTAGGGCATTTCCAGCACGTCGGGCATGTGGCAGGCCGCTGAGGTGTCCAGGATGGCGATGGGCATGTCCGCCTCCACCACGTCCAGCACCGTGGCCGTCATCCAGCCCGCGTCCAGGGCCACGGCCTCGCCGGGTTCCAGATAGATCTGCGCGTCGTAGGTGCGCTCCATGTGGTCGATGCAGCGGCAGAGCAGGTCCACGTCATAGTCCGCGCGGGTGATGTGGTGGCCGCCGCCGAAGTTGATCCAGCGGCACTGGGCGAGCTGCGCCCCGAAGTGGCGTTCCACGGCCCGCAACGTGCGTTCGAGTGCGTCCGCGCCCTGCTCGCAGAGGGTATGGAAATGCAGACCGGAGATGCCGTCCGGCAGACGTTCGGGCATGTGGCGCGGCCGGATGCCGAGGCGTGAGCCCGGCGAGCAGGGGTTGTAGATGGCTACCGCCCCTTCGGAATGTTCGGGATTGACGCGCAGGCCGCATTCGATATGGCGGCCGCTTTGACGGCGGTAGGCCGCGATGCGCGGCCGGAAATGCTCCCACTGGGCCAGCGAATTGAAAACGATGTGATCGGCCAGCGGCAGGAGCTCGTCCATATCCGTATCCGACCAGCCCGCGGCAAAGGCATGGACCTCGCCGCCGAACTCTTCCCGGCCGAGGCGGGCCTCGTCCACGGAGCTGGCGCAAGTGCCGTACAGCGGCCCTTGTCCGCCCCTGGCGGCGTCGCGACTGAGCAGCGGGAAGGTGGCCCAGGCGGCATAGCCCTTGAGGGCCAGCAGGATACGGGCGTGCGTGCGCTCCTGCACGCTGTTCAGGATGGCGGCATTGGCCAGCAGGCGGGCCTCGTCCAGCACGAAACAGGGGGAGGGGACACGGGCCGGGTCAAGCAGGGGAAGCAGATGGTTCATGCGCTGTGCTCGAAAGGAAAAAAGGTCGGAAAAAGGGAGAGGCGCAACGCCCCTCCCTCTGTTGACGATACTGGCGGCAGGTCCTCGGGCATGTCTGTGCAAAATTTCAGTCATGTTAAGGGGTAAAGAAAACGAGCTGACATGCCAGCTTGCCTTTTGATGAATGCTTACACCGAACTTCGCCTTTTCCCCTGCTAAAAGCGCGCTGGGGAAAGGATGGGGGGCTTGGGGGGAAGGGCCCCCCCTCCCGCGCCGGCGGAGGGGTTTCCCTTCCCCCCAAAATAAGCAATGGACAGTGTTAAGGTCCTAGTCCACGTCCACGCACTGCCAGGGCAGGCCGTAGACGTTGAGGTCGGCCATGAAGGGATCGGGGTCGAACTGCTCCATGTTCCAGACGCCGGGCTTGCGCCACTGGCCGGTGACGATCATCTTGGCGCCGATCATGGCGGGCACGCCGGTGGTGTAGGAAATGGCCTGCGAACCCACTTCCCGGTAGCATTCCTCATGATCGCAGATGTTGTAGATGTAGACGGCCTTTTCCTTGCCGTCCTTGACGCCGCGCATGACGTCCCCGATGCAGGTCTTGCCCTTGGTCAGCGGGCCGAGGGAGGCCGGGTCGGGCAGCAGCTTGCTCAGGAACTGGATGGGCACGATGTCCATGCCGTTGTAGTTCACGGGGTCGATGCGGGTCATGCCCACATTGCCCAGCACCTTGAGATGGTTCAGATAGTTCTCGGAGAAGGTCATCCAGAAACGGGCGCGCTTGATGCCCTTGAGGTTCTGTACGAGGGATTCCAGCTCCTCATGATACATGAGGAAGCACTTCTTCGGCCCGATGTTGTCCGGGAAATCGTAGGTCATGCTCCAGGCCAGCGGATCGGTCTCCACCCATTCGCCGCGTTCCCAGTAGCGGCCGCGCGCGGTCACTTCGCGGATGTTGATCTCCGGATTGAAGTTGGTGGCGAAGGGCTGGCCGTGATCGCCCGCGTTGCAGTCGATGATGTCCAGCACGTGCACTTCATCCAGCTTGTGCTTCATGACCCAGGCCGCAAAGACGTTGGTCACGCCGGGATCGAAGCCCGAACCGAGCAGAGCCGTCAGGCCCGCCTCACGGAAACGGTCCTGATAGGCCCACTGCCATTTGTATTCGAACTTCGCCGTATCCAGCGGTTCGTAATTGGCCGTGTCCATGTAGTGGACGCCGCATTCGAGGCAGGCATCCATGACATGCAGATCCTGATAGGGCAGGGCGATGTTGCAGACCACTTCCGGTTTGACTTCACGGATGAGGCTGCACAGTTCGGGCACGTTGTCGGCATCCACCTTCGCCGTGGCGATGTCCACGCCGAAACGGTTCTTCACCGATGCGGCGATGTCGTCGCACCGCGACTTGGTACGGCTGGCAAGGGTGATCTTGCCGAAAACGCCTTCAGCCTTGGCTGCCTGCGCCACCTTGTGCGCCACAACGCTGCCGACGCCCCCGGCGCCGATGATCAGAATGTCCGCCATGATGTCTCCTTTTGGGGTAAGGGGCCCGTTGGGCCTCGTCCAGAACGGGATGCGCCCAATCAGTTGCGCGTGCCGTTCACATAGCGTGAAGCGGCCACAAGGTAAAGGGCGGCGGGGGCCGTGGCCTGCGTTTTTTCTGTGACGGAGCCTGTCCGGCACGTCGATGTCTCATGGAGCATTTTCCGTTGGGAACGCTTTGCGTCTCAAACCATGCGGCCTGTCGTTTTGCGGGAAAACGCATTTTTCGCTTACGTTGTGCCGCCGTCCCGCGTTTTGCTTTTTTCAAAGACGCGACGCATCCAAGATGCATCAACCAAGTTTTGCAAGTAATTTCAATGAATAAGATGAGAGGCTTGCGACGGCAGCGCACGCCATTTTTTGCCGTTCCCGCATGGAGGGCATCCGTTGATGAGCGATTCCAAGCGAAGAGGTATATTGACGGAATGGTATATTTTCCCTGCAAAAAGGAAAACTATATTCGCGAAGTGGTCAGCTATGCAACGCTCGTCCGCAATCAGGTGCTGCCCCAGTCCGCTGTCTCCATGCTGGCGCAGGCCAACGCCTTTCCGCATATGTTATTGCGGCTTTTGCAAGAGTAACGGGGGATGTCGAGCAGGCTTTTCTCTGTCGCGGGGCTGCGTTTTCAAAAGGATATCGGGAAACATCCGCCGTTCGGCAGCGGAAAGAGATCCCGTTCCGGCAGGCTCAGGCTGTCTCTTCCGGCTGGTAGGGCAGACGTTCCAGCGGCACGCTGCGGGCGATATCGGCAAGGACGGCTTCGGCCTGTACGCGCATGTGCGGCGAGAAAATGTATTTGATGAGGGCTTCCTTGCGGTCGAGGACCGTGAAATAGGCCACGTTTTCATAGGCTTCCAGCAGGAAGCGGAACAGCGCCGTCCGTTCGGCGGGAAGGCGCAGATAGAGTGCGTCGCTCTCACGGGCCGAGGGGAGCGGGACGGAGCGGTCGCGGCGACGCCGCAGGGACGGCAGGGGAGCGGCGGCAGACATCAGTACAGTCCGAAAAAGCGTGCTCCGGCCACCAGCAGCATGGCGAAGATGATGGTGCCGAAAAAGCTTTTGGTCTTCCAGGCCACCAGCAGCGAGGGCAGGGCGGCCACAAGATAGAGATTGCCGGGCGTCGGGTCGAATTTGTCGTTATAATAGAAGATCTGTGAAGCGAGCAGAGCCGCCATGACCGAGACGGGCACGAAGGAAAGCCAGTGCCGGAGCAGGGGCGGCAGTTTTTCCGCCCGCAGGTACATGACGGGCAGGACGCGCGGGATGGCGGTCACCAGCGTGCAGCCGATGATGCACCAGACGAGTTCCATGTGCTGGGCAAGGAAGTTCATGCGTGTTCCTCCGGCGGCCGCCGGTTTTGGCGGGCGAGCAGGCAGGTCCCCGCGCAGGCGGCCAGCACGGTGGCCATGACCACGTTCCATTGCCCCATGCCGGCGATCTTGAAGCCAAGGGAAAGCACGCCTGCCAGCAGGGCGGTCACGACGTGCAAGCGGCTCACGCACTGCGGCACCAGCAGCGCGAGGAACATGGCCGTCAGCGCATAATCGAGGCCCAGCGGGCGGACATCGGTCACCAGTTCGCCGCAAAAGACGCCGAGCGCCGTGCCGCCGACCCAGGCGGAATGTGCCGTGACGTTACAGGAATACAGGGTCGCCGTCGCAAGCTGCCAGCCTTTCTGGAACGCGCCGATATGCACGCCGAAGGTCTCGTCCGTGAGTTCGCAGCCGAAAAGGAAGCGCTGCCAGCGTTTGAGCGGGGCCAGATATTCCGCCAGCGCGGCGGACATGAGCAGATGCCGCAGATTGACCACGAACACCGCCACCACCACCGAGGCCGCTCCGACGCCCGCCCCCCAGAGACCGGCGATGACGAACTGTCCTGAACCGGCAAAGAGCAGGACGGACATGACGACCGCCAGCGCCGGCGGGATTTGGCTCTTGACGGCAAGCACGCCAAAGGCGAAACCTACGGGCACATAACCGAGAACAATGGGCAGGGCGCGGCGAACGCCTGCGCTGATGGGGGATGGCATACGACCTCCTGCGGGCGACGGCCCGCAAATTGCGAGCCCCCTTGATAGCGCTTTCACACGGTACTGGCAAGGATACGTCCGCGCGGGAGACCTGCTCCAGGGAGTTGCCCCATGAACGATGAGTCCCGGCAGCATTCGCTGGCCGCTCTTTCTCTTTTGTGTTTTGCGCTGGCCGATGTCCGGGACGGGCTCGGCCCCTTTTTCGGGGTGTACCTGCAAAGTCACGGCTGGACTCCCGACGCCATCGGCTATGTGATGACGCTGGGCGGCCTCATGGGCGTGGTGGCGGCTTCGCCGCTGGGGGCGCTCGTGGATGCCGCGCAGGACAAGCGCCGTCTGCTGATCGCCGTGGTCCTGGGCATCTTGCTGGCCGCTGTGGCCGTTTTCCTGTCTCCTTTGCCGCTGGTGGCCGGGGCGAGCCAGATCACGCAGGGGCTGCTGGCGGCGGCCGTGGCTCCACTCATCAGCGCGCTGAGCCTGGGGCTCGTGGGACAGGAAGGTTTGTCCGCCCGACTGGGCCGCAACGAGGCCTGGAACCATGCGGGCAATGCTGCCAGCGCGATGCTGGGCGGCGCGGTGGGCTGGTTTTACGGCATCGGCGGCGTGTTGCTGGTCATGGCGGGCATGGGGCTGCTCTCGCTGCTGGCCGTGCGGGGGATCCGTCCCCAGCATATCGACTACGCCGCGGCGCGCGGGTTGGAAAAAAGCGTCCCCCCACAAGGCAAGCTCCAGAAATCAAGCCGTGAGGCCGGGCCTGCTCCTTCACATCTTGGTCTGCTGTTCAGCGACAAGGCGCTGCTTTGTACCGGCGGGATCATGCTGTTTTTCCATCTGGGCAATGCGGCCATGCTGCCCTTGCTCGGTCAGTCCGCCGTGGCCCATTTCGATGTGGACCCCGCCGTGTACACGGCATGTACGGTGCTGGTGGCGCAGGGGACCATGATCCTCACCGCGCTCTGGGCCGCCTCCATCGCGCCGCGTCGGGGCTACGGACCGGCGTTGTTCTGTGCCCTGATAGCCCTGCCCGTACGCGGCCTGATCGCCGGGTTCTGGCAGAGCCCGTGGAACATCGTGCCCGTGCAGATCCTGGACGGCGTGGGCGCGGGCATCATGGGCGTGGTGACGCCGGGCATGGTGGCCCTGCTGTTGCGCGGCAGCGGGCATATCAACCTCGGTCTGGGCATGGTGATGACGTTGCAGGGCATCGGCGCGGCCTTCAGTGCCTCCTGGGGCGGCATCGTGGCCCGGCACTACGGCTACGGCATGGCCTTCCTGGCGCTGTCGGTGGCTCCCTGTGTGGCCTTGCTGCTCCTGTTGCTGGGCATCCGCTGCCTGCCGCGTCTGCGTGCGGCGCTGGCGCGGCAGCAACTCCGCTAAAGACTTGCACAAAAGCGGCAGTCCGCGTATGGTTACGGATAACGATTCCCTTTAACGAAAAGGCAGGAACGTATGTCGCAGAATGCTGAACCAGTTGGCGGCGTCGGCGCTCTCACAGGCATGAGCCCGGCGGGGACCGTCGATTATTTCCGGCAGACATCCCGGACGCCTGGTCGCGAGCAGGATCCTTACGGGCAGTTCGGCCCGACGCAGGAAAAAGACGCCGCGCAACAGGGGGGGAGTCCTTCCAGTCAGACCGGCGACAGCGTCCAGCTTTCTCCTGAAGCGGAACAGCAGCTCAAGGAGCTGAAACAGCGGGATGCGGAGGTGCGCGCGCATGAGCGGGCGCATATGGCCGCAGCCGGGCAGCACGCCATGGGCGGCGCCCAGTATACCTATCAGGCCGGGCCTGATGGCCGCCGCTACGCCATTGGCGGACACGTCAATATCGACACGTCTTCCGTGCCCGACGATCCGGAAGCGTCCGAAGAAAAAGCGCAGCAGGTGCGGCGGGCCGCCCTCGCGCCCGGCGATCCCTCGGCGCAGGATATGCAGGTAGCCGCGAAGGCTTCCCAGATGGAAGCCGAGGCCCGTGTGGATGCGCGCGAAGAGGAGCAGGACGAAACGCAGTCCGGGGCTTCTGACAGCGGCGCGTCCATGAACGTGGATCCCCTTACCAGTAGTCTGGCGGCGGGGCCCAACGTCAACATGGCGGCACAGGCTCCCGGCATGGCCGCCTCCGGAGCGAACCGTCAGGATGAGGCGCTGGGGAGCATCGAAACGGAACGCAGTTCCCGGCGGCAGGCCGCACAGGCCTATGAAAGCGCCAGTCTGGGCTTCCCCGCGACGGGAGAGCTGCCGCGTGCGGCTTCCGGCGACGGCGGTTCGTGGCGCATGACCTCTGACGGCATCTTTGCCGCCTACAGCAGCAGCGGCAGCCAGTCGCAGCGTTCGCAGTCCTCCAGTGGCGAAAGCGTCTGGTCGGGCGTCAGCCCGCAGCGTGCCACGCGGGCCTACTCCGGCATGGCCGCCGGCGGCGCGGGCTTTGGCGTTTCCGCCAATGTGTCCGGCTCCATGTTCTCGTTCGCCGTGTAGACCGTTTCGCAATACGCTATACAAGCCCGTTCTCGTGAGAGAGCGGGCTTTTTTTGTGCCCGGCGTCGTCTTGCCGGACGGATCTGCGGTAGTGGCGCAAACCGGTCGTTGCGGCAATAGAGTTTTTTCCTTTGAAAAAGGCAAAATGCGAGGCGGCGGCACAGTGCCGTCCGGCCCAAAGTGAGCAGAAAAACCGCGTTTCTCCGCCTGAAAATGCCCCTATGACGAACGAGAGTGACACGGGCAGGCAGGCGGAGGACCTGGCAGAACACCGTGCGGACGGCATGTCGTGCCCCGGCAGCCTCAACGGGCAAGGAGAAAGGGGTTGCCGGAAAGAAGAGAGGCAAGGCCGTTTCCGGCCTTGCCTCTTCTTCCCGCAGAGCGGGATGTCCGCCGGGCATGATGCCCTCCATGCCCAACGGAATTATCATACGCTGGAATGCCTGCCAGCGCAACTAGTAGACGACGCTGTAGCTCATGACCTCGGGACGGTGGAAAACGAATTCCACGCGCCGGTTGGCTGCCTTGCTTGCCTCGTCGATGCCGGGCTTGTAGGGGCGGGTATCCCCGTAGCATATCCCGCGCAACGTAGTCGGCTTGATCCCCTGCGTGGTCAGATAATGCAGGGCGGCGGCGGCACGAGCGCCGGAGAGTTCCCAGCCGGAAGGATAATTGGGCTGGGCCTCGGCGGAGTCCGCATGGCCGCGTACCACAAGATACAGGTTGTACTCGCGCAGGATCTTCATCACGCTGCCGAGGACCTTCACACCCTGCGGGGACAATGCCGCCGAACCGGGCTGGAACATGGCGTCCGAATTGACACGCAGCTGTACGCCCACATCATCGGCGCTGATGCCCGAAGCGCTCTGCGGGATGGCGTCGGCCATGAGCATCTGCTGCAGCTTCTGGGCGATGGCGATGTGGGATTTCTCATTCTCCGAGATGCGGAGCGAATCCGTGCTGATGCGTGCCGTGTTCTGCAGGAAGGGGTTGTTGGAGACCGGCGACGTGGCGCTGGAATCGTATTGCAGTTCCCCCTTGAAGTAGGCGGCAAGACCGGCCTTCGTCTCCGGGGAAACCGAGCTCAGTACCCACAGGAGAAGAAAAAAGGCCATCATGGCGGTCACAAAGTCCGCGTAGGCAACTTTCCATGCACCTGCCATATATCCTCCTTAAAAGACTCGCCTTTCCCAGAGCGGGTTTAGGCGCTCCGCAGACGTTCTTCCATTTCCGCGAAGCGGGGCCGGAAGGGATAGGGGACGGCGCGGCGGCCATATTCCACGGCGATGAGCGGCGTTGCGCCACGGATGGCGGCGGAGACGGCTTCCTTGACGGCATTGAAATAGAAATGCTCTTCGGAAACGTAGTTCTCCAGCTTGGAGCCCATGGGACCAAACAGACCGTAGCAGGAAAGGATACCGATGAAGGTACCCACAAGGGCCGCGGCGATGTAGTGGCCCAGCACTTCCGGGGGTTCGTTGATGTTGCCCATGGCGAGCACGACGCCGAGCACGCAGGCCACGATACCCATACCAGGCATGGACTCGGCCATGTGCGTGATGGCGTGGGCGGGCAACAGGCCTTCACCCTGCATGGTGCGCATGTCCACGTCCATGAGGCTGTTGATGTCGGCCGGGTCGCCGGTGGTCAGATAGACGCGCAGAGTGTCCCCGATGAAGTTGACCAGCGTCGTATTTTTGGAGATGCCGGGATACTTGCTGAAAATGGGGCTCGATTCCGGCTTTTCCACGTCGCTTTCCACGCTGATCACGCCTTCACGATGCATCTTGGTGAAGAGGGTGTACAGCAGCGCAAGGGTGTCCAGGTAACGGTCCTTGCTGGAGCCCGGGTCGGAAAAGAGGTTTTTCAAACTCTTGGTGATGAGTTTGAAGGTGTACTTTGTCTGCGAACCGAAGAACGCGCCCAGGCCGCAGCCAAGAATGATGATGAGTTCGGCGGGCTGAAAAAGGACGGACCATTCCCCGTGCGCCACAGTATAGCCCACGATCACGGAGGAGAAAACGACGATGAGGCCTATCAGAAGATACATACAGTCCCACCAGCGCCGGCAGCTAGCCGGGTTTACCTGCCCGGAAGGATTTCCGGAAAAATGCCATACCTTACTATAACGCCCGGAGAAGAAAAATCTTTAGCCTTCTTCGGACACATTGTCTATCTGCCCAGGATGCCGCGCATCAGCCCGCCCGCGCCGCGCACGGTCTTGTCGATGACGCTGCCGGCTCCCTTGGCCGTCTCGCCGGCGGTCTTGCCGGCCTGCGTGCCGCCTTCCAGCAGAGCGCCGGGCAGGCTCGTGGCCATGCGCGCGAGGAAGCGGGGATCCACCGTATAGGACAGATCGTCGAACGGCCCGTCGATGATGACCGGGACGGTCAGCCCCAGCGTATGGACATCGGCGGTAGCGTGCAGACGCTTGCGGGGCAGACTGGCCGTGGCCTGACCGTTGGCGCTGAGCGCGTCGGAACTGGCCACGATGGGCTTTGCGTTCACTTCTCCCTGCCGGACGACGAAGGGGACCTGCACGCGCGTGATCTGTTTGGGGATGGCGCCGCTCACGCCTGGTATGTCGCGGGGCAGGGCGGAAAGGGCCTGCAGGTGCAGGTCGCGCACTTCCAGCGCCCCCTTGCCGTCAAGCGAGGCCATGAGGTTTTCGCTGCTCTCGCCCGCGGCGCTGAGGTCCGCCGTGAGCCAGGCCTTGCCGTCGGCGGGGCGGCCCTTGCCCAGCATCTGGGTAAGGCCGCCGATGTCCACATCGTCCGCCTTGAGGCTCAGGGCATACCGTTTTTGCGGCAGATCCGCGCTGCCCGTCCCGGCGACGGCGCCGCCGCAGGCAAGGCGGCAGCGAAGATCCCGGAGGCGGTAGCGCCCCTTTTCTCCCTGCAGGCGCAGGGCCAGTCCCTGTACGCCCATCTCCTTGTACCGCAGGCTGTCGACAGCCAGACTGACGTCCAGAGTCGGAAAATCGGTGGTTGTTGAGGAGGTCACGCGCTCCGTCCCCTTGCCGCCGGACGGCGAGGCTGGAGCCGCTGCCGTTGTGGGAGAAGCCTCTTCGGGCAGATAGTGTTCAATGACGATGTCGTTGAGGCGCAGGTTGCCGCGTATGGCCGTGTCTGGACGCAGGGAGAGGTCCAGCGAACCTTCAAGATGCGTCTTGCCGCGTGCGGCCTTGAGCTGGTGCAGCGCCACGCGGCTGGGCGAGCATTCGAGGCCCGTGGAGACCTCCAGCCTGTCCTCGCCCTGCTGCGGCAAGCGTACGCCCCAGAGGGCAGCCAGGGCGCGCGGCGCCGTGACCAGAGAGAGCGCGCCGGCAAAGCTCCGGGAGCCGAGGTCGGCCTCGCCCGACAGTTCGGCGCGGCTGGACGCGCAGGCCAGCGCCACATTCTGGAGGCGGAGTTTCCGAGTGGCGAAGTTCAGCGCGGCCTCTCCCTGCAGGGCCAGCGGGCCGAGGTCCTTCGGCAGGGGGCCGCTTTTCGGGGTCAGGCCAAGCTGCAGATCGCGGACAGTGAGATTGGGGGCCTGATAGCGCACTGTCGCCTTGAGGGCGAAGTTGCCGGAGATGTCCTGCCCTCCCTGTGACAGACTGTAGAAAAATCCGGTATCCACCGTCATGTCCGCATGGCGGCGAACGTTTTTCAGATCCAGATGCAGACCGTCGATGCCGAGCCGGTTGCCCACGGCATCGGTAAAGTTGATGCGGGCCTGTTCCACGCGTACCTGCCCCAGTTCCAGCGGCAGGACATCCGAGGGCACGTCAGCATCCGCGGCGGCGGGAGCCTGCGCGGATGGGGCGGCCTCCTTTTCCTCGTGGGGCGTCCCGGCGGCAGGCGCGTGCAGGACGATGTCCAGCGCCGGGCCTGTGAGCGTGATCTCCTCCACGACGATGTTGCCGGAAAACAGAGGCGACAGGGCCACCCGCGCATGACCGCCGGCGGCGCTGACCGCAAGGCTCTTGTCCGCCTGTTCCCGTTTCCAGGCCAGTCTGCCGAAATCCACGCCCAGCGGGTAGAGGGAAAGACGGGGCGGATCGGTGAAGGTCACCGGCGCGCCGGTGGCCTTGTTGACCGCATCGGAGATGGTCGTGGCCACAAAGCCGGTATCGACCCGGGTAAGCACGAAGGCCCCGGCCGCCGCCAGCAGGATGAGAAGGATGGACCAGAGCAGAAAGCGTTTCATGGGTTCTCCCGTGAGGCTCTGCGGCAGGGCAGGCACGGCATCCCCTCCCGGCGGCGTACCGGCCGGGAGGGGAGAAGTTCAGGGGGCGCCGGGATGACCGGCGGACGGAGGGGCACTCCTACAGATTGGCGGCGTACCAGTCGCCTGCCAGGCGCAGGCCCCGGCGGACGTCCACCTGCGGATCGTAGCCCAGCAGGGTGCTGGCCCGGCTGATGTCGGCAAGGGAGTGGCGCACGTCCCCGGCCCGGAAATCGCGGTGCACGGCCTGGGCCTTCGCGGCTTCGGGCTTGTGGCGGGAGACCTCCTCGCGGATGAGGGCAAAGAGTTCATTGAGCGTCGTGCGCTGGCCGAAGGCCACATTATAGATCTTGTTGCGGGCCTCATCGGCGGCGAAGCTCGCCAGCAGGTTGGCCTGCACCACGTTGTCGATATAGCAGAAGTCGCGACTGGTCTCGCCGTCGCCGTTGACGTAGACGGTCTCGCCCTTGAGCAGGCTGGCGAACCATTGCGGGATGACCGCGGCATACGCCCCGTAAGGATCCTGCCGCTGGCCGAAGACGTTGAAATAGCGCAGGCCGATGGTCGTGAAGCCGTAGCAGGCGGCAAAAACGTCGGCATATAGCTCGTTGACGTATTTGGTGACGGCATAGGGCGAGAGGGGGCGGCCTATCTTGTCTTCCACCTTGGGGAGTTCGGGCGAATCGCCGTAGGTCGAGGAGGAGGCGGCATAGACGAAACTCTTCACGCCCGCGTCACGGGCCGCGATCAGCATGTTGAGCTGTCCGTCGATATTGCAGCTGTTGGACAGCAGCGGATCGTCGATGGAGCGCGGCACCGAGCCGAGCGCGGCCTCGTGCAGCACATGGTCCACGCCTTCGCAGACGTGTCGGCAGGTGTCGAGGTCGCGGATATCGCCCTCCACGAAGCGGAAGCGATCCCACATTTCCGGCCCCACGGCCTCGCGCACCATGTCCAGGTTCTTCTGGTAGCCGGTGAGGAAGTTGTCCAGACCGACCACGGTCTGGCCCAGTTTCAGGAGATGCTCCAGCAGGTTGGAGCCGATGAAGCCCGCCACGCCGGTCACGAGCCAGCGGGAGGGGCGCGCCTTCATATCGTCACAAAGCGTATTCCATGTCAGCATAGTTACATCCTTGGCTGTTGCCGGGAGGCGGGGAGCGGCTCCCGGTGGATATGCAGTTTACGATGGAGCGTAACGGCTGTCAAAACTTCCGGGAGGAATGCGGCGGTTTTCTCTTTTCAGGCGGGGGCCTTGCTGGTATACCCTGAAAAAAAGCGCCTGAATACAGGCCCAGGGGATTGCTCATGAAAATTGTTGTGCTTGGTAATCAGGCCCGTTCCGTGGCCAATTTCTGGAGCGTGCTCATGCGCCGTATGCGGGGAGCTGGGCATGAGGTGATCTGCATGGTGCCGGCGGGGGACGTGGCCACGGAAGGCCGACTTGCCGCGCTGGGGGCCTGCCCGGCCGATGCGCCCGGTTTTCCGAAAGCCCCGGCCCTGCGCATCGTCAATTATCCGCTGGATCGCAAGGGCCTCAATCCCCTGTGGGATGCCGCCACCTTTGCCTCCCTCTACAAGACGTTCCTGCTGGAAAAGCCGGACATGCTCTTCGCCACGACCATCAAGCCGGTCATCTACGGTTGCATGGCCGCCAAGCTTGCCGGGGTGGAGCACATCTACGCCACCATCACCGGGCTGGGCTACGCCTTTGAGGCCGACAACCGCTTCAAGCGCTGCGTGAACAAGTTGAGCGTCTCCCTGTACCGCAACGCCCTGAAAAACGTGGAAGGCGTCTTTTTTCAGAACCGGGACGATCTGGCCATCTTCCGCGAGTCGGGCATCCTGGGGCCGCGGGCCCGCGTGCTCATGGCCCGCGGCACCGGCGTGGATACGCTCCATTTTGCCGAAGCGCCCCTGCCGCCCCTGCCCGCTGACGACACGCCGCCTGAAGAGCGTCGCGTCGTTTTCCTCCTGGTCGCGCGCCTGCTCGAGGCCAAGGGCCTGCGGGAATACGCCGCGGCGGCCCGTCTGCTCAAGAGCAAGTATCCCGCTGCGGAGTTCCGCCTGCTCGGTCCGGCCGAGCAGGGCGTGGGCAGCGTGAGCGAACGCCTTGTCCGGCAGTGGGAGGAGCGTTGCGGCATCACCTATCTGGGGCAGGCCGCCGACGTGCGTCCCCATCTGGCCGAAGCGCATGTGGTGGTGCTGCCGTCCTGGCGCGAAGGCACGCCCACGGCCATCATGGAAGGCATGAGCATGGGCCGTCCCGCCGTGGTGACCGATGTGCCCGGCTGTAGTGAAGTGGTGACCGACGGGGTCAATGGGCGGCTGTGCCGTCTGCGCGACGCGGCCTCCTTGGCCGAGAGCATGGAGCACTTCCTCCTGCATCCTCAGGATATCGCCGCCATGGGACATAAGGGGCGTCAGCTGGCCTGTGAAGAGTTCGACGCCACCGTGGTCGCCCGCCGCATCCTCGACGACATGCGCGTGCCGCAGCCGTCCGTGCGTCTGGATGAGACCCGCTAAAAGGAGTCATCATGGTCAGTCGTTATCGCATGGCCTTGCTGCAATGCATGGACCTGCTCTGCATCCTCGTGGCGCTGGGCGTGGTCGGCGTGCTTGCCATCGACCCGGAGCTGAGCGTTTTTGACGACTACACCGGCGCATCCCTGTTCACCATCTTCTTCTACATGCTGTTCTTCTATATCCTTGACGCCTACAGCGTGGGCGTCGAGGATTTCCGGGACAGCGTGGTGCGGGTGCTTCTGGCGGGAGTGCTGGCCATCATTTCGTCCGCGACTTCGTCCTACGTCTTTGATCACTGGCGTTTCGACCGGCCGAGCACCGGATTGCTCTTCCTGCTGTCCATGTTGCTCTGTCTGGGCTGGCGTCTGTTCTATTACCGCAATACGGACAAGCTCACCTTCCAGATGCGGGTCCTGCTCGTGGGGGTGGACCGCGCGGGCAAGGTGCGTCAGCTCCTGGCCGAAGGGCTGCCCACGGCGCGCATCATCGGTTATGTGGGCGAGCCGGATATGGACCCGGACGCCGGTCCCTGTCTCGGGCGGCCCTATGAAGTGCTGGATGTCGCGCGCGAACGCCGGGCGACCACCATCCTTCTGCTGCCGGACGCCCCCATCGACGACGATATCGCGCACGATCTGCTGGAAGCCAAGCTGCGCGGGCGCATGGTGGTGGACATCCGCTCGTTCTACGAGCATGTGGTGCAGCGTCTGCCCATCTCGCAGATCAACGACGAGTGGCTGCTGCAGACAGAGGGCTTCTCGCTGAACACCCGCGGTTCCCTGCGGCGTCTGAAACGAGCCTTCGACGTGCTGATCTCGCTGGTGCTGCTGGTGCCCGCCGCGCCGGTCATGGCGCTGACGGCGCTGCTGATCCGGCTGGAGTCGCCCGGGCCTGTCATCTACCGGCAGGACCGCGTGGGCCTGCATGAACGGGAATTCACGGTCTACAAGTTCCGTTCCATGCGTGTGGATGCGGAGAAGAACGGCGCGGTCTGGGCCAGTGCCAACGACAGCCGCGTCACCCGTGTGGGCAAGTTCATCCGCAAGGTGCGCATCGACGAGCTGCCGCAGATCTGGAACATCCTCAAGGGCGACATGAGCTTCATCGGGCCGCGTCCGGAGCGCATGGCCTTCGTGATCCAGCTCAAGGAGCATATCCCCTATTACAGCCTGCGGCATACGGTGAAGCCGGGCCTCACGGGCTGGGCGCAGGTCTGCTATCCCTACGGCGCTTCGGAAGAGGACTCGCGGCGCAAGCTGGAATACGACCTCTACTATGTCAAGAACATGTCCATCCTGCTGGACATCCACATCATCTTCAAGACCGTGGGGGTGGTGCTCTTTCCCAAGGGCGCCCGCTGATCCCCGCCGTGTGCCCGCCTCCCACCGGAGGCGGGCGCTTTTTCTCCCATGCCCTCCGCCGCGGCCATGCCGGGCAGGCTGAGGGCTTTTGATGCGGCAGTCGTCTGCCGCGTACATGTCGCAAGAGCGTTTTGTCCCTGGAAAGGGCAGAGCGTGAGGCGGCACAGCGCCGTTCGGCCCGACGTGAGCGGGATGACCGCGTTTTTCCGCGAAACGACAGGCCGCATGATTTGGGACGCGAAGCGTTCCAAACTGAAAATGCTCAAGGACAGAACATGGCATCGCATCTCACCGCGGCGACAGACACCTCGACAGCGTCCCAGCCCATCGGGCTTTTTGATTCCGGCATCGGCGGGCTGACCGTCCTGAAGGCCATCAGCACGCGCCTGCCGCGGGAGGACCTGCTCTATCTCGGGGATACGGCGCGTCTGCCCTACGGCACCAAGAGCCGGGAAACCATCATCCGCTATACCCTCAAGGCCGCGCAGAAGCTCGTGGACTGCGGGGTCAAGATGCTGGTGGTGGCCTGCAATACGGCCACAAGCGCCGCGCTGCCGACGTTGCGCGAACATTTTGCCCCGCTGCCGGTGCTGGGCGTCGTCGAGCCTGGCGCACGGGCCGCCGTGGCCGCGACCCGCAACCGGCATATCGCCGTCATCGGGACGGAGGCCACCATCGCGGACGGCGCGTACCAGAAGGCCATAACGCGCCTGTTGCCCCATGCGACGGTACTGGGCCGCCCCTGCACGCTCTTTGTCTCGCTGGCCGAAGAGGGCTGGCTGACCGGCCCGGTGGCAGAGGGCACGGCCCACCGCTATTTGGACGATCTTTTCCAGCCGCTCGTGACCGCGCCCCGGCCGGATACGCTCGTGCTGGGCTGCACGCATTTCCCTCTGTTTGCCGACGTGCTGCAGCGTGTGGTCGGGGAAACGGTGCACATCGTGGATTCGGCGGCCACCACGGCCGAGGCGGTCGAAAACGAACTGCTCCGACTGGATCTGGCCCGTCAGGCGGTCCCCGACGTGCGGGGCGAACGACGGTTCATGACCACGGACAACCGCAACCGCTTCGTGCGGACGGCCAGCATCTTTCTGGGCCAGCCGCTGCATCATGCGGAAGTGGAGCTCGTCAATCTGTAGAGCATTTTGCCTTTGAAAAAGGCAAAACGCGAGGCGGCGGCGCAGTGCCCGGCCGAAACCAAGCGGAAAAGCCGCGTTTTTTCCGCGAAACGACAGACCGTATGGTTTGAAACGCGAAGCGCTTCAAACTGAAAACGCCTCTAGACATGGGCAACCCTCCGCCGCTGCCGGGAGTTTTTCGCGGCGCGCGGGGCGACGACAGGAAAGGCGGCACCGGACATGGCACACCGGAGGGGGCTGTCTCCGTTTTGCTGTCCAACGCGCCGGGTCGCACGCGCTATGGAGCCTCTTTTCTGCAACAAGTGCCGGATGATGCGGCCTTTTTGGGTTGACAGGCAGGGGAAGGCTTACTTACAACAACACAGTTCGACATCAAGGGGACATGCCCCAAATCCCTCTTTGGAGAGTATCTATCATGACGAAAGCTGAGCTTGTTGAAAAAGTGTATGCCAAGGCTGGGCTGCCCACCAAGGCCAAGGCCGAAGAAGCTCTGGATGCGGTCATTGCCTCGCTGCGCGAAGCTCTTGCTGCCGGCGAATCCGTGACCTTTACCGGTTTCGGCAGCTTCAAGGTCGTGGAGCGCGCCGCTCGCAAGGGTCGCAATCCGCGTTCCGGTGACGAGATCACCATCCCCGCCGGCAAGGTGGCCAAATTCACGCCCGGCAAGGGGCTCAAGGACGCCATCAAGTAAATTTCGCACGCGGGCAGAAACGGCGTCCGTCTGGTCGGCAGGCGCCTTTTTTGTCCTTTTTTCTGGAGGGGTGGCAGAGCGGTTTAATGCGGCGGTCTTGAAAACCGTTGAAGGTTCGCGCCTTCCGGGGGTTCAAATCCCTCCCCCTCCGCCAAGTCCACATTCGCAACGCTGCGCAGATGTCCGCAAGGCAGACAGCCATGCGGATTTTTTTGTGCCCTGTGCCCAGCGATAGCTGCGGCAGTTGGCGACATCCGGGAAACGAGCAGCGCCGCCCGCCCATCCTGAGCGGGATGGCCGCGTTTTTTTCGCGAAACGCCAAGTCGTATGGTTTGGAACGCGAAGCATCCCAAAGAGAAAAATGCTCCAATGATGCTGCCCGCGTCCTGAGGACGGCATGTCGTCTTTCCTCAGGGCGCGGGCAGTCCAGATACGCTATGCGCGATGCGGGGCCGTTGCGTCTTATGCGTTCTTCATTTTCTCTATCAGCGCATTGAGCTTGCGGGCCTCGTCCGCCATAGCGTTGACGGACTGGGCGGCCTGCTCCATGGCCGCGGCATTCTGTCCGGCCACCAGATTGATGTCCGCGATGGAACGATTGATCTCTTCGCTGGTGGCGGACTGCTGTTCGCTGGCGGCGGCTATGGCCCGCACCTGATCCGCGGCGCTCTCGGCCAGATGGACGATCTCCTGCAGGGCGTCTCCCGAACGTCCGGCAAGGTCCGTGGCGGCGTTGACGCCCTCCACCGAGACATCCACCTGTCGGATGGATTTGTCCGTGCTCTTCTGGATGGCGTTGATGGCGTTGCCCACTTCCGAGGTGGAGGCCATGGTCTTTTCCGCCAGCTTGCGCACCTCGTCGGCCACCACGGCAAAGCCGCGTCCGGCCTCACCGGCGCGGGCGGCCTCGATGGCGGCATTGAGGGCGAGCAGATTGGTCTGGTCAGCGATATCGGAGATCACGCTCATGATCTGCGTGATGGCAGCGGCGTTGTTGCCGAGGTTGGACATGTCCTCCTTGAGCGTCAGGGACATGTCCCGCAGCGACTGGATGCTGCGTACGACCTCGCTCACGATCCTGGCCCCTTCCTCGGCCTTGTGGCGCATGTTTTCCGACACTTCGGCGGCGCTGCCCGCGTTGCGGGCCACTTCCAGCACGGTGGCGTTCATCTCGTTCATGGCCGTGGCCGTCTCCGACGCCCGATCCGCCTGATGATGTGCGCCGGACGCGGACTGCGCGACCTGCCGCGAAAGCTCGTCCGCCGCCGAATTGATGACGCTGGTGGAGGCTTCCAGATGCTGCGCGGCCTCCATCATGCCCTCACGCCGGGCGTTCTCGGCCTTGTTGCGCGCTTCTTCCGCCTTGCGCGTGGCCTCCTCGGCCAGCGCGGTGTGGCGCTGGGCATCCTCGGTCTTTTGCTTGGCCTCGTCGATGAGGCGTCCCAGAGAGCTGATCATGCTGGCCAGGCTGTCGTGCAGCTGCAGCAGTTCCCCAAAGAAGTGGCAGCCCTCCACCCGGGCGTCCAGATTGCCCCCGGCGACCTCTCCGGCATTGCGCACCAGCGCATTGAGCGGGCGCACGATGGAGCGCACGATGAGCAGGGCGACGCCCAGCATGAGCAGGGCGACCACGACGGCGATGAGGCTCACATGCTGCATGGCCGTATTGCTGCGCTCGTTGATCTCCCGCACCGACTGCATGGCCACCGCCTTCCAGCCGGACTGGGTGGTGAGGATGTTGGCTACGTAGGCCTGTCCTTTCGCCTCCACGTCCACGACGCCGTTGGGCACCTTCATGATGGCTTCGAGCGCGGGGGTGTTGACGTCCTTGCCGATGACCTTGCCGACCATCTCTTCTTCCAGCGGATTGCAGATGATGCGGCCGGAGTCCTCGATGATGAGGAAGAAGCCGGTTTTGCCGAAGTTCATTTCCGCTACCCGGCGGGAAAGCTCCGCAAGGGAGATGTCGATGCCGACGACGCCGGTGAGGTTGCCCCGGGCATCCTGCAACTTGTGTGTGACGGCCACCACCATCTCGCCGGTAACGGAGAAATACGCCGGAGCCAGGCCGGACTTGTCCGGGGAGGCAGCCCGGCGGCGATACCATTCCTTGGTGCTGAGGTCGTGGTGGGCGGGGATCTTCATGTCGTCGCAGCTGCTGGCGTAGCTGCCGTCGGCATAGCCCACATAGATCTCAAGGTAGTCGGGGTTGGCGCGTCCCACGCGCAGGAGGGTCTCGGTGAGCGCCTGCGCCTCGGGGGAGAGGTCGCTCTGCCGGTAGCGGCTTTCCTGCGGATTGTCCACAAAATGCGGGAAGATGTCTTTGGCCTCGGCCAGTCCCGGCAGTTCGGCCACCATCTGGGCATTGTGCCGCGCCGCATTGACGAAACTGCTGATGTTCTCGTCCATGAGCCGCAGTTGCTGTCCGGATGCGGTGAGGAAGTAGCCGCGGGCATCCTCGCGCATCTGCCAGCCGGCATAGCCGATGACGCAGGCGGCGACAATGGCTATGCTGCACAGAAAGCCGAGGGTGATACGAAGTTTGATGGTCATATTGCTTCATCCCCCAGAAAAAGACCTGCTTCCCCTCCGTCAGACCTTATGGGCGGCCCGTCATCAGGAAAGACCTCGTGCATTATCGGCTTTCTGAAAATAACCTTTAGGTATTAAGGCCTGGCGGCATGACTGACGTCCACGGGGGAAGAGGGAAAAACGCCACTGCCATACAGGAAGAGCGGCGGGGCAGGCTCGTTGCCCGACAAGCCCCCTTGCGCTATGCCGCCGCAACGGCGACGAGATACACGAACGGCCCGATGACACAGGCGTTCATCGGGCCGTCATGGCGTGATGTGGTAAAGGCGACGCATCGTTTCAGGACGGCCGGATTGCTCCGGCGTGCCCGGCGGCGCTACTTCTTCCAGTCGTCCACGTATTCGATATTGCCGTCGTTATAGGTCCAAGTGATCTTGGAGTAGGTGAAGGAGACGCTTTCCATGTCGTGATAGGGCTTGTTTTCCGCCAGAAAGGTCAGCGGGGTCTCCTTTTTCATGCTCACCACGATGGCTTCTTCCATCTTGATGGTGAAATATTTTTCTTCGGTCCCGTCAGCGGCGATGCGGTAATGGTCGATGGTGACCGTGCACTGTTCGCCCGTGCAGCAGGCCTTGTACAGCTTGGGGCTCGCCTGATCGAGATGCTTGGTGATGGTCAGCGGATGGTGGATGCGCTGGCCCGTCGGCAGGCCGGTGTGCGTATCCTTGGGGATCTCCACCAGATGCTCGACGGCATAGACCAGGATCTTGTCCTTCTTGTCGCCGCCCTGCTGGCAATCGCCCTTGATCTCACCCTGAGACTTGCCTTCGACCTTCATGTATGCCGTCAGTGCCATAGATTACCTCGCTTTTTTTGGACGCGTGGGCGTCTCGTTGCAAAGTCTGCCCATCCGCACGGGCCGAAGCCGCCGGGCGGGCATGGTCTCGTTTGTAGAGGGTTTTCCGTTTGAAACGTTTCGCGTCCCCAATCATACGGTCTGCCGTTTCGCGGAGAAACGCCGTCATTCCGCTTGCTTTGGGCCGGACGGCGCTATGTCGCCGCCTCGCGTCATGCCGTCTCCAACGGCAAGACGCCCTAATTCTTGTCCAGCTTGCCCACAAGCGAGAGGGTGAAGCTGGCGCCCATGTACTTGAAGTGCGGGCGGGCCATGATCCCCACGGTATACCAGCCGGGTTCGCCCTCCACATCGTTGACCGTTATCTGGGCCATACGGAGCGGGCGCTTGCTGCGGGTGACGGGATCGGGATCGTCCATCTCCGTCACATACTGGCTGATCCAGGTGTTGAGCTCCCGTTCAAGATCGTTGCGTTCCTTCCAGGTGCCGATATTCTCGCGCTGTATGACCTTGATGTAATGGGCAAGGCGATTCATGATCATCATATAGGGCAACTGGGTGGACAAACGGTAATTGAGCTCTGCCGCCTTGCCTTCGGCCGTATTGGGGAACACCTTGCTCTTCTGGCAGGAATTGGCCGAGAAGAAGGCGGCATTGTCCGCGCCCTTGCGCATACTCAGGGCGATGAAGCCCTCTTCGGCCAGTTCGAATTCCCGACGCTCGGAAATGAGCACTTCAGTGGGGATCTTGGTCTGTACCTGGCCCATGGATTCAAAGGTGTAGACGGGCAGGTTCTCCACCGCGCCGCCGCCCTGCGGGCCGATGATGTTGGCGCACCAGCGGTATTTGGCGAAACTGTCCGTCAAACGGCCCGCAAAGGCAAAAGCCGTGTTGCCCCAGCAAAAGTCGTCGTTTTCCGACGCTTCTTCCTCGAAAACGAAGCTCTTGGCCGGGACCGTATTGGAACCATAGGGCACGCGCAGCAGGAAGCGGGGCAGGGTCAGCCCGATGTAGCGGGCATTCTCGGACTCCCGGAAGGAGCGCCACTTGGCGTACTGGGGCATCTCGAAGATGGACTTGAGGTCCTTGAGGTTGGGCAGCTCGTCCCAGGAGTCGATGCCGAAGAATTCCTGACCGGCCGCCCCCACGAACGGTGCATGCGACATGGCGGAGACAGCGGCCAGATGCTGGAGCAGCTCCATGTCCTGCGGGCCGGGGCCGAATTCGTAATTGCCGATGACGGCGCCCACGGGCTGTCCGCCGAACTGGCCGTATTCAGCCGTGTACACATGCTTGTAAAGGCCGGAGCTCATGATCTCCGGCGCATCCTGGAAGTCCGTCAGCAGGTCTTCCTTGCTGACGCTGATGAATTCGATCTTGATGTTCTGGCGGAAATCCGTGTTGTCCACCAGATACTTGAGTCCGCGCCAGGCCCTTTCGAGCTTCTGGAACTGCTCGTTGTGCATGATGGCGTTGACCTGCGAACTCAGGCGCTTGTCCAGATCGGCAAGCAGGTTGTCGACCAGCGCGGGGGATACCTTGGTCTCTCCGGAAGGTTGCGCGACGAGTTCCTTGAGGAAGGCCTGCAGGCCGTCACGGGTGGCGGCAAAACCGTCGTCGCCGGGTTTCAGGCGCGTCGCCTCCACGATCTCGTCAAGAAGGCTCAGAGTAGCGGGCGCATCGGTCGAGGCGGCAGGGGCATTTTCGGTCTGGCTCATGGAAGTTCCTATTTTTCGTCGAGGTTGAGTTCGCTGAGCAGGGCCGCGCGGGCCTTTTCATCGGAGACCATCTCCTGCACCTTGCGCCGGAATTCGGGCACGTTGGCCAGCGGCCCCTTGAGCGCCTTGAGGGATTCGCGCAGCTCCAGCAGCCGGGCCAGTTCCGGCACCTGACGGACGATGGCGTCCGGGGTGAAGTCGTTGATGTTCTCGAAACGCAGCGTGACGGCCAGTTGCGCTTCGGGGTCGTCCTCGACCAGCTTGTTGGGGACGGAGACGGTCATGCCGAGCCCCTGCCCCTTCATGACATCGTTGAAATTGTTCTTGTCCACGGAGACCGGTTCGCGATCTTCCACCGCCCTGTCGTCTTCCCGCTGGGTGAAGTCGCCAAGCACCATCAGCTTGAGCGGCAGTTCCACCTCTTCCCTGGCGTCGCCGGTGGCAGGCCGGTAGACGATATTGACGCGCTCCTTGGGCGCGACGGAGCCTTCCTTACTCATAGAACCTCCTTGTGTTACGGACGGCCTCCGGGACTGCGCCGTTCAGGAGGCCGAAATATTGTCCGCTCCGGGCGTTGGAGCATTTTCCGTTCGGAACGCGAAGCGTTCCAAACCATATGACCTGTCGTTTCCCGGAAAAACTGCGGTCTTTCCGCTCACGTTGGGCCGGGCGGCGTTATGCCGCCTCCCGTCATGCCGGTTTCAACGGCAAGACGCTCTAGAGATAGGGCGACCGGGAGGGCCGGAGACGGACGATGGCCGCTGCCGTCTCTGCGGCACGCTGGTGGGCTTCCGGCGTTTCCAGGCCCGACCAGACGGCATGGCAGACCAGCAGCGCATCCAGACAGGTGGCGGGCTGCCAGGTCTCCAGCTCGTGCCGCCTGATGGTCGCCGCCAGTTCGTCGGCCAGTGAGGCCGCGGCCTGCGCATGTCCTCCGGCAAGCAGCAGGCGCGTCTGTTCGATGCGCAGGGGAAAGGCATGGGCCGAAGCTGAGCCGTCACGTCGGCGCGCCTCTTCCAGCAGATCCAGCGCGCCGGGCAGATCGCCTTCCGCCGCAGCCGCACGGGCCCGCTGTACGGCATCGTCCGCCGTGCTCGCACCGGAGGGCGGAGACGCTTTCGCCGTCGTGGGCTGTTCCGTCAGCCATTGGCGGGTCTCCGCATCGGCAAACGGACGGCCGTCGGCAAAGGCCAGCTGGGCGACCCCCGGAAGGCGTCCGGTCAGTCCCCGGCATTCTTCCAGGACGCGGGCGGCGTCGAGGGGACGCCCGCAGGTCGTGAGGGCCTGAAAAAGCAGGCGTTGGGCATCAAGGCAGAACGGACAGGCGGGCAGCAGGCGGGCGAGCGCGGCGGCGGCTTCCGCGGCGCGCCCGGAAGCAAGCAGTCTGCGGCAGGAGTCCAGATCCTCTTCCGGTGGAGCGGGCAGGGCCGTCATCCCGCCCTCGGCGGGCGGCAACTTGTCGATGCGTCCCCACAGCACGGCATACAGGGCGGACCAGGCAACGAAGGTATCCGGCAGTCCGTCCGCAAAGGCCAGCGCGACATAGGCCCGCGCCGCGCTGAGGACGTTGGCCAGCGCTTCCCGCGTATCGGTCGGCGGCGTCGGGGGAGCGGCGGGCTGAGAGGGCGGCGCGGCGGGCGCGGGCGCTTCCGTCGTCTGCGTTGGGGCGGCCGGAGGGGGCGTGGCGACATCCTTCGGGATGTCCTCCTTTGGCGCGGCTTCCTCTGAGGTCTCTTTTGCGGCTTCCTCCCGCGCGGAGATGTCCACCGCCACCTCCGGCCCTTCCGCTTCAATGTTCTGGACGCGTTCTTTCAGGTCGCGCAGGGGCGGCAGATCCGGCAGGCAGACGCCCAGCAGGCCGTCGAGCTCGTCGAGCGAGGCCAGCAGTTCGTCCCGCAGGGCCGCGGGGATGCCCGCCGGCGCGGCGGACAGCCATTGCGCGACGCGTTCGTGCCACCAGACAAACATGTTGGCACGGGCGCGCAGACGTTTGAGCGGCGGAAAACAGTCGTTCCACCAGCAGGCGAGCAGATCCGCCAGGACGCGGACCCCCGCTGCCAGCCCGTCCATGCCCTTCGTATGGGCAAGCCCCACACAAAGGTAGACGGCTGCGGGGATGTCCTTGGCCTGCTTGTCCAGCACCGCTGCCGCGCTGGCGACGACCACGTCCCAGTCCACGGCGGCCGCCCCCTGCAGAGAGCCGAGCTTGCCGGTCTCTTCCAGCAGCCGTTCATACTCCGGGCTTTGGCGCGACTCTGTCCCGGCGGGAGCGGTTTCGCTGATGGGGCGTTTCCCAAGTTCTCGAAATTGCATGGTCATGCTGTATGATCCTGCTCTGTGGCGGGCTTTTGACTGCACAGGCTCGTTAAAGACTATCTCAGGCGTCTACTGTATGCAACTCATAACAGTGCCGGTTGGCAACCGTGTCCCTCCCGTACGTCCCGGCACGGGGCTGACGGACGCCGGACGGCTGCCATCAGGTTGAGATGACTACATGTCCTGAAGGCTCCACACATGTCGTCCAGTGGATGGGGATGGTCCTGTTTTCCAGAACGAGTTCGGCATCCAGCAGAAACGTGAGCTGCAGAGGCTGCTGAGGATCCGGGGCATACCGGAGATGGACCTGCCGTAGTCGCGGCTCGCAATGCGCGATGAAGGCCGAGAGTTCTTTCTCGATGCGCGGCAGCTCCGCTGTCGTGAAGGTCGCGCCGAGGGCGCTGAAATCCGGCATACCGAAATTCTGGTCCAGCACGGTATTGCCCTGCCGCGTATTGAGGATGCGCGACAAGTGATCGGTGATGGACTGGACGATATCCTCCGTCTCCACGGCATTGCGTTCGTCGCCCTGACGATGGGCGTGCCGCAGGCGTTCCAGAAAGCGCAGTCTGCTCATGGCAGTCGGTTCCGCCGTTCAGGTCGTGTTGTCATTGTCCATGATACGTCCGAGAGCAAGGTGTCTCTTCCCCCCAAACTGTTAACAGGCCCTAAGGAGCAAGGATATGGAAAATGATGCGCAGATCCTTGTCGGAATAGCTCACGTCAGCGGCGAGGGGCTTCCCTTCGCGGCCGACGGCGCTGATGCGCAGCCAGCCCGGATGGGACGCTATCTGCAGGCGTTTGACGCATCCGCTCTGGGGACGGGTGTCCACCGTGATCTGCGAGCTCCATTGGCCATGGATATCGACGCTGCGTGACGGCACATTGGCCGGGGTGATGGTGGTATGTTCCCCCAGCGAACCTTCATAACCGAAGAGCAGCAGCAGGGAGCCGTCCTTGCGTACTTCGATACGGGGAGGCAGGAGCCGTCCCTTGCCCGGCCGCTTGCCGCGAGGCAGGTCGCGCCATGCGGATGGCCCGTCTGCCACGGCCGGTTGGACAGCCGGTTCCGGGACAGGTTCCGGTTCCGGCGCGGGTGCGGGCTCCGGCGCGGGCGGAGCGGGGACGGGGGCCGAGGGCGGCATGACCGGCGTCCCGGGACCGGCGTTGCCGGTAAACAGGAGCGCCAGCAGATTGCCCGCGGACGTGCCGCCGCCCAGAGCGGCGACAGCCATGCCGCAGACGGCGATCAGCCATGCCGCGAGTATGATACGACAAAGGAGGCGCTGGGCATTGGCGGAGGTCACCATGTATACACGATCCTTTCCGGCAGCGTGGAGGGCGCGTTGTCCCTGGCTTCGAGCAGGGCGGCGGCATTGTCCGGCAGCAGCCGCACCGTCATGCTCCTGACGGAGATGGCGTTCAGCTTTTCCGCGGCATCAGGGAAGTCCTCGGGGCTGAAAGTGCGTTCGCCGTACTGGAAATCCCGCAGGAAGGCGATGAAGTCGGGATATTCGTACCGCAGTTCGATGTCGGGGAAGCGCAGGACGATGCCCGCGGCCGCGCACGCGCCTTCCGCATAGTGGATGCGTCCTGAGCGCGGATAGTTGTTGTTGATCAGCCGTTGCGGCCCCTCATTGCAGCGGAGGTAGAATTCCGTGCTGTCGGGGCGCTGGGCGGCATCCCGGTTGAGTATGGTCGGCTGCGAGCGCAGCAGCACGTCGTAGGATTCGCGCGGGGGGACGACCGCCACCGACTCGGCGCGCGACATGGCCCCAAGGAAATCCGAGGTGAAGGGGAAGGGCGTCCCGTCCCAGAAGGCGGCCGCCGGAGCGGCATCCTGCCGCCGGATCAGCGGAGAGAGGACGCTGCCCATGAACTTGGTCACCACGCCGTCCTTGCCGTACAGGGCTTCGAGGTTATGGCCTTCATAGAGGGCGACCGGGCTGCTGAGCACCTCGTTTTCCCATTTGTGCTGCACGGCGGCCGCGGCCTGCACGGTGATCCCCTGCCGCAGGCAGTCCAGCATGTCCGTCAGCAGCAACCGGGCTGCGCCATGCGGCGCGGACAGGGGCTGGACGACGTCTTTCATGGCTTTCCGGGCCGCACTGTAGGGGCTTTCCGACGGGATGTCCCTGGGATTGGCAAAGTGCGTCTGGGCCAGCGTCAGCGAACGGCCCTGACTGCCCATGATGCGCAACAGCTCGCCGCATTGGACGAGATAGCCCCGCAGAGCGATGGCGGCCTGCAGCGACTGGCGCAGATGTTCCAGATCCCGCGTGGATTCGCGCAGCGAGGCCAGCAGTTCGGGCGATTCGAGCGAGAGGGAGAGGATGCTCCGCCAGACGGGAGCCTTGCCGCTTTGGGGATCCGTCAGCGCGATGTCGCACAGCACCTGCAGGAGCAGCGCATCCTGGATCCACGGCGAAAGCGGCGTGCCGTTTTCTCTGGCATAGCGGGCGGGCGGCATGAGCTCGCTGCCCATGCGGCGGAGCAGGCGCACATGCGGCAGCGCGGCGATGTCGCCTTCGGCCCCCAGCGCGGCAAAGACCTCGCTTTGCTGCAGATTGCTCCAGCCTTGCGCAAAGGCCGCGGCAAATTCCCGCCAGGCGCGTTCATAGCGGCGCAGGTATTCGTGCCGGAAGGCGTTGAGGTTTTGCCGCATGTTGTCGTTTTTGCCGCTGATGGTCAGGATGTCCGCCAGCGCGTCGTCCATCACGTCATACCCGCGGGCCGTGTAGGCGGGAGGGACGCACACGTCCTTCTCATTGCCCGGCGAGACCTCCTCCCAGAACTGGGAAAGGCAGATGCGGGCCGCGGGCAGATTGACGTTGAGGCTTTGTTCCACATCGTCCAGCAGGGAGACCTCATTGCGCGAGACGGCCAGATCCAGCAGGGAACGCAGGCCCGCCGCAAGCGCGCGCTGCATCTCATTGTCCGGCATCCAGTCCAGTGCGAAGAGGTAGAGCTGGGCGGAGATCATGTTCCAGTCATCCTGCTCCCCGACCAGCGGAAAGACTTCCATGCTTGCCGCTTCCCTGATGCTGCCGGTGCGCATCTTTTCGGAAACGACATCGCACAGCCAGCTTATCTGTACGACCGCATCGTGATATTGCGCCCTGTTCTGCGCCGTGACGGGCTGGACGAGGTTCGCATGTAGGCGGTTGCGCAGCGGGGCCATGATGTCGACATACGTCTGCTCCACGAAGCGCTTCTTGCTCCGGCGCTCCGCGTGTTCCAGCATGTCCAGCCCGAATGTGGGCAGCAGCCAGCTCTTGCGGGCTTTCTCCAGTTGCAGGGCATAGAGCATCTCCGCGTAGAGCTTCTGGATCTTCGGATCGCTGGAGATGATTTCCGTGGTCGGCGGGGGGAGCGTGAGCACGTTCCGCTGATAGATGGTATTGGCCATGAGCAGGGCGCAGGCGAAAAGCGTGACCAGCAGCCACGCGCTGAACAGCCACAGACGTGTGGAGGCGAGGAAGGGGATCCCGCCGCTGAAAGGACGGGAGTAGCCTTGCGCGGGCAGGAGACCGGAAAAATACTCCGCGACGAAGGGCGGCGTCCCGCCTTTTTCGGGCAGGGGCGCGCCAAAGCAGAAATGCAGACCGCGCAGCGGACTGAAGGCCTGATGGGCCAGGGGCGCGCACAGCGGGCCGAGCAGACGGTCGAGTCGGGGGGCCAGCTCCCGGAGGGCGTGCAGGGCGTACAGGGCATCCCCCTGCGGGGCCATACCGTCCCTGGCCTGCTTGCGCAGACCGGCTTCCAGCATGTCCGCCGCCTGCTCGGCGGCTCTCGGCAGCTCTTCTTCCGGTCGATCCAGCACCCGGCCCAGCGTCTGCCCCGCCATGCCTTCGGGCAGCAGACGCATGAGGGCATCCATGCCCGGCAGCGCGTCCAGATCGCGCACCAGCACGAACACCGGACAGGCGCGGCGGCGGCAGAGCAGGAACTGCTGCACGGCATTGGCCATGCTCATGCCGCGCGCGGGCAGGCTGTCCTCATCGGCAGACTGGAGGCGACGGGCCGAGATCGTCAGTACGATGCCCTGGAAGGGATAGCCGCCACGTTGACCGGCGGCCAGTTCCAGCAGCGAGGCCCAGTCCTGACTGTCGCCCTCCGGGGCGGCGCATTCCAGTACGACGGAAGCGCGCAGGAAATGCCAGTGCAGCGGTGCGCCCTCCTCAGCGGGAACGGTCTTTCCCGTCCCCCGGAGCAGGGAGGGACCGTCGTCGCACGACAGGGCCAGGAACCACGGCTGGCTGTAGCGCAGCGCATGATGGAAGCGCGCGGGCGAGGAGACCATGATGTTCATGCCTTGCCGCCAGGCATCGGCCAGACCGCCCGACGCGGGCAGCGTGAGGCTCGCGCTCGTCTGCTCGCTGAGGACTTTGCGGATAAAGAGTTTTTTGTTGTTCCAGCGCAGGAAGAAGCGTACCGCCACCAGCAGGACGAGTCCGGCGATCAGGCCCAGCAGGATGACCGCCCCCGTGGCCAGGGGCCAGCGCATCCACCATGCCAGCAGCGTCAGCAGGCCCAGCACCAGAATGAGCAGTATGAGCCAGAGCGTTATCTTGAGTATTTTGCCCAGTGTTTGCATCCGTATTCGTCCTTGCGCGTCGTCATGCTCCGGGGCGGACGGCTTGGGTCGCCCCGTCCCGTTGCCCGGCGGGGCGTGACGGCCTGTGGCGCGTCACGTCGTCGTGACGGCGAGCGCTCTGGTCCCACGGAGAGGGGCGTCGTCATGACCGCGCGGAGCGCGCGCCCTCTCTTTCGCGGGGAAAGATCAAAATCGCGGCAGCGGGATATTGGCCAGTTCCGCCGCGCATAAGGCTCCGAACAAGAGCACGATCAGGGGCGGCACGAGTATGTAGGCGGCCTTCTCCACGAGAGAGGCCACGCGGGACTCGGCGGGCCGGGCCGGTACGGCTGCGAGTCCCGCGGGAGCGTCGTCGCGCCGCAGCAGCAGATAGGCCGCTTTCCGGTAGCGGGCCAGCGCTTCGGGGAAATCATGCAGCATTCCCTTGAAGCCGTAAAGCAGACAGAGCGCATATACCCGTATGGTCGCCAGAGTGAGCGCATCCCCCCCGTGCAGCAGGACGGCTTCCAGAAGCTGCGGGCCGTTTTCCGCCGGAGCATCCGCGTCCGCCGTCGTCTCCTCGTCCGCGAGCGGGAGCGTCCCGCGTGTGAGCGCCTTCAGCCGGGCAAAGAAATCCCGTCCGGCATCCGTCGTGTCGAAATAGTGGTATTGCAGGCTGTAGCCGAGCCAGTCCATGGCATCGAGGCGGGAACTTTGCAGGATCTGTTCATCGACCCAGGCATAGACGGCAAAGCGGGCATTGTCGCAGGCGAACCGCAGCCGCTGGGCGGCATCGTCGGGAGAGGGGAGCCCCCCGGTCAGCGGCAGATCGGGAACGGGCGCGGCGACGGTCGGTCCCTCCGCCTCCGGCAGGGGCAGGGCGCGTTCCTCATCGGCCAGCAGTTTCAGGCGCTCATGCACCTCGGCAAGCGGCAGCTCCAGCCCGGCGGGCGTGCTGCCGCAGTGCAGGGCCTCGGCCATGAGACGGGAGAATCGGGGAAGGAGGTCCATATGTTCCATCCAGAGCGAGCGGTCTTACCGCTGGATCACGGCCAGCACCACGGCCAGATCGTCAGGGGGCGCGGGGAAGGTCAGCGCGAGGTTGCCCTGCTGCATGATCTTGCGCCACAGCGGATCGTTCTGGTCGATGGTGAAATAAAGGGTATCGGTACGCTGGGGAAGCCCGGCGGGCGGCTGGGCGGAAGCCCGCAGGCGGATGCCGGGCAGGGCCTGAGCGACGATGCCGTCGAGGCTTTCCGCGGGCGCCAGCTTGGCGAGCCGCTCCATGCGTTCGGCCAGTCCTTCCGGCTGGGCGGTACGCACCAGCAGCCAGTAACTGTACGTCCCTGTGCGGGCCGTCTGCGGCAGGACGATGCCCAGCCGGTCGGGCCGCCCCTGCGCTTCCAGCGGGAAGGTGAAGGCCGGGCCGATGACGAAGGTGTCCACGAGGCGGGCGATGATGCCGCAGGCGGCACGAAAGCAGGCCTGGAGATCCTCGTGATCGTAGGGAGGCAGGGCGCGGGTTCCCTGCGGCGTCTCTCCCAGTGCCGAGAGCGTGGCGGAAAAGACGGACAGCTCTCCCACCAGACGGCAGAGCGCCCGGTAGACGGGCCACGGATGGATGGAAGGCGCGTCCAGGAATTGTTCCAGTTCGGGGACGTTGCGGCTGAGGATGCCCAGCACGCTGAAGAGGGTCATGCCGTGCAGGGAGGAGACGCCGGAGACGCCCGCGTCCCCCGCGATGATCTTGTATTCCTCGAGCTGGCGGCTGCGCGAGAGCAGCGTGTCGCGCACGTCGTGCAGCAGATGACGCAGCTCGGAGGCGGCGTTGATGTCCACGCAGGGCGGGGTGAAGGACGTGTCCAGACGGATGCGGTCGCCGTCGCGCAGCAGCCTCGCCAGCGGGAAGCGCGGCAGATCGGGACAGTCGTCGGGGCCGAAGCAGAGCCGTAAGTTGAAGCGAATGGTGGCGACATCGGCTTCCGGGCCGTCGCCCATGAGATCCGGGACGACCTGCGGGGCCAGCGGCGCGGTGTAGCGATGGCTCTCCGGCGCCTGGGCCGGATCGTCCGTGCGCAGGACGTTGTTGCCCTGCTCGCGGAACTCGGCCAGCGCCAGCGAGACGGTCAGAGGTTCTTCCGGCGTCGTCCATGCCGTCAGGAAGGAGCGGGGCGGCAGGGTGGCATTGTCCGGCAGCATGGCCCACTCCCCGGAGCGCAGCAGCAGTTCCAGATGCGTCACCTCGAAGATGCCGTTATTGAGGGCGTCCTCATTGAGGCGCAGCCGTCGTACGCCCCAGAGATGGGGGTTCAGCAGGGAGACCATGCGCGTGAGCGCCGCAAGCTGCTGCCGGTGCGCAAGCTGGAAGTGCTGCGGCTGGAGGAAAAGGCCGTGTTCCCAGAAAAGCGGGCTATCGTACACGTTCGGCTCCTGTGATGCTGAGGGAGGACTCCCCCAGACGGATCAGCACCTGTACGGGGGCGGCGGAGTAGACGGGAGAGCGAAAGATGACGCCCTTGCTCTCTGTGTGCAGGGGAAAGGGCAGGACCGCGGCGCACTGATCGGGACGAAGATGGGTATAGCCTGCCACCACGCCGAGATAGCGGGCGTGTTCGGCGCGGTCCATGACCACATCCTGCGTCGCGCCGGGCTGGAGCTGGAAGAGGCGGGCGCTCTGGGCCTGCGCCGCATCGGGGCGGCATTGCAGCAGTTCGTCCAGCCCTTCGGCGCTGGCGGCCTTGTTCGAGAACTGGTCGTACTCCTTGAGCTGATAGAGGCAGAGCGTCAGGCCCAGGGAGGTGTCGTTGTCGCGGTTGAGTTCGGGAGATGCCTCCAGACGGCAGCGCAGACCGCCGGGCTCCAGTCCCCAGACCACATCGCTGGGGCTTTCCGCCGGGGCGGGCGCGGGAGGCTGGGGGGACGGCGACTCGCCGCCGCAGGCCCCAAGGGGCAGCACACAAAGGAAAAACAGGAGGCAAAGACAGGCCGGACGGCAGCGGAATCGGTGCGCGGAAAATGTTCGAACGGAGCCAGTCCGCGCCATGCGCGGCATTCTTTCCTCCCTTCCCCGGTGCGTTTTTGTTCGAGGAGGGCACGATGCCTGTGACAGCCGTTCAGCGAAAAGCCTGTGTGCCATGCGTGGTGATATGTTGTATCCTTTTGAAGTTACCTGTAAATTTTTAGAGCCTAGGCGATCTGCACCTTCATCTGCGCGGCCATGCAGCACATGCCCGTGGTGTTTCCCTGATTATGTTTGGTGCTCGCTCCCTGCGAAACGGCCGCCTTGCCTTCCAGCGTCACCTTTTGCGAGCCCTTGGTGAATTCGCCCTTGCCGATGAATCGCCCCGAGGAGACGCCGCCAGCGGTCCCCGGTTCGTCTCCGTTGGAGAGCGTGGTGGCGGATTTGAGATGCAGGGCGGGCGCGCCGTCGATGAACACCTTGGAGCAGGCTGTGTTGGGCGTGACCAGCGAGCACTGGAAAATATTGACGTAGGGCACGGGCACAGTGCCGGTGGGCGAGGGCGTGTTGCAGACATCCGGCGGTGTGCTCATGCAGGTGCCGCCACTGAGCGTCAGCGCGAACATGGCCTTACCCCACCTTGATATGCCGCCCGTCGATATCCACCTGTTCGGCGGCGCGGATGTCGGCGTGTTCCGCGCGCAGGCGGTAGGAGGTGCGCGCTTCGCTGCGGACGCGGCCCGCCGAGCGGTGGGCAAGATCGCGCACGTCCTCTTCCAGAGCGTCATACCGTCCGCTGCGCCGCAGGGCGCGCTCCCCAAGATGACGACAAATGGTCTGCACCACGGCAAAGCCCTGCAGGAGGACGCGCCCGCCAAGGGAGAGCAGCCCGGCCCGGATGTCCATGCTGCGCCCGCGCAGCCGCAGGTCGTCGGCTTCGAGGGTCAGCTCTCGTCCCAGCAGGCGTGTCTTGTCGGGAAGGGCCAGCACGCTTTGTGCATCTCCGGCCGCATCGGCCCGGCGCAGCACGCTGATCGCCCAGGCCTCGCCATTGTCCAGCAGGGCCAGCAGGACCGTGTCCCTGACGTTCGGGGCCAGCAGGCAACCTTCGGCCCGCAGGGCGCGCACGAGACCGAAGGGCCCGGCCACCAGCAGCGCGTCCCCTTCCCGGGAACGGACCGTTCCCGCGGCAAGACCGCTGCCATAGCTCAATACAGGGGCTTCCATCGTCCGTCACCTCAGGCGGGAATGGGGGAAAAGCGTTCGGCCTTGAGTCGTGCCGGATCCGTCCGGCGGACGCCGTCAAGGCGAGCGCCGCCAAGGGCGCAGGCATCCATGCGGGCGGCGTGGAGATCCGCCGTGCGCAGATCGGCTTCCCGCAGATCGGCGCGGCAGGCATTGACGTGCGACAGGTCCGCCATTTCCAGACGGATGCGGGGCAGGCAGGCGCCTTCCATGTCCGCATGGGAAAGGACCGCCTGCCGGGCATCGACATCCTGCCATATGGCGGCCCGAAGGTCCGTCGAGGCAAGATGCGCCTGCACAAGGCTGCATGACGCAAGGCGGCTGCCTGAGAGGTCGCTGCCCATGAGCCCGGCCTTGTCCAGACGACACCGGCTGAAACGCGCTCCCGCCAGATCGGTATGCATGGCGATGAGCTGTTCCAGATCGCAGTCCTCGGCCTCAAGAGCACGGCAGGAGCATCCTTGCAGGACGACGAGTCTAGCAGCAACATGGTTGAAACGCAAGGCGGCCAGATCGCAGTCGAGGCAGTGCAGCTTATGGGCCACGGCGTCTTCCAGCGACGGCAGGTGGGAAAGCCCGCGCAAGGTCGCCCGGGAGAGCGTCACCCGGGGCCATTGGACGCCTTCAAGGTGACAATCCAGCAAAAAGGCGCGCTCAAGGACGGCATCGTCCAGCCGCACGCCGCGCAGCGCGGCGCGGGTAAAGCTCGCGCCGTCGAGCCGGGCCGCACGGAAGGAGCAGTCCTCCAGCGTGGCCTCGTCAAAGACGGCATCGCTGAGGTCCGCACCGTCAAAACGGCAGCCGCGCAGCCGCGCGCGTGTGAAGTCCGCCGCGCGCAGGTCCGCCCCGCTCCAGTCGCGATGCTCCAGCACGGCATCGGCAAAGGTCTTTTGCATACGGGTCCTCTCTTCAGAAACTGATGGATGCTTTCCGCACGGCAAGGGGGCCGCCGTTCGGGCGTTGTTCGCAAAAAAGCGGCCTCACCTTACAGATGACGTATCCGGGGCAGCCTCCGTTCCTGTCTTTCCCGCTTCCGGGGGGCCAGCAGCACGGGAAAGCGTTTGCCTGCCCTGGTTCATTCCATCCTCCAGAGTAAAGCGCGTTGGGGGAAGGATGGGTTCCCTTCCCCCGGAAAAAGAGCGTTCCGTCAGCCCTACGCCTGCTTTTTGCGCGCCGCCAGGATGGTCGCCGTGATGTCGGCGTCGTCGAGGCGGCTGTTCCCGTCAAGGCCGAGACGGTAGAGGTCGGCCCCGTAAAGACTGGCCCCGCGCATATCCGCGCCATGCAGGCGGGCTTCACGCAGGGAAGCCTCGAAAAGATCGGCGCGCCGCAGGCTGGCCCCCCGCAGGGAACAGCGGGTGAGATCGGCTTGCCGGGCGCTGACGGCATTCCAGTCGGCGGCGGAAAAATCGCAGTCCGTAAAGCTGGCACCGTGGGCGCTTGCCCGGCAAAAGACGGCGCCCGGCGCGGGCACCTCCGTCCAGGCGCTGCCGCCAAGGACAGCCCCGCTGAAGTCGGCCTGCGCGGCCTGCGTGCCGTGACCAAGGGCGGCGTCGGACAGGTCCGCCCCGCCCAGACGGGCATGGTCCAGACGCAGCGCGTGCAGATCGGCGGTGTGCAGGTCCGCGCCCGAAAGATCCGCCCCGGAAAAGTCGCTGTGGCGCAGGCGGATATTCTCCATGCGGGCCTGCGGGGCGCGCAGGCCGGGAGCCTGACTTTCGTGGAAGAGCGCGGAAGAAAGGTCGGCCTCGCCGGCGTCGGCCTCGGTCAGATCCGCTGCGCTGAAATCCGCATCCACCGCGCGGAGTCGGCGGAGGTCCGCCTGCTGCAGGCGGGCGCGCAGGAAGCAGGCTCCGGACGCGTCGGCCCCGGTCAGTTTCGCGCCGTGCAGATCGGCATCGACCAGAGAGGCCCCGCGCAGATCGGCCCCGGAAAGATCGGCTCCGGCAAGCCGCTGGCCGTCGAGCCGCAGCCCGGAAAGGTCGGCTCCGACCAGCGAAAGCCCGGCCAGCGAGCCACCGGCGGCCAGCACGGCGACAAGTGCCGCGCGGGAGGGCGGCGCATCGTCAGAGGCCGAAGCGGTACCGGCAAACGCCGCTCCGGGCTGCGCCGCGTCGTCCAGCTCCTGCGTGGATCCTGTCGCTCCAGCGTCGTCGGCCGGTCCGGCGGCTGCGGCCTCCGGCGTGTATTGTCCCGCGGAGGCGGCAGCGGGAGCGTCCGGACTGTCCTTCAGAGGCGAGGACGGGGCCTGCGCTTCGGCCTTGGCTTCAAGTTCCTTGAGCGCCGCCTGGTAGCGTTCGATATGTTCGGAGACCGAACCCGGCGGGAAGCCCGCGCCCGCTTCCAGCAGACGCGCATAGGCCGGGAGTTCGTCGGGATCGTCCGGCGCGTTGTCCAGGAGTTCCAGCAGGCGGTCGGCCGCGGCGGGACTCATGCCGGCGTTTTGCAGGACGGCGCCGGGCGTAGTGGGCAGGCCGCCGCTCATGGCCTTGAGACATTCTCCGCTCCCCGGCCCCAGGAGCTGCAGCGTCTGGGACATGGTGTCAATGAGACTGTCCGACGGCTGCATCAGCGCGGAAAAACGGGCAAGGAAGGCGTCGCTCGCGGCCTGCCAGGCTGCGGCATCGGCGTAGTCGGCGGGATCGGGCAGATCCAGTTCCAGCGCCGCATTGACGGCGGCGATGCGTTCTTCGGAAAGACCGGCCTGCCGGAGCTGTTCTTCCAGCGACGGCGGCGGGGGACTGGCCTGCAGGGCGGCGGTCTCGGCGCACAGACGATCGAGATGCTGCCGGGTCTCGGCGATCTGTTCCGGCGTGAGAGGCGGCAGTCCGGCCTGGGCCAGTGCGGCATTGAATTCGGGCAGGCTCTCCTCCAGATCGGCATGGAGCGCCGCGGCTATTTCCGCCTGAGCGGGCGGAGCCGGGGAGGGGGCGGGCGCTGGCTGGGGCGCGCTTTCGGGCACGGCGGCATTCGTTCCCGAGCTTGCGGCGGACGGAACAGCGGCGGCGGCAACGCCTGCGACGGCCGTCCCGGCGACTGCCGCGGCCGTCATGCCGGTGGCGCTCATCCCTTGCGCCGACGGTTCGGCAGCCGTCGTCCGTTCCGCCACAGAGGCGTCCGCGTCTGTTGCGGGCGCGGCGGGAGAGGGCGCGCTTGCCGCCTGTTCAGGCGAAAGGAGGAAGCGCGCCGCGGCGATGTCGGAGGGCTTCTCATCCGCGCAGGGGACAAGGGCGTGCCAGCAGATGATGGCCGTGTGTTCCACGGGGAACAGCCAGAGCGTGTCAGCGGTGATGGCCTGACCTTTCCATTCGTTTTCCCCCGTGCGGAGCACTTCCATCCGCAGGCGCACGCCGGGCAGGCGGACGTGCTGTTCGGGCGTTTCCGGGCCGAAGGCGGAAAGGAAGATCTCTTCATCCCCGCGCAGGCCGCCGGGCAGACGCTGCTGGGGCTGCGCCTCATTGAAGAAATGCCAGTCCGCGTCATCCGGCAGGCCGGGCCAGCGCGTTTGCAGCCAGCGGGCGTCATAGGTGCCCAGCCCCTTCATGCGGCAGGGCCACGCGCCCAGCGGCAGCGGGCAGGCGGGCGCGCCGTGCGGCAGGGCGGGGTCGGAAAGCAGGGGCGCGCTCTTGTTGCCCAGAGGGTTGCCCGCGGGGTCGAAGGCCGCGACTTCCCAGATCAGGGGCACGGGCTTGCCGTCCGGCGCGGCCTTGACCAGGAAGCGGCGACGGCTTTTCCCCACCCTGATCTCGACGACGCCGCCCTCGCGCGCCTGCGGCGTGACCGTACCGGCCAGCAACCATTCCGCGTCCTGTTTGGGGATGCCCGCATCCAGACGGCAGCCCGGCGGCAGGGCGGCCATGGCCGCCGCCAGCGCCATCTCGGCGGGCAGGACCTCCCCTGTGCGCAGGTCGAGGCCCAGCAAGGCGCTGAACGCATGATGCGGCGCTCCCCGCCAGTCCAGCGGCTGCGACGCGTAGAACAGCGTGTCCGGCTTCACTATCTCCATGTGGCTGCCCCTTTCAGATCATCGGTCTCTTTTTTCCGCACGATCACCGTCGCCCGCCGTTCCGTATCGCCAAGGAAAAAGCCCAGGCGGCTGTCCTTGCCCAGCGCCGTCCGCCGCGGGGGGCAGGGCGCGGGGTGCAGCACGAGCTCGAAGGCCAGCGAGTGCCGCACATATTCCCGCACATGCTCCTCGATGCGGCGGCAGCTTGGGCCGCTATGCAGGAAGTCGGGCATCTCCTCGGGGAGCACGGCATCGAGATGGATACGGAACAGCCCCGTACTGTCGCGCACTTCGCTGCCGAGCACGGCCGTCTCGCCCAGCACGGCATTGGCCGTGCCCGGACGGCATCGTTGTTCCGGAGCGATGGCGACGCGCCGTTCCACGCACTCTTCCACGCGCACATCGGAGCGCCGCAGCAGAGAGGCCAGAGAGCGCTGCAGTCGCAGGGCCGAGCGGTGGCGGCAGACGAGCAGCTCCGCCGTGGCGGCGGGAGGCATGGCCTCGTCGTGCTCCGGACGGCTCATGAGGCAGTGGAGCAGATGCGCCGCCCGCTGATCCCCTTGCTCGGTCAGTCGCCGCGCCAGCCGGTGCTGTCGTTCGGCGGCGTACAGGAGATGGTAGAGACGGTTATTGAGGATATCGAGGAAATCCCGGCTCAGGCTCTCGTCGTTGCGGGCCTCGTCCAGCAGCTCTTCGGTGTAGAAGGTCGGCAGCGGCCCCATGGTGCCGTAGAGGCCCAGCAGGGTCGTGGTCAGCTGCCAGGCGGGAGGCGTGGCGGGCGCGCTGTCCGGCGGCGTGCGGATCTCCGTGATGTCGGCGGCGGGAAAGGCCAGCGAAAGATGGGGCCGGATGGCGACATCCCGCTCGAAGGGGGGCAGCTCCGGCGCGTCGGCGTGCGCGCGCTCCAGCAGGCGCAGGGCCTGCCCGAGCGTCATCTCCCGGAGATGCCCGCGCAGCAGCTCGCTCAGATCAGCGGGCGCGTGCCCAGATGCGGCGTCCATGACCATGTTGCATTTTCATTTGCCAGCGTGACGTGCAGCTGGGTGTAGTTGTTGAGCAGGGAGAACTCGGAAAGCAGATCGTCCAGCGCGCCGCAGAACAGGTAGGCGTCCCCCGCTGACGTGAAGCCCTCGCGGTTCAGCGCCAGGTGCAGCTCATGGCCACGCATCAGGCGGCCGCGGAAAAGCCGTTCCCTGGGGACGGAAAAGAAGTCGCGCACGGCGTCGCAGCGGCGGCGGTTGGCCATGAAGAGTTCCGGGGCGGATTCCGGCGGCGGCAGATAGAGGGAGAGCAGGCCGCGCAGGGCCTGCGGCGAGGCCAGCGAGAGCAGGTTGGCGTTGATGTGTCCCACGAAGCGCCAGAGCAGCGACTCGTCGCGCGGGCGCGGCAGCGTGGGCGTGGGCGCCAGGATATTGCGGAAACTGGCCAGACTGGGGGAGCTGTCCGTCGCTTCGCAGATGTCCCCCACCTGCAGGCGGGCGGGTTGCGTCGTATTGCAACAGCGCAGATGGAGCGCCAGCGTGAAGGGTTGCGTGTCCATGGCCGCGTCACGCCGGTAGAGCGGCATGATCAGGTGTTCCGGTTCACCGCTGACGGGCGACAGGCGGCAGCGGATCTGGTACAGGCCGCCCGCTCGTTGCGGATCGGCGGCCTCGAAGCTGGTGAAGCTCTCCGTACGCCCGCCGGGGAAAAGGGCCGTGGCCTGCTCCACGGAAAGGATGTCCAGCGTGCGGCGCACGCCGTCCTGAGGGCGCAGGATGTATTCTTCCTGCGTGTGGCTGACGTTGACCGGCTCGGAGGGCACCCGGCAGATGTTGCTGGCGGGGAAGACGTTGAGCAGGAAGGCGTCTTCCCGGAAGTGCACGTTGCGGACGGCATCACCCTGCAGGTACAGGCGCAGTTCGCAGGCTGCGGCGTCGGACGGCATCGTCAGCCGCTCCAGCCCCTGCAGATGGAAAAAGAGGAGCTGCTGCGGCTGGAGGAAATAGCGATGCAGAGCCATATAGGCGCGGGCCAGCCCGCGTCCGGCGGCAAGACGGCCGTCGTGGGGCGAGACGGACAGCGGCTGCAAGGCGTTCGCGGGCAGGGTCTGGACGGTATGGCCCGTGACGACCTCCACGCGACGCAGCCCCTGCCGCAGGGCATGATACTGCTGCACGGCCTCGGCGTAGGGGGCGGCAAGGTAGAGGCGCAGGGGCGTGCCGCGCAAGGCCGAGAGGGGACCGCTGCCTTGCAGATGCAGGGAAAGGACGAGGGAGGTCTCGTTGCGGCGTTCGCAGGTGACGCCCCGGATATGCAGCGGCAGCAGATCCGCCTCGGTATCCAGCGTGTAGATGCAGGGGACGCCGTCCACGGGCCGGGAGGCCAGTTCCGCGCCGCGCGGCAGATGCAGCGGCTCGCGCAGGTCCTGACGTGGCGTGAAGGCCATGAGCGTCGTGGAGGGCGTGGGCAGGACGGCGTGGGGGAAAGTCAGGCGCAACAGCGTCTGGAGCAGTTCCGGGGCCGTCTGGTCCAGCCGTTGCCGGACGCGCCCGCACAGATAGGCCACGCCCTCGAGGATGCGCTCCACATCGGGGTCCGCGCCGGGCTGCATCATGGGGGCCAGCGCCGGATAACGCCGCCCGAAGGCCTGCGCATCCTCGCGCAGGATGGAAAGTTCTCGCTGATAATAACTGTCCATAACGCCTCAGAAGTGGGCTTCCCGTTGCTTGCGCCTCGCCTGTTCCTGTGCGGCGGCGGTCTCGTCGAGGTGCTGTTCGTCCTGCTTTTGTGCGGCGGCGCTTTTTTGCAGGGCGGCAGGGTCTTCCAGCCGCAGGCGGGCCGTGCCGCGCGTATTGGTCATGGTCAGGCGCACGTCGCCGGCGAATCGGCGCGCGTAGTCACCGAAGCCCGCTCCCACGGCGTCCCCCTGCCGCTGTACGGCCCCCAGGCCGAAACGCTCCTTGGCGGCGGTATAGAAAGCCTCCCCGGCCTTACCCTCGATCTCCCAACCGGCGACGCGGCGTTCCGGCCCGCACAGCCAGATGTCCGCCCGGCGCATGGCCGCATCCGGCGAGACATGCTCGAAGCGTTCCACCACGCAGCCCCCGTCCAGACGCATCTCCCGCGAGCGATAGCCTGCCTCGCGCATACGGGCATGGACGGTCGCGGTCTGATCGCCCAGCCGGATGCCGAAGGCGGCGGGTGCGGGCGGCGGCGCGTCCGCCGCCGGGACGGGCAGGGCGAAAGCCAGCAGCGGGAGAAGGCAGGCCGCGCCGCACGCCCATGCGTCGTGCCTAGGCATCGTACTCTCCTGCGAGCATGGCCTGCAGCAGCTTCGCAACCTTCTCAACGGAAAGGACTTCATCCTGCCGCTGCTCGAACTGGTCGGCCGCCCGCGTGGACGCGTCGCCCTGGAGCTTGATGGTGGCGCTTGCTCCCGTGATCTTGATGGCCCCGTTGCCGAGCGTCAGGATGCCGTCCCTTGTGCCGGTGATCTGGTTGCCGGAAAAGGCGATATCCGCCAGCGTCACCTTTCCGTTGGCCGGCTCCAGAGAGATGCCCTGGTCGGAACAGACGATCTTCGACCCCTTTCCGTCAAGGCATACCTTGTTATCTTCAAGGATGAGCCGGGCTTCCTTTGCGGACAGGTTGGCGGTGCCATCCCCCATGTCCAGACGGGCTGTCGGATTGACCACGTTGTCGGGTTTGCAGGTCACGGCAAGCGAGGTGGGAGAAAAGATAGCCTGTGTGGCGGCGGCATTGTTGGCCGAGGCCTGACTGGACAGGACAAGCTGGCCGTGATCGTCCTTTGTCCCCAGGAGCATGGCGATATTTTGCGCATTTGTTACTTGCTGCAAGGTCATGGCGGCGGGTCCGCTGGTGAGCGTCAACTGCTTGTCGGCCGTGATGCGGGCATTCTCCTCGCTATGCTGGTAGGCCCAGCGGTTGCGCCTGAACTCCAGCTCCGTGGTGTCGGCAAGGAAGGTGGCCCGTTTGCGGATGTAGTCGCCGCGCCGCGTCGTCGTGTCGTCCTTGATGCGCCAGTCCAGAGCGTCTATTTCCTGCATGAAGTCCGTGGCGTGTCCTTGCTGGATCTCCAGGCCCCAGGCGTTTGCCTTCGCCATAGCGTCATCCGCATTGAGGGAGGAGAAGGGCGTGAGGACGCCGATGTTGCCGGGGGCCTCTCCCGGAGCGTAGTTCTCCAGCTTGCCCAGGGCGTCGGTCGTCGTTTTGGTGTACTTCTTGTGGTGGAGAGCCATATCCGGGGAAGCCGGCCGCGGCAGATCACGGGTGTTGCGCAGGATGCCGCGCTGGGAATGCATGGCGATGGAATCCCGCGCCGTCATGGTGATGTTGGCGTCGTCGGTGCGCAGCAGGATGCCGCCCAGCGTGTTGGTTTTTTCGTAACCTTGTACGAAAAGCACCAGAGAGACCAGTTCCGGGATGAGCGCGAGCACATCGTCAGTAACGAAGGTCCGTACGGCGTCGATCTTGTTTTTGTAGAAGTAGGCGGCGTCGCTCATGGAGTTTTTGCCGCAGCAGTCCTGCCAGACTTTTTCCAGCGCGGTCAGGCAGGCGCTCAATTCCGCCTTATTCTGTTCCTGCTTGACGATCTCGGATACGCAGCCCGCGACTGTGGCGTCCATCGTCGTTTTGTCGCTGGCCTCCTTGGCGGAGGCCTCGTACGTTTTCATGGCCTCACTGGCCGCATTTTTTTGGGCGGCAATGGCTGAGTCATAGGTGGCTATGGCTTTGACAAGGGCCGTGGCGACCTCCTCATAAGCGGCGCAACCAGATGTGATCCTCGCTGCCCGGCCGCTTTCATTGTAGGCTGCATACACCTTCTCATCCTTGTCGTACAGCGTCTTCATGGCCGTTTCCAGCGCATCGAGATAGACGGTCTTCGGGACGGCCGAGCCGGCTTCCAGCCCGAGATTCGTTATGTCGGCAGCGCTCTTGAGAGCCAGCGACGTAAGATAGGTGACCATGACGGACAGCAGTTCCGCCTTGTTGGGGAATATCTGCAGCAGCGATCTGGCCTCATCCGACTTGGCAAGAAGAGAGACGCCGTATTTCAACGGCGTCATCCCCTTGGATGACTGTATCGAGGCGGAGGCGTTGAGAGCGGTCGCCAGCGCCTTCAGGCCGGTGCTGCTCCATGCGGCGCTCTCTTTCCCGGTAGAGTCCCCGGCGACCGAGCTGCCCAGCGAGTCCGCGGCCGTGCTGCCGATATTGGCGAGCGCTTCAAAAAACGTCGTGAAGAAATAGGCGTGCCCGTAACCGTAGACGCCGTTGTTGAGCTTGTAGCCGCTGATCTGGGAAAGGCCGAAACTTGCAAGCTGCGTCATGCCGACGCCCGCGGTCTGCATGACGTTGGCCGAGGTGAGGATGGCGCTCTCCGTGGAGCCCGCCGCCAGGGTCAGGCCGCTGCCCGCGGGCGTGGAGAGAGATATGCCCTGTTTCTTGTCCGTGTCGTTGATGGTGATCTGGTTGCCGCCGGGGCTGCGCAGGCCCTGAAAGTTGGCATTGCCCGAACCGGAGATGCTGCCCGTCTCGCCGTTGGCCAGCGCGCCGCCGATGACCGGTAGGTCGGGATTGCCGTCAACGAAGGAGACGAGCACTTCCGTTCCCGGCAGCAGGGGCAGACCGAGGCCGCTGTCCTTGCCCACCTGCGGCTGGGCACGGCGTATCCAGCAACTGGCATTGCCGCCCGTCCTGCCGGAGATGTCAAAGGGAAAGGTCAGCTTGTAGCGGCCGTATCCGTCCATCTCCGCCCGCGCTCCGCTGCTGTCCCCGGCCACGAAGGCCCGCAGCACGCCGGGGATGCGGCTGCGCGGGGCCGTGCGCGCCGGGCGGTAGGGCACGTCCGCCTCCATACAGGTGAAGGTGTTGCGGTAATAGAGGCGCTCGCCGGGTTCGCGCAGGGGGATGCCCAGCCCCAGGGAAAGGAAGGCGTCCTGCCGTCCTTCGTGGGTGACTTCTGTAATGAGGTAATCCCGGTTGAACGGATCGCTGTAATGCCCGTCCAGCCGGAATATCCGGCCCGGCCGCAGCGCGGGCGCGGAGCTTGCGCCGTGGAAGAGGCGGCCCCGGCAGCGCAGTTCCTCGGCACGGATGGCGGCCAGCCGGTTGGCCTCGTTGTCGTTGTCCACATATTCATTGCTCAGGTAGACATCTCCGAGACCGTTGCCGTCCACATCCGCCATGCCCACCACGGGCTTGTTGGGATTGCGCCAGTCATAGCTGCGCAGCACCACCCGGCGCGGCAGCGGCGTCTGGGTCAGGGCAAAGAAGACGATGACCTCTTCCCGCATATCCCCTTCCAGGCCGGAGGCGGGCGAGTAGGACAGTCGGGGGATGTCATCCGTGCTGTGCGACTGCGGCGCATCGGCAAAGATGACCTTGTCCGTGCCGTCCTTCTCCTCGAAATAGAAGTACGCGCCCTGCTCCTCCATGCGCCAGCACATATAGTCATGGAGCGTCTCCTGATACTGCATGGCGAATTCGGGAGCGGGGTAGTCCTGCGCCGTCAGGCGGAATTCGTGCGGGAAGCTGAAAAACGGTTGCGAGGACATGAGTTCGCGCAGCACGTCCTCCAGCTTTTTGCCCAGAAAGATGGCGCTTTGTCGTATCTGGCTCAGTTTCCAGAAGGTCGGGCGCAGCCGCACGGCATAATAGGCGTAGCCGTTGAAAAATCCCCGCTGCTCCACCGCCGCGGGATAGCCGGAAAAGACGGCCGGTTCGGCGTCGCCGTCCCGCACCACCTCGAAGCGGCAGGGAGCGGCTAGCAGGGCCCCGGTATCCACGGCGGCGTCGGTGCACACAAGGTCTATCTGGAAGTCGAAAAGCTGATGCAGGCCCTCCACACCGCGAAAGCCCACGACATGGAATGGCTCGTTGCTCTGATGCGACGAGAAAAAGCGGAAACGTTCGGTCAGCGTGGTCGGCATGGCATGTCCTTGGTGGAAGAAGAGGAGCGCGATGGGCTTGCCTTGTCCCTGTCACTTCCCTTGCTCAAAGCGTGCTGGGGGAGGGATGGGAGGCTTGGGGGGAAGAATGGCAAGAATGCCTTTTCTCGCTTCGCTGCGAAAAGGCTGGGCCCTCCAGCGCTGGCGGCGACCGAAAGGCGGGCCGCAGGGCCGTGCCTGTTAGGCGACGCAGGAGCCTTACAGACATCGACAGCAGAGCGAGGGGGTCCCCTTCCCCCCAAACAAATAGCGAATAATATCAACAGGCCCTAACAGAGCGGCAGCACGAAGAGGTCCGCCGCGTCGCCGTCGGGGAGCGGGCCGAAGACCAGCGCATCGGGCAGACCGTCCAGACGGACGAAATAACTGTCGGCCGGAGTCAGACGGTTGCCTGTCCCCCAGGCGGTGAATTCCCGTTCGGCCGCCGTGAGCCGCAGCCCGCGCAAGGGGTGGTGCAGGGTACAGCGCTGCGGGATGGTCCCGGCCTGTCCCACGCCGTGCGCGTCGGGCGCGCAGCCGCACGCCCCCAGCAGCACGCCCTCCCACGGGTCATGCGCCGGGCCGCACTCCAGCCAGAGGCCGAGGCCGGGCCGGGCATGGACGGCAAGGCGGTAGGGCGGCGCGGCAAGAGTCCCCGGCGTATGCAGGCGGGCGATGGCTCTGGCCCCGATATTTTTGGTGACCACGTCCGCATCGGCCAGCGGGAGCGGCAGCGGCGGCAGCTCGCCGCCGGAGGGGGCCAGCAGGATAGGGAGCGCCCGCCCCGCTTCCTGTCGTCGCGTATGCTGCACGGCCAGCGCCGTGAGGGCCAGCCCCCGCAGGATATCCTTGCGGGCGAAACTTTGTGCGTTGCCGACGATGAGCCATGCCCCGCAGTCGGGGCGGCAGACCTCCGTCAGCAGCGGGGCCAGTGCCTGCGCATCGGTGATGCCCGTCAGAAAATGCGCCTGACAATCGGCCCCGAGGCGGGAGATCTCCCCGCCCAGCGAGCGGGCAAGGGCTTCGTTCTCTTCGAGCAGGGTCAGGAGAAGGGAGGGGCGTCTGCTCATGCCGTGTGCTCCGGGGAGGCAGCGTCAAAATCCATGACGAGCTCGTTGTCCCTGATGTCCAGATGCACGCCTTGCGGCGGGCAGTCCCCGGCCATGTGGGAGAGGATGCTGCGGGCCAGATCGGGCAGGACGGTCCCGGCAAGGACGTAATCTATGTTGCGCGCGCCGGTCTCGGTCTCCGTGCAGCGGGAGGCCAGCCAGCGCGGCACGCTGTCGCTCCAGACGCAGCGCATACCGTTGTTGGCCGCCAGCCTGCGGGCCAGCGCATCCAGCTTGAGCCCGGCGATGGAGGCAAGCATCTCCTCGTTCAGGTTCAGGTAGGGCACCACATGCATACGGGCCAGCAGCGCGGGCTGGAAATGTGAGGAGAGCAGCGGCCGCAGGGCGGCGGCCACGGTCTCGAGGGCGGGCGGTTCCTCGCAGCCTTCGCAAAGCGCCTGCGTGATCTCCGAGCCGAGATTGGAGGTCAGCATGATGACCGTATTGCGGAAGCTGACTTCCGTCCCTTCGCCGTCGGTGAGCGTCCCCTTGTCGAACACCTGATAAAAAAGCTGCATGACATCGGGGTGCGCCTTTTCCACCTCGTCCAGCAGCACCACGGCATAGGGGCGGCGACGTACGGCCTCGGTCAGGAGACCGCCTTCGCCGTAGCCCACATAGCCGGGCGGCGAGCCGATGAGTCGGGAAACGGTGTGCTTTTCCTGAAATTCGCTCATATTGATGGTGATGACCGAGCGTTCGTCCCCGAAGAGGGCATCGGCCAGCGCCAGACCGGTCTCCGTCTTGCCGACGCCGGAGGGCCCCACCAGCAGGAACACGCCCAGCGGCTGTTCCGGCGCGCGCAGACCGGCCTTGCCAGCCTGTATGCCTTCCACCACGGCGCGCAGAGCCATGTCCTGCCCCCGGATGCGGGCGGACAGCGTCTGCGCGAGCGCGGCGATCTGACCGGCCTGATCGCGGGCCACCTTGCCCACGGGGATGCCGGTCCAGTCGGAGACCACTTGCGCCACCACATCGGCCGTCACTTCCACACTGACCAGCGGCGTCCCGGCCTGACGGGCGGCGAGCGCTTCACGGGCCGTCCGCAGGGCCGCTCCGGCGGACGCGACAGCCTCCGACGCGTCAGGCTCCGCCGCATCCTCAGCGGCGGCACGGGCGGCGGCCAGCGCCGCGCGGGCATCCAGCACCGCCTGCGCCAGCTCCTTTTCCTCCCGCCAGCGGGCGTCCAGCGCCTCGGCTTCGGCATGGGCCGCCGTCATGGCGTCCCGCAGGGCGGCGCAACGGCTCTCGTCCACATCCGCCCCCTCGGCGGCGTCGCGTTCCAGCGCGTCGAGCTGGCGGCGGCAGGCCTGCGCGCGGCGTTCCGCGTCCTCCAGCGCGCCGGGTTTGGCTACCTGCGAGACCTTGACGCGGGCGCAGGCCGTATCCAGCAGATCGACGGCCTTGTCCGGCAGGAAGCGTCCGCTGATGTAGCGCCCGGCATAGTCGGCCGCCGCCTGCAGGGCCTCGTCCCGCACGAGCACCTTGTGAGCGGCCTCATATCCGGCGCGCAGACCGCGCAAAATGAGCCCCGTGGTCTCCACCGACGGCTCGTCCAGGCGCACGAGCTGGAAACGCCGGGCCAGAGCGGCGTCCTTTTCAAAATATTTCTTGTATTCCTTCCAGGTGGTCGCGGCGCAGGTGCGGATCTCACCGCGCGCCAGAGCGGGCTTCATGAGGTTGGCCGCATCCGAGCCGCCCGCGCTGTTGCCCGCCCCTACGAGCAGATGGGCTTCATCAATAAAAAGGATGATGGACTTTTCCGACGCCTTGATCTCGTCCAGGACGCCCTTGAGGCGGCGTTCGAACTCGCCTTTCACCGAGGCCCCGGCCTCGAGCAGGCCCATGTCCAGACTGAGCAGGGTCGTCCCCTGCAGGGTCTCCGGCACGTCGCCCTCACTGATGCGCAGGGCGAGGCCCTCCATGACCGCCGTCTTGCCCACGCCGGGCTCCCCCACGAGGATGGGATTGTTCTTGCGGCGGCGGGCCAGGATGTCCACCATCTGCCGGATCTCCTGATCCCGGCCAAAGACCGGATCGAGCTTCCCGGCGCGGGCCTTTTCGGTAAAGTCCTCGCAGAAGCGGGCAAGGAAGCTCTCGCCGCCCTGTCCCGCGTGTCCGGCCTGCCCGGTGGCGATGTCCGCGGCCCCGGCGGACGGCAGGACATCCGTTTCGCAGGTGCCTTCGGTCAGGCGGGCGAAATCGCGCAGCAGCGTTTCGCTGTCGAGGGAACGCAGCAGGGCGGGATAGTCGCCCTGCGCATAGAAGCCCGGACGGCGCAGGAAGGCCAGCAGCACGCCGCCGGAGCGCAGACCAGCGGCCCCCAGATCCACGGACGAGACCAGCCAGCCGGCTTCCAGCACGTCCTGCAGGGTGGGCGAAAAGACCGGACGCCCCGTATTGCCGCTGCGCAGCAGGGAAAGGCTGCGCTGCAGCTCGCGCCGGAGAGGGGCGATATCGCATCCGGAACGGCTCAGCAGCAGGGGGGCGTCGCCGTGTTCCTCTTCGAGGCAGGACAGCAGGAAGTGCTCGAACGTGACTTCATAATGCTCGTGGTTGACGGCGTATCCCGCAGCGGCGTGCAGGGCCTGAGTACAGAAACCGTTGCATTTGTCGATGAGACCCTTCATGTCTACGCCGATCATGACCTCTCCTTGCTGCGCACCGGGCTGGCGGTAAGCGTCTCCCCCGGCCACGGCAGGGACATCCCCGATGGATGCGCCCGCTTCCGGCAGGGAGATGGGCAGACTCCATTTTGTATTTGAGCACTCGGAGGACTGTCAAGGGGCGTTGCCGTCCCCTTGCGGCGGCAGAAACCAATGGCCGGAAGCGGAACGGAAGAGCGCCGCGTGGGGCGGAGAAGGGCGAAAGGAAACAGTGGCATCCGCAAGCGGCTGTTACCGCAGGCGTTTTTCGCAGGGGGAGGGAACGTATCAGGTACGCAACGAGAGCGCGTCATGCTCGTATGGGTGACGTATCGGGAAAGCGTCAGAGACGCATCAGAAGTGGTACCCGGAGCCGGGCTTGAACCGGCACAGCCAGAGGCCGAGGGATTTTAAGTCCCTTGTGTCTACCAATTCCACCATCCGGGCATGGGATCGTCAACAGGAGGGCGTCGTGTCGGGCGTAGCCGCCGCTTCATCTGGTTGCGCTTCCGGCGCGGACTTCTCTCCGTCCGCTCCGGTCTCTCCGTCTTCTTCCTCTTCTTCCGGCTCCGGCACAGGCCAGAGCGGCGTGGACGTCACTTGACGGACAGGCAGATGCTCCGGAGCGCTCTCCGGCAGCGTCCGCTCCTCTTCACGCCAGCTGCCCGCCTCCAGCCAGTACAGATGCTGGACGGAGAGATCCTTCTTGAGGAAAAGCAGGTTGCCGCGCACCGCTTCCGGCAGCAGGGCGGCCAGCTCCTGCGCCAGCTTGCGGAAGATATAGGTCTTTTGCGCTTCAAAGACGCACTGCACCAGCAGGATGTCCCCCGTGGGGGTGAAGTCCACATGGGCGGCGCCTGCCTGTTGCAGCAGCTCGTCCAGACGGGGGACGAACAGGGCTTCGACGTCCTGAAGTTCTTCGTAGGTCAGGATATCCCCGTAGATGAACTGCCCGAACATTTCACATTGATATCTGCCCATTTCACAACCTCAGCAACTATATACGGGAAAAGGCGGCGGCTGGCAATGGGCCGGACAGGGGGCGGGTCGGAACGCCTCGACGCTGCGTGCATTTTTTGACAAACTCTCTCCCGCGCCAGCGGGGCGATCATTTGAGATGAGAGAAGGAACACACGCTAACCGGCAGGGCGGACATGCCGCCTGCCGCTGTCCCGGACGACCGGGAGAGGAGGAAAACATGCCGCAATGGCTCATTCTGGGATTTTGCCGTCTGTGGAAAGCCGGGCTTTCGCCCATCATGCCGGGGACCTGTGGTACGGCGGTAGCCTGCCTGCTGGCGCCGTGGCTCTTTTTGCCGCTGTCGCCGTGGGGGCGCATAGCGCTGCTTGTGATCCTCTTCGTGCTGGGGGGGCTTGCCGCCTCCCGCGCGGAGGTGCTGCTGGGGCGCAGCGATCCCGCCGAGGTGGTCATCGACGAGCTGGTGGGGGTATGGCTGGTGCTGCTGCCCTTTGCCTATGAGGCGAAGGGCTTCCCGTGGCCGCTGTTGCTCGTGGCCTTCGTCCTTTTCCGCATCTTCGACATAGCCAAGCCCGGCCCTGTCCGCGCCGCGGAGCACTGGCTGCCCGGCGGCTGGGGCGTGATGCTGGATGACGTGGTGGCCGGCTTCCTGGCCATGCTTTGCCTGTGCGTGCTGTACGGCTTCGCGGGCGACACTCTTCTGTAGGGCGGCACGCTGCGCAGCCGCCTTGCGTTTTGTCTTTTCCAACGGCAAAACGCTGCCGCGCAGGAAAGGAAACGGGCCATCATTGCTGATGGCCCGTCGTTTTTTGGCGTATTGTGACGCAGAGCATTTCCCGTTTGGATCGCTTTGCGTTTCAAATCGTCCTTTCCAGAGCAAACGCACTATTGCCGGGGCGCTGCCTGGGTATTGTCTTCGGCCGCGTCGGGGGCTTGCGGGTCAAAGTCGATGACGCGCCCCTGCAGCCAGACATAGGCGTCGATCTCGTCCCCGGCTTTGGGTTCGTAGTCCTTCAGCACCATTTTCGAGGCATAGACCGGCAGGAGCATGGGCTCGCGTCCTTCAAAGGGAAAACGCAGATACATGAGCGTGATGGGCATCTGTTCCAGCTGGCCCTGCCGCACCGCCTCCACTTCCGCGCGGATCTGGTATTCGCAGAAGCGGCGGCCCGGCATGATCATCCGGCGGCCCTTCATGCTGACCTTGAGCGGCGGCACGTCCAGCCGTCCCGTACCGGGATGGGCGGCAAGCCAGTCGGCGGCGTAGGCTTCGTACTGCGGGCCCTGGGTGATGGTCACATCGTCCAGCAGGGCCTTGCGCACGGCAAAGCAGAGACCGGCCAGCGTAAAGGTGTGCGTGATGCCGGGGGTGAGGTCGTCCTTGTCACGGATATAGAGGGGATCGTAAAGCCACATGGGATTTTTCCCCTCGATCATGGACACGGCCACGTCCGCGCCGGAGCCGTTCTCCCAGGGATGCACGCTTTCCACCGTCAGGTCGTTGGGCTGTCCTTCCAGCAGGGGGACGGCGTCGCAGGGACGGAGCTGGCCGCCCTCCTCCTCGGCCCGCAAGAGCACGGAAGCCCGCAGGGCCTCCTCTCGGGGCCAGGCCATGAGGACATATTCCTTGCCGCCGCGTTTCCACTGCCATGCGGGGCGGGTCCCCCCTTCATGCAGGACGGTGCTGATGACCTGCGGCATGAGGGCGGCGGGATTGCGGCCCAGCACGACGGCCCAGGCATCGCCCAGCCCTTCGGCATGGGTGCGGTTCGCGCCGCTGACGATGGCCTGCACCTGCTCGGGCGTGAGGTCGGGATGTTCGGCATCCAGAGGCTGCAGGTCTTCCGCCGCCTCGCGCGCAGGCTCCGCCGCTTCGGGAGACTGGGCGGCCTCGACCGCTTCGGCCTTTTTGGCCTTCTTGCCCTTCTCGGCCTTGTCGCTCTTGTCCGTCTTGTCCGCGGCGCTCTTCTTTTCCTTGCCGGCCTTTTCGGCCTTGGGCGCTTTCTTTTTCTTTTCTTCCACGGGCTGCTCAGTATTTTCGCTTTTCTTGGGCATAGATTTCCCCGTTCTTTCCGCCTCAGCGAAACGGGCGCGGGATCGGCCTGCCATCCCGCGCCGTTATCTGCTCATGAGTTTACTGGCCGCGCCGTTCTCCCCGGTCGCCGCGACCGCCGCGGCCGTGCCGGTCCCCGCGCTCGCCCCTGTCGCCCCTGTCCCCGCGGCTGCGCTGCGGGCGGGCGGTCTCTTCAGGGTTCCAGGGATGGCCCTGCTCTTCCAGCAGGACGGCCTTGCGGCTGGCCCGGATACGGTCGCCGTTGATCTCGATGACCTTGACCACCATATCTTCGCCTATGTGGGCCACGTCGCCGGGCTGCTCCACGCGGTTGACGTCCAGCTGCGAGACGTGCACGAGCGCTTCCACATTGGGGAGCACTTCCACGATGGCGCCGATCTCCATGATCTTCTTGACCTTGGCGGTGTAGTTCTTGCCCAGTTCCGGACGCTGGTCGTAGTAGCTGATCATTTCGCGCGCCTTGTCCAGCGCGTCGGCCGTGGGGGCGAAGATGGACACGCGACCGGAATCCTCGATGTCCACGGAAGCGCCGGTGGCCGTGGTGATGGCCTTGATGTTCTTGCCGCCGGGGCCGATGATCAGGCGGATGATGTCGGGATTGACATAGAGTTCCGCGTGCTGCGGCGCATAGCGGGAGAGTTCCTTGCGCGGCTCCGCGATGACCTTGGCCATTTCCGCAAGGATGTGCAGACGGCCTTCGTGGGCCTGCTGCATGGCCTGACGCATGATCTCCGTGGTCAGACCGGTGATCTTGATGTCCATCTGGACGCCGGTCACGCCCTCGGCTGTGCCGGCGATCTTGAAGTCCATGTCCCCGAGGGCGTCCTCGTCCCCGAGGATGTCGGTCAGCACGATGAACTTGTCGCCTTCCTTGATGAGGCCCATGGCCACACCGGCCACGGGAGCGCTCACAGGCACGCCCGCGTCCATGAGCGAGAGCGAACCGCCGCAGACCGCCGCCATGGAGGACGAACCGTTGGATTCCACGGTCTCGGCCACCACGCGCAGGGTGAAGGGGAAGTCCTCGTCAGCGGGCAGGATGGGCCGCAGGGACTTCTCGGCCAGCGCGCCGTGCCCGATCTCGCGCCGGGAGACGCGAACAGGCTTGACCTCGCCCACGCTGAAGGGCGGGAAATTGTAATGCAGCATGAAACGCTTGGTCACGTCGCCGTTCAGACCGTCCATGCGCTGCTCGTCGGTGGAGGAGCCGAGGGTGGTGACCACCAGCGACTTGGTCTCGCCGCGCCGGAAGAGCGCCGAACCGTGCGCCCGAGGCAGCAGGCCGGTCTGGATCTGGATGGGGCGCACCGTCCTGGTGTCGCGACCGTCGATGCGGATGCCCTCATTGACGATGCGGGCGCGCACGATGGTCTTTTCCAGCGCGCCGAGGATGTCGCCCACTTCGCGCAGTTCTTCGCTCTCGGCCCAGGCCGGATCGGCCTTGAGGGCCTCCATGACCTTGTCTTTCACGTCCTTGCGGGCGTCCTTGCGGGCCATCTTGTCCGGCACGCGCAAGGCGGCTTCGATGCCGGCCTCACGGGCGAGCTCTTCCACACGGGCCACGAGCACGGGATTGTCCTCGTGGGGGGTGAAGGGCATCTTTTCCTTGCCGGCCAGTTCGCGCAGCTTGAGCTGGGCCGTGATGAGGGGCTGGATCTCCTTGCGGCCCCATTCCAGCGCGTCGATGATGACGTCTTCGGGCACGAAGCGGGCCTCGCCTTCCACCATGGTCAGGGCGTCGGCCGAGGCGGCGAAGACGATGTTCAGATCGCTCTTCTCCTGTTCCTCGTAGGTGGGATTGAGCACGAACTGTCCGTCGATGCGGCCGATGCGGCCCCCGGCCACCGGCCCCTCGAAGGGCAGGGGAGAGAGCAGCACCGCGGCCGAAGCGCCGGTGAGCGCCAGCACGTCAGGCTCGTTCTCGGGGTCGGCGGAAATGACGCTGGCCAGCACCTGCACGTCTTCGTTGAGCCCCTTGGGGAAGAGCGGACGGATGGGACGGTCGATGAGGCGGGAGACAAGCGTTTCCCGCTCGGAGGGACGACCGATCTCGCGCCGGAAGAAGCTGCCGGGGATGCGGCCGGCGGCGTACATTTTTTCGGAATATTCCACGGTCAGCGGGAAAAAGCCCTTGTCGTTCTCCAGCGGCTGCGAGCAGACGGTGACCAGCACCACCGTGCCGCCGCACTGCACCCAGACGGCGCCGTGGGCCTGATTGGCCAGGCGTCCCGTTTCAAAGATGATTTCCTTGCCGCCGACCACGGCGGTGACGCGGGTCGGATTGAACATATCAGACATGATGTTTCCTCGATGAAGGGGATTCCGCCAAAAACCGGCCTGATCCCTGCGCGCCGGCTTTTCCCGGACCCCCCTTCCTGCGTTGTGCCCCGTCGCCGGGGCGTTTTTTTCCTGCCGCAAAAGGCGGCAGGGGGAGCCGCGGCGCGGCTCCCCCTCCGAAACGATGGATTACTTGCGCAGTCCCAGCTTCTCGATGAGAGCGCGGTAGCGCTGGATATCCTTCTTCTTGAGGTAGTTCAGGATCTTGCGGCGCTGACCCACCAGCTTGAGCAGACCGGTGCGGGAGTGGAAGTCCTTCTTGTGCACCTTGAAGTGCCCGGTCAGGCCTTCGATGCGGGCGGTCAGCAGGGCCACCTGCACCTCGGGGGAGCCGGTGTCCCCTTCGTGTTTGGCGTGAGCGTCGATAACGGCCTTTTTCTGATTGGCATCCATCACCACAGCAGTTCTCCTTATAAGGAAGAGGGTTAGTTCCAGAGCCCCCGCAATACGGCCCAGCAGTCGCCGTGCGGCAGTTCCCTGCGCTCGGCAAGGGCCAGCTCGCAGCCCGCTTCCATGAGCAGGGCGCGGCGGCCTTCGCCGCGGCAGGGCACTGTCTGCCCGTTGCGGATGCGCCGCGCCTCGTCCGGCGTGAGATCCACGCGCGGCCAGTGGGGCAGGGCTTCCGCCAGCGGGCGCAGGCCGCGGACCATGCACGCCGGATCCGCCGTGATGGCGTCCAGCGACACGGCCGCATCCAGGCCGAAGGGGTGGCTGTACTCGCGGGTCAGTTCCGTGAGCACGGCTCCGCACCCAAGTCGTTTCCCCAAGCTGTGGGCCAGGGAACGTATGTAGGTGCCGGAACTGCAAGCGACCCGAAAGCGTACAAGCGGGAGGGCCATTTCCAGCACTTCCGCCTGCGAAATCTCCATGCGTTTGATCTTGACCGGCGTCTCGACGCCCTTGCGAGCCAGCTTGTAGAGGGGCTGCCCCTCGTGCTTGGCGGCGGAATACGCGGGCACTTCCTGCTCCGTCAGTTCCCGCCAGCCGCTGATCCCTTCACGGACGGCCGCCTCGCTCACATCCTGCCACGGCAGTTCGCGCAGGATCTGCCCCTGACTGTCCCAAGTGTCGCTTTCCTGTCCGAGGCGCAGCACGCCGCTGTAGACTTTGCCGCCGTCCGCCAGCAGGTGCGAGGCGATCTTCGTCCCCTGTCCGAGCAGCACGAGCAGCACGCCGGAAGCCAACGGGTCAAGGGTGCCGGCATGGCCGATCTTTTTCTGTCCCAGACGTTTGAGCACCGAAAGGCATCGGGCGGAAGTGGGACCGGACGGCTTGTCGAGCACCAGCACGCCATGCAGCTGCGGCAAGGCAGAGGGTTTGGGCTTGGTCATCATACGCAATGCAGCAACATACCTGTGACGGGGCCACAAGTCAAAGCTTTTCCGGCGGGGAAAACGGCGCTTCGCGGCGTTCTGATCGTCAGGCGGGCCGTTCGATCAGTTTACGTCCGCCTGTTCCAGGAAACCGGCCGCGCACAGGCGCTGCCGCAGGGCCGTCACGTCCCGGCGGATACGGGAAAGGCCCGCCTGGGGGAACGCTTCGGCCAGCAGGGCGGCCAGTTCCGCATCGCTGCCCGGCTCTTCCCAGAGCTGCCAGAGCGCGCAACCCATACCGTTGAGTCGGAAGACGCGGCCGTCCCGTCCGGCGGCCTCCTCGTCGCGCGCCAGGAATCCCCCGCCGTCGTCCTGGCGGAAGATGACGCCGGGACGCTGCCGCCAGGACGTGGGAAGCGCGTCGGGAGGCGTATGGCCGCCGCGTGCGTGACGGCGGCGGAAGGCCCGTGGTGGCCGTAGGCCGTCCTTGGATGGGGGGGGAGGCGCGTGGAACGAGGCGGCTGCCGTGTCCTGAGCGGAGGGCGGTGGGGGCGAGGCGTCGGACGAGAGGTCGGCGGCCAGCCAGTCGTCCAGCAGGCCGGCGGCCTCATCCAGCGTGCGATAGCGCAGCAGGCGGCAGGGGACGCGCTGGAGCAGGTCGCAGGCCGTGCGCAGGGCAAGACCGGCCCGTCCGTCCCGCAGCAGGAAGCGCAGCAGCACGTCCCGCATGTCGTCCTGTCGGCTTTGCGGCAGCAGACCGCAGGGGAGGGCGGACGACGTTTCCAGCCTGTCCAGGATGACGACGGCATCCACCGGCAGGAGCGTTCCCCACGCCAGCATGGGCAGTTGCGCGGGATCGCAGCAGAGATAATAGTCATCCTGACAGGCGATGTACGGCGAATCCGGTCCCCGCAGCGGGGCCAGACGGCCGCAGTCAGGCAGCGGAAGCCGCAGGCGGGGGGCGAAACCATAGGAGAACAGTTCGCCCGCCGGGCTCAGGGCCAGCATATCGTCCCCAAGTCCCTGCCAGCCGCCCAGCAGCAGGCGGGCCATGAGCGCGCTCTTGCCCGCCTTGTGCGTACCGCAAAACAGGACGGCGCGCCCGTTGCGGACGGCCGCCGCGGCATGGATGCCCATCTGGTCGGTGTGCCGGGCCTCATAGGCGGCGACCAGCTCCACGGCCAGCGTGCAGGCCAGGCAGGTCAGGCTGGGTTCGAGGCTGTAGCCCGGCCGCAGCCGAGCCACGGCATCCTGCGGATGGAACGGCGTGAAATCCGTGGCTTCCGGGCTTGCCCCGTGCAGACGGAAAGCGCCGTCCGCCAGCGGCTCCACCAGAAAGCCGGGCGGCGTCTCCCCTTCCGGCGCACTGGGCGAGATGTGGTGCGGCCAGCAGCCCAGCACCCGGCGGAGAGCGTCCAGAAGCGCGTCCGTCCCGTCAACCGCGCCGGGCAAAAGGCGTACGGGCCCCGCTATCCCTTGGAAATGGATATCCCGGCAGGCTGCTGGCGACATGCGACGACCGCCTGTCGGCTAATTGGGGCGGAAGCCGCCGCCGTGGGCGGAGGCGGTGCCGCCGCGATAACCACCGGCGTTCCCGGTCGGGCCCTGATAGCCGCCCGCCGTGGGGGCTCCCTGATAGCCGCCCTGTCCCGGATGCCCGTAATAGCTGTGCCGTGACCGCGGGCTGCGGTAAGTGCGGCGAGAGCGAGGGCTACGGTAGGTATGATACGAGTGGGCATGGGCCTCATCCAGCCCCAGCAGAGTGGGGGCGGTATAGATCATGCCGGCGGTCACAAGGCCCAGCAGGAAACGGCGGCGGCTGACGTTCGCTTGCTGCTTTGCGGTGTTGTCGCGTTGTTGCTGTTCGGACATGTGCTGACTCCCTGTACAGCGGCGGACGGCGCAGGCGTTCCGCGCGTGCCGCTGGTATGGTGTTGAGGACAGCTTCGTGTATAGCGGGGGTGGCGTCAGAAAAGCGTTAGTCCCATGAGGGACGCGCGGGCGGCAGGCTGTACCCGCCGCCCGGCTCATGTCGGCTGGTTAGATGTCGCGGCGTGGACCATCCGGTCTTCTGCGATCGTGGTCGAATCCCTCGAAGCGCTTTTCGCCTTGACCGGGCCTGACGTCTCGGCGGGAAGGCCGTGTCCTGTAGCCGTTATGCGGTCCCGGTCTGTCGGGCCGTCTGCTGGGCCGTGTCCGTCCTGGACGTGTCCGCCCGGGGCGAGTCCGGTCAGGACGGCGTCTGCTGGGCCGTGTGCGCCTGGTCCGCCTGCGGTTGCTGGGGCGTGTGCGCCTCGTGCGCCGCCTGTTCGAATGCTTCCACGGTTCGGCCTCGGCCTCGTCGAGACCCAGCAGCGTGGGCGTGACGTAGGCCAGGCCGGCGGCCACGAGCCCCAGCAGGAAACGACGCCGGTCAGACGGCTTCCGTTCCGGGACATCGCCAGTGTTCTGCACTCGTTCATGCTCGTTCATGATTCCCTCCTGTCATGGAGCATTGCTGAGCTTTCCTGTCAGCCATGCTGTCAAAGGACGGCAGCGACGGCCTTGATGAGCGTTTCAGCCGCCTGTGCGGCCTCCATGCGCAAGGTCCCTCCTGCCGCGTTCCGGTGTCCGCCGCCTCCCAGTGTGGCGGCGGCAGCCCGTACATCTGTTTCACCGAAGGAGCGCAGGCTGAACTTGTGGACGCCGGGCGCATCCTCGCGCAGCAGGGCGGCGGCCCGTACGCCCGCGAGACGGCGCATCTGCTCCACAAAGCCCTCCAGATCTTCCTTCGTTGCTCCACAGCTCTGTAAATCATCCAACCGAACGGCACAAAAGGCAAGCGTTCCGTCGGCCAAAAGTTGGATGCGCTCCATCAGCCGCGCCCA
>NZ_CALVHE010000005.1 GCF_944327235.1 uncultured Desulfovibrio sp.
GAGTAGACATGGTAACCTCCGTCTCCATACCTACTCTTTTTTGAAGCGTATGGAAATAATGAGTCCTGACCCTAGGTTTTTGACTGCGCAAAGTGAAAGGAGATGGTACTGCAGATGCTCAGCGGCATCTGCCCGATCTTTTGACTTTGGAGACAGGCCCAATATGCAGACAAAACAGTGGAGTTCCTGAAATCGCCCCTCTGGAAGCAGGCTTCGCACAAGCTCCTGCACATCCGCATCCGGCGAAAACAGCAACCTGTCAAGGATGTCTTCGGCTTTTTTGCGTTCCAACTTGTCCCGGACGATGAGGTCGGCAATCTCCTTCATCACATCAACGAGCTTGAGTTGAAACGGCATGGCGAACAGAGGGAAACCCGCCGCCTCGGCCTGTTCCACCAGCTCCCGCGGGACATCCTCCAGATACTCGCTGCCGACAAGGATGACCAATCCCGCAAGATTGTTGCGGATACATTCATCAAGGACTCCGGGCAACATGGCTTGACCATGTTCAATGCCCGTGATGAACAACAGCTCTCCGCCGTGTACCCAAGGAGAGATCTCCACCGTCTGACCGATGTGGGGCCAGGTGATGGCGCGCTCCAGACCCTTTTCCCCCGCAAGCAGCCTGATGCTGGAAAAACTTTTCAACTTGAGGATGTCATTGCACGTTACCGTCATTGTTGCTCCATATGGCAGGTAAGGTACAAAAATCGTCTAAAAAAAACCGGCTTGCTGAGCGTCCAGCCAGAAAAACGGATCATATCGGAGTAAAACATACTTATCCGGCTCGTGAAAATCCTGCAAGCCTTGAGCCAATCATGATAAATAACAGGAGAAAATCATACTCCGCATCGTCGTTCCCCAAACGCAAGAATGAAGATGGGAGCATATGCACGAAGCGTTTTCGATGCCGAAGCGGGATAAAGCATCCCTAATACCGCTCCGGCATATAATGCGGCGGCAGTTCGTTTGCCGGTCCATTCCCCTGTTTGCTCATCTGTTCCCGCAGCAAACGCAGCAGCTGGCAGGCTTCCGCAAGCCGACGCTCCATATCGTCAAGCTGACGTTGCTGCTGCACGAGCGCTTCGTGCAGGGCCTCCAGGCGCTGCTCCTGAAAATACATCCCTTCTTCCAGCCGCGTCAGCCGCTCTTCGTGATCCGCCATTCTCTTGTCCCCCGAAACTGCCTGTGCTACAGCATGATGGTTTCCGAGCGTATCCAGCTCGCTGTACGACCCCGGCCACTCACGCAACCATTTCCCATACGCCCATGTCCGACGAGCCCACCGCCCCGTTCCGCAATCCCCTCAAGGGCCGTACCGGCCTTGTCCGTCTGCGCAACGCCCTGCGTTACTCCCTTGACGGCTACCGCGCCGCGTGGAAGGACGAGCAGGCCTTTCGCCAGATCATCGGCCTGTGCGTGCCGGGTCTTGTGCTGGCGGTGCTGTTCTGCCGCACCTGGGCGGAAGGCATCCTGCTTGTGCTGCCGCTGCTTTTTGCCGTCGTGGTGGAGCTGTGCAACAGCGCCATCGAAAATGTGGTGGATCGCATTTCTCCTGAGTGGCACCCGCTGGCCAAAAAAGCCAAGGACATGGGCAGCGCCGCGCAACTGACCGCGCAGCTCCTTATTGCGCTTGTCTGGGGCAGTTACCTGCTCGTCCGCATCTGCGCCTGAAGGCCGCGCCGTGTTTTTTTCTGAGAAAAGCAATTGAGGGAAGGGCAAACCCTTCCCTCCAAATCAACCAGGATAGTGTTAACGGGCCTAGAGCATTTTCAGTTTGAAACGCTTCGCGTTCCAAACCATACGGCCTGTCGTTTCGCGGAAAAAACGCGGTTTTTCCGCTCACTTTTGGCCGGGCGGCGCTGTGCTGCCGCCTCGCATTTTGCCTTTTTCAAAGGCAAAATGCTCTAAACGGCGGCCTCCAGCAGCATATTGTCCCGGTGGATGACTTCGGGATAGTGGGCGTCACCCAGGATGGCCGCCACTTCGATACGTTTGAGCCCCATGATCTTGCGCAGGTCCGGGGCGCTGTAGTTGCTCAGGCCCACGCCGAGGGTGGCGCTCCCGCCGTCCGCATTGAGACGGGCGATACGCACCAGCGCCCCCTGCTGGAAGTTGCCCTCCACCTGCCGCACGCCGCCGGGCAGCAGGCTGCCGCCCCGGTTTTGCAGGGCCTCCGCCGCGCCCGTGTCCACAAAGACCGTGCCCGTGGGGTCGGACTGGTAGGCAAGCCAGAACTTCCGGCGGGAGATGGCGTGCTCGGCCGGGCGTACCCATGTGCCCACATCTTCCCCGGCAAAGGCCCGGCACATGATGTTCGGCTGTCGGCCGGGCAGGATGAGCGTAGGCACGCCGAGCTGGGCGGCGCGACGGGCCGCGGTGAGCTTGGAATACATGCCGCCGGTGCCGACGGTGGTCTTGCCGCCGCACAGCTTGCCCAGATCCAGTTCGCCCACGTTCTCCACGCAGGGCATGACGCCGACGGTGGGATCTTCCTGCGGATTGCCCGCCAGCACGCCGGGAGCGGAGGTCAGGTTGATGAAGAGATCCGCGCCGGTCAGATTGACCAGCAGGCTGGAAAGACAGTCATTGTCCCCGAATTTCAGTTCCGCCACGGAAACGGTATCGTTCTCGTTGACGATGGGCAGGACATCCCATTGCAGCAGTTCGGCAAAGGTATTGCGCGCATTGAGGAAGCGCTGCCGCGCGCGCAGGTCGTCGCGGGTGAGCAGCACCTGCGCCGTGGGCAGGCCGTGGGGAGCAAAGGCCCTGTCCCAGGCCCGCATGAGCTGGCCCTGTCCGACGGCCGCGGCGGCCTGCCGGGCCGCAAGGCCCACCACGTCAAAATGGCGCTCATGCCGGGCAAGGGTGGCACGCCCCGCCGCCACGGCGGCCGAAGAGACAAGGATGAGACGCCGGGCCGGGCCGTCGCCGCAAGGGGCATCCGGCATACCGAGCCCGCCGCGCAGGGCCGCCATCTGGGTCGCGATATTTTCCAGCACCGCCGCGCAGAGGCCGGACGGATCCGTCAGCACGGCGCTGCCTATCTTGATGATCACGAGGCGGGCATGTGCCAGCGCCGCGCGCTTTTCCTCTCGCCAGTCCACAGGACGGGTCTTCATATGTCCTCCGGTCGGGGCCCGGTCGATCATTCTCTGGTGTAGACGACTTCGATATCCTCGAAATCGTCCTCTTCCGCCTCGGGAGCATCCCAGGCGCGATGCAGCGGGTCGTGCGTCTCCAGACTGTCACGCATACGCCAGAGTTCGGCCACCAGCGGCTCCAGTCCCTCACCCTCGCGCGCGGAGATGAAAAAGACCTGCCGCCCGTCGGCGGCGGCCCGCTCCCGCAGAGCTTCCAGCCGTTCGGACGTCACGAGGTCGATCTTGTTCACCACCTCGATCTGCCGTCGCTGACCGAGCTCTTCGCTGAAACGCCGCAACTCCTCGTTGATCAGTTCAAAACCGGCCCAGGGGTCATCATCGTTCACATCCTCGATGCTCAGGATGTGCACGAGAAAACGCGTCCGCTCCACATGTTTGAGGAAGCGATGCCCCAGGCCCTGCCCCTCGTGCGCCCCTTCGATGAGGCCGGGGATGTCAGCGATGACCATGCGGCGGTCGGGATCATATTCGTCGATCATGACCCCAAGATTGGGCGTCAGCGTGGTGAAGGGGTACGCCGCGATCTTGGGACGAGCGGCCGAGACCTGCGAGATGAAGGTGGACTTGCCGGCATTGGGCAGGCCCAGCAGACCGGCATCCGCCAGGATCTTGAGTTCAAGGCGCAGATCCACCACCTCGCCGGGCTCGCCGGGCTGGGCGAAACGCGGCGCGCGCATGGTAGAGGTCTTGAAATGTTCATTGCCCTTGCCGCCCCGGCCGCCCTGCGCCACCAGCACTTCCTGCCCGGCTTCGCTCAGGTCGGCCAGCAGTCGTTCGCCGTCCTCATCCACGGCATAGGCCAGCGTACCCACCGGCAGATCGAGCACAAGATCCTCGCCGTTCTTGCCGTCGCACTGGCTGCCCATGCCGGGCTGGCCGTTGCGGGCCTCGTACAGGCGCTTGAGCCGGAAATCATACAGAGAGAGCAGGCGGGGTTCGGCCCTCAGGATGACCGAACCGCCATTGCCGCCGTTGCCGCCATTGGGGCCGCCGCGCGGCACAAACTTTTCACGGCGGAAGGACACGCAGCCGTGTCCCCCCTTGCCGGCGCGTACCTGGATGCGGGCTTCGTCCACAAATCTCATGCGGGCTCCGTACCGTTGCGGGCAACGGCGGTAAAAAGGTTCTTGCGCACAGCGCGCAAACAGCAAAAGGGAAGAAGCCCTGCGGCCTCTTCCCCGAAAAATTGCCCCTGCCGCGACCGGATTAGTTGGCGGCGGGAACTTCCACGTGGACGCGAGTCAGCACACGACGCTTGCGGGTGTACTTTTCGTAACGCACCACGCCGTCCACCTTGGCGAACAGGGTGTAATCCCTGCCCATGCCCACGTTTTCACCGGGATAGATCCGGGTCCCAAGCTGACGCACGAGGATGTTGCCCGCCAGCACCTGCTGCCCGCCAAAACGCTTGACGCCGCGTCTTTGGCCCGCACTGTCGCGGCCGTTGCGCGAAGAGCCGCCTGCTTTTTTATGAGCCATGATTTACTCCTTGCTTGCGCGCCGGGGCGCGGCTAGCCGTTGATGCTCTTGACGCGAATGGTGGTGTAGTCCTGACGGTGACCGCGCAGCTTGCGCGAGTCATTGCGACGCCAGCGCTTGAAGACCATCACCTTGGCGCCGCGACCGTGTTCCACCACTTCGGCGGTAACAGCGGCATTGGCAACGTAGGGAGCGCCCACCTTGCACTGACCGCCGCCGATCATCAGCACCTTGTCCAGCGTGATCTCGCTGCCGGCCTGCGCGGACAGCTTTTCCACAACCACTTTGGAACCTTCTTCCACGCGGTACTGCTTACCGCCGGTTTCAATAATAGCGTACATGCTCGACCTCCGAAAAGAGAAAGGCTTTTTTGCCTCATTATTCACTGAATGTCAATGCGGCTTTTCCGTTTTGCCGCCGCTGGCTCTTAGCACGATTTGCGCGACATGGCAAGCGAAAGCCGCGTCCTTCCCTCATTTTCTCCGCTCCGCCGCTTGCGGCCCCGCCGCGAAATCCGTACAAAGGGGCATGACCGCAGATACCCCTCTCCTTGTCATCGAGGCGCTCGCCCACGATGGGCGCGGCATCGCCCGCACGCCGGACGGCGTCGTCTTCGTGTCCGACTGCCTTCCCGGACAGACGGTCAGGACCCGTCTGCTGCGGCGCAAGGCCAACTTTGCCGAAGCCTGCCGGGTGGAGCTCGTGCAGGCTGGCCCCGACGACCGCGCTCCGCTCTGCCCGCATCAGGCGCAGTGCGGCGGCTGCCCCTGGCAATGTCTTGCCCGCCCCGCCCAGCTCCGCTGGAAGGAGCAGCTTCTGCGGGACGCCCTGCAACGTATCGGCAGGCTGACGGCCCCTCCGCTGCTCCCCATCCTTGCCGATCCTCAGGAAACGCATTTCCGCAACAAGATGGAATTCGCCTTCGGCATGGCTTCGGACTCCGGTACGACTGACCGACAGGACGGCGCGCGCCTCTGTCTCGGCCTGCGGCAGCGCGGCGGCCTTGCGGTCGTCCCCGTGCCGGGATGCCGCCTTTTGCCGCCGGAAACGCTGACTGTCGTCCGCTCGGCGGAAGAGCTGGCGAGAGAGCTCTCGGCCGGGGATCCCCGTCTGACCGCCCATACGCCCGCTCCTCGCCCGCATCGGGGCGGACAGGGCAGAGCGGGGCGGGACAGGGGCAAGGGCTTCTGGCGCTTCCTCACCCTGCGGCGCGGGCTTGCGCCACAGTGCGGGCTGACGCCTCAGGAAGCCCTCGACAGGCCGGAGGACTGGCGGATCTGGGCCGTCTGTCTGACCAGTCCCGGCGATGCCCGGCAGCGCCGCGTCGTGCGCACGCTGGGTGAACGCCTGCTCGCGCGCCATCCGCATCTTGCCGGATTCCTCCACGAAGAACGCCAGCGGGACGATGCCCTGGCCCAGGGCGAGCGGCGCGTCTTTCGTCTGGGTGCGGACGGTGGGGAAGGGGAGGAGGCCGGACTGTTTCGTCTACCGCTGGGAGGCCAGTGGTTCACGCTGGATGCGGCATCTTTTTTTCAGGTCAATACGGATGCGGCGCAGCTGCTTGCCCGCGAAGTGCTGGACCAGCTGCTGCCCGCTCTGTGCGGAAGGGCGGCGGATGCGCGGGACCTCCCAGCATCGGGCCGCCTGCTGGATCTCTATTGCGGCGTGGGGGCGCCGGGGCTGCTCGCGGCGCGCCACGTCTCCGAGACCTGCGGACTCGAATATGATGCGCGCGCCGTCCGCCTGGCCCGTCGCAACGCCGCGGCCCTCGGCTGCCGGGGCGTCTGGCAAGCCGGGGATGCCGGGAAGCTCCTGAGCGAGAGGGCGGATGCGCCCGGCAGCTTTGACGCCGCCCTGGTGGATCCACCGCGGGCCGGGATGGATGCCGTGGTACGCGAACACCTGTTGCGTCTGCGGCCGCCGCATATCCTGCTCGTTTCCTGCAATCCCGCCACGCTGGCGCGAGACGCCGCCTGCATGGCGCAGGACTACGAACCACTGGCCATCCGGCCCGTGGATCTTTTCCCGCACACGCCGCATCTGGAGTCCGTCAGCCTCTGGCGACGCCGTTAGGTCCTGTTAATATTATCCTTTCTTGTTTGGGGGAAGGCGGCCCCCTCGCTCTGCTGTCGATGTCCGTTACAACAATAAACTGCGCATGGCGTTACCAGCTCCCAAGGCACGCCGAGCATTGTACATTGACGATTTTGGCTGCCGCTGGTACGGTATCAGGCGACCATTGGCAGGTGCGGCATGGTCCGCCGGACGACAGACGCGGGGGTCGCATGTCCTTCAGGGAAATTTTGCAGCAACAGCAGCGCGGCCTCGAATTCATGGGGAATGTCGGGGTCATTGGGCTGCATATGGTCAGCGGGCCGCTGGTGGGCGTCGCCATTGGATATGGTCTGGACGCCTGGCTGGGGACCGGCCCCTGGTGCAAGCTGGTCTTCCTGCTCGTGGGCATCGGCGCGGGTTTCCTCAATGTGTATCGGGACAGCCGCCGTTTGCTGGACCGCATGGCGCGTGAGGATGCGCGACGCAAGGGAACACGGGACGACGCGCAAGCCACGGAGGACGGCGCGCCGCAGGGACAGCCGCCCGTGACTGGCGGAGAGCAGAGGCATGAACGCCCCTGAGACCCTTAGCGCCATATCGGCCCGACTGGACGGCTGGCTGTGGCGGCGGGGCATCCGTCATATGCAGATACTGCCCCTGCTGCGGAACCTTCTGCTGGCTTCCGCGCTGTTGTTGCTGGCGGGCGGCCTGATCGTCACGCTGGGGCTTGGTCCGTCCGTGCTCTGGGCCGGGACGGGCTGCACGCTGATGACATGGATTTTCTGGGAGCTGGCGCGTTTTTTTCTTCGCCGTTCCCTGAATGATGACGGCATGGCGGTGCTGCCCCTGCTGCTGTTGCGCTGGGGGCTGCGCCTGATCGTCGGGGCCGGTGTGGTCTATCTGGTCCTCATCGTGGGCAGGGCCTCCCCGATGGCCTTCGTGGCCGGGCTGGTGCTTGCCGAGATCATTGCCCTTGTCAGTTACGTTCGCGCCGGAAGGCGCTGAACCCATACCGGCGTCGTCCGGCAGGGACGACGCATACGAGGAGGCTCCTATGGCTGGTGGTTTGCCGCATCCGGTACTGCTTTCCACCTTTCTGGACATGGATGAAGTCATCATCAATGGTCAGGCGGTGGAATTCAAGCATGTCTTTTACTCCTGGGTCTGCATGGCCGTCCTCTTCATTCTGGCTTTCATCGTTCGCCGCCGCCTCACGCTGGTGCCGGGACGCCTGCAGAATGTCTTTGAGGCCATCGTCGATACCATAGAGAATTTCGTCTGCGGCAGCATGGGCGAGGCGGGACGCAAGTTCGTCCCCCTGCTGGCGGGCATCTTCATCTATATCTTCTCCATGAACATCATGGGCCTGATCCCGGGCCTCGACGCGCCTACGGCCAACCTGAACACCACGGTCTGCATGGCCCTCTTCGTGCTCGTCTTTTACAATGCCGTCGGTCTGTGGAAGTGGAAGGCGCATTACGTCCATCATTTCACCGGCCCCTCCAAGTTCCTCGTGCCGCTCATGTTCCCGCTGGAGATCGTGTCGCACCTCTCGCGCCCGGTCTCGCTTTCTCTCCGTCTTTTCGGCAATATCCGCGGCGAAGAGATCGTCATGATCCTCTTCTTCGTCATGGCGCCTATCCTGGGGACCATCCCGATCTACGCCCTCTTCCTGCTCGGCAAGACCATGCAGGCCTTCGTCTTCTTCATCCTGACGATGGTCTACATCAAGGGCGCGCTGGAAGCCCCGGAACATTAGACCCGTCCATCTGTGGGGAATGGTCGCTTGCGACCCAACAATAAACCGTTCTAGGAGTTCACGATGCGCAAACTTCTTCTCACCCTGCTGAATACGGTGGCTCTGCTCGGCATGGCCAGCATGGCCTTCGCCGCCAACCAGCTTGATTCCGCCTCCCTCGGTACGGCCTGCCTGGCCGCCGCTCTGGGCATCGGCATCGCCGCTTTCGGCTGCGCCATCGGCATGGGCCTCGGCCTCAAGGGCGCCACCGAAGGCATCTCCCGCAATCCCGACGCCAGCGGCAAAGTGACCGGTACCATGATCCTGGCCTTCGCCTTCATCGAATCGCTGGCCATTTACGCGCTGGTCATCAGCTTCATCCTGCTGTACGCCAACCCCTACGCGTAGTCTCCGGGCATCACGACATGTCCAGGGGGGCTTCGGCCCCCCTTTTTTTTATGCCCGCCGCGCGAGCATCTCGTGTCCTGTCCTGCGGGAAGGTATCGCAATGAAAACCTTTTTCATATTTGGTCCCAGCTCTTCCCTTGCGTGGTGAAAAAAATTGCAGTACGTTTGCAAAAACTTTATTTCACAACAGAGCAGGCGGCTCTCCCACAGGACACTTTCATGGTCAACCAGCCCAAGAGCAAACATATCCCCCGCGCCACCATCCAGCGCCTTGCCACCTATGTGCAGGTGCTGGAAAACCTTTCCCGCGACGGGGTAGAGGTCATTTCGTCCAATCCTCTGGCCGAGGCTTGCGGCGTCAACGGCTCACAAGTCCGCAAGGATCTTGCCTACTTCGGGGAATTCGGCATACGCGGCGTGGGCTATCATGTGACCTCCCTCATCGCCTCCATCACCTCGGCGCTGGGGGTCGACCGTGAATGGCGCATGGCGCTGGTCGGTGTGGGCAATCTGGGCAAGGCCATCCTCAACCACGGCGAGTTCCGCGCCCGCGGCTTCAACATCGTCGGCATCTTCGATTGCGATCCCTTCAAGATCGGGGAGATCGTGCATGGTCTGGAAGTGCATTGCACCAAGGATCTGCGGAGCATCGTGACCGAGCAGCATATCGAGATCGGCATCATCACCACGCCGCCGGAACGGGCCCAGCGGGCGGCGCAGCATCTCATGGATGCCGGGCTCACCAGCATACTCAACTTCGCGCCCGCCCGTATCAAGGTCCCCGAACACGTCACCGTCGAATATGTGGACTTTTTTCACCACCTCTATTCGCTGGCTTTCAAGCACCATCAGGAACATGCCTGATGTCTGTCGCCGTCAGATCGGCAGCCTGACGGAACGCTATCTGGACGCCCTGTCCTTCCTCAGCCGCCTCGTCACACGTCCCGGCCAGACGGAACGGCGTTTTCAGGACTGTCTCCCGGCCTTTGCGCCCGCCGGTCTGACGCTGGGTCTGCTGTGGACCGCTCTCGCCCTTGCGGCGTTGTGCTTTGCCGTCGCCGCCGGCGTCTCCGCCGCGCTTTGCCCCTTTGTGGCAGGGTGGATCTGGATGCTGGCCCTGCTCTGGACCACGCGCGCCCTGCACTGGGACGGCGTGGCGGATCTGGCCGACGCCTGCGGTAGCGGGACCACAGGAGAACGCTTCTGGCAGATCATGCGCGACAGCCGCCTGGGGGCCTTCGGCGCATTGGCCGTCTGTTCGGGTTTGGCCGGTTGCCTCCTGCTCGCTGCCGCACATCTTGAGCAGGGCAATTGGGCCCTGCTTGCGCTGGCTCCCGCCTGGGGACGCTCCTGCTCGCTCCTGCTCGCGGCCTCCGCGCCCCCCCAGGGGGGCGGCAGTCTCGGCAAGCTGGTCTGTTCCGCCATGACGCCGCGTCTTGTGCGCCAACAACGGATCTGGCTGGCGGCCATAGTCCTGCTGGTCTGGCTGACCGGCGTCCCCGTCCCGCAAATGCTGCTCCTGCTGGCGGGCCAGTGGCTGCTGCAGAACAAACTGCGCCGGACCGCCCTTGCCCACGGTGGCCTTTCCGGGGATTTTCTGGGAGCGACTATCGAACTGGCGCAGCTCTGGTTCCTGCTGGCGCTGTTATAACTGTCGCTCGCGCGGGTCGGCGTTTTGCCGCAACCAACGCTGTTCACGATTACCACCGCAAGGAGGCCCGCATGGATTTCAAGGCTCTGGTCACCGCGGCACGCACCTGCCGCCGCTTTGAGGAGGACACCCCCCTGCATATGAGCGATCTGGAATGGTTGGCGGACTGCGCCCGCCTCACGCCGTCCGCCCGTAACGCGCAGGTCCTGCGCTATGTGCTGATCGCCGGGCGAATGGTCTCCGACATCCTGCCGCTGACGGTCTGGGCGGGTGCGCTCAAGGACTGGGGCGGCCCGCATCCCGGCGAGCGCCCCACCGGCTTCATGGCTCTGCTTGTCCCTGAGGAAGCACGCGAACTGACCTTCATAGATGCGGGCATCGCCGCGCAGACCATACAGCTCGCGGCCACCTCGCGCGGCTGGGGCTGCTGCATCATCGCCAGCTTCCAGAAGAACCGTCTGCAGGAGCTGCTCGACATCCCCGCAGGCTACAAGATCGAACTCATGCTCGGACTGGGCGTGGCCAAGGAAGAACGGCGCGTCGTCCCCCTGCCGGAGGACGGTTCCGTCAGCTACTGGCGGGATGCGGAAGGCGTCCACTATGTGCCCAAGCGTGATCTGGACGACTGCATCGTCGGTCGCTTCCGCGATGAGGACGGGGATTAGGCTGTATTGACGAAAATTTCACAAATCGCTTAACGCCCAAGACAAGTCGACTCTACCTGTACATCTCGCTTGCTGTGGCGAGTCTTGGCCGTGTGCCTATCCTTTCCCTGTCAGCGATCTGGGGAAAGGATAGGAGGTTTGACGGGAAGGATGACAAGAGCGGCATTTTCATTTCCTGCGAAATGGCTGGGTCGTCCTGCGCCGACGGCGACCAAAGACGGCCGCAGGCCGTGCCCGTTAGAGCAATTCCACATTGAAAATGTGGATTGCTCTGGTAGTCGCGAGAGCGACTACCCGCAACCGAACACACGGAAAAACCACGCTTTTTCCGTAGTGTGAGGGCAGCGTCAGCATTGAAATTGGACGCAATTTCAATGCGAATCCGCTCTAGATGACGCGGAGACATGCGGGCATCGACATCCCCCAAAACACCGCACAGCATCAACAGACTCCAGAACATATTCAGTTTGAAGCGCTTCGCGTTTCCACCCACACGGTCATTTCGCGGAAAAAACGCGCTTTTCCGCTCATTTTTGGCCGGGCGGCATAGCAAGCCCCGTGAAAAAGAAGCTGCCGGGAAAGAAGGACGTGTCCTCTTTTCCCGGCAGCTTTTCTTTTGCGGTCAAGCTCGCGCCTGTGCCTGCTCCCGTTCAAAGGGCGGTGGCGGCCGCCAGCGCCAGAACAGCAGGAGCAAGGGGACCAGCCCGGCAAGTTCGGCCACTTCCCGCCAGGTGACGAGCGAGAGCCCGTACCAGAGCGCGAGACACGCCCCGATGGCCAGCAACATGAGCCCCCACTGCCGCAAGCTCATGGGGCGGGCCACCCATTGGAAATAGCCTACCGTCAGGATGGCCACCCAGACCTTGGTGATGGTGAGCGTAAGGGCCGCACCCTCCAGCGGCTGCCACGAAATGAGCACCATGCAGCAACAGATATTGACGAGGAGGCCGCTCCAGTAAAAGCACAACAGCAATCTGTGCTTGCGCATACCGATCATGGCATAGGCCGCCAGATTATGCAAGAAGGCCGTAGCCAGACAGGGCGTGAGCAGGCGTTGCGCCGTGGCGGCATCCGCATATTCCGGCCCATAGATAAGAGGGAGGAAGCGGTCGCTCTCCACACAGATGAGAAAGATCACCGGCAGGGCGGCCGCCCAGAGCGAGCGGGCCGTCTGACCGGCAAGCTGTCGGAAGGCCTCGCGGTTCTCCCGCCAGTAGCGAGCCAGCAGGGGGAAGATGACCTTGCCGAGCAGGGCGCTGGACACCAGCACGGATAGCCCCTCCACTGTCTCCCAGGCCACGCTGTAGGCCCCCACCGCCGTGGTGGAATTCTGATTGAGGAAAAAGACGTTGATCTTGTTGTAGCACATGGTGCAGGCGGCCATGAGCGTGAAGATGACGCCGCTGCGCATCTTGACCGCCAGATCCTTGAGCCCGGCCAGCGTCAGCCGCCGCAAAGGATTATGGCCAAGCGCACAGACGGCCATACCGGCACAGCAGACGGATTCGATGGGTTTGTACAGCGCGATGGCCAGCATGGGGAACTGGCACACGACGCAAACGATCCCGTAGCCGATGCCGAAGAGGGCCGAGGGGATGCGGATACGCATCTCCACGTCCTGCCGCCCGCGCGCCTGACAGAGCGCGAAAAAGGAATCCGTGACGCCGTCCAGACCAAAGCCCGCCGCAATGAGCAGCATCACGAGGCGCTGCTCCAGCGGGAAGGGCAGGACGAGCACCCAGGTGACCGCAAGCGCAATGAACAAAAAGAAGCACTTGAGCCAGGTCACCTGCCCCAGCAGCACGCGGGGCCGCCCGTCCCGACGGGCAAAGGACGAGAGCAGGAAGTCGTTGAGCCCCACGTCGGCGGCGGTCTTGACCAGATAGCCCGCCGCCAGCGCCGTGGCGAGCTGGCCCATCATGTCCTTGCTGTAGCGCGCCAGCAGGATGGTGAAGATGGTCCACGAGAGATCCCGCGTCCACTGCGCGCCAAGGATATAGCCCAGTTGCCGGGTGATTCGGGTAAGCTTCATGCCCTACTTGTTGAACAGGACGATGGCCTTGAAGCCGGGCTTAAGCTCCAGCGTCGGATTGGGGACCGTGAGCTCCACCGTGTAGTAGGAGGGATTGCCGACGCTCATGTCCGTGGACGCCCAGGATATCTCGCTCACCGTGGCCATGAATTCCTTGTCCCGCAGGGAAGGTATCTGCACGGTGGCCACGTCGTCCACGGCGATGCTGTTCACGTCCGCCTCATACACGGGCACCCGGATGAGCACCGGGTTGAGCTGCCCCACGCTGACGGGCGTGCTGCCCTGACCGAGCAGAGCGCCGGGACTGGTTTCAGCCGTCACGGCGAGGACGTAGCCCTTGATGGGCGACGTGAGGGTCAGGGTCTCCGGCAACTCGCCGCGGGGATCGAGCTTCTGCCCGAAATAGCCTTCCAGCTCCTCCAGTCGGGCGGCGAAGGTCTTTTCCCGCTTTTCGATGGCGAGTTCGAGCAGGTCGATGCGGCGCTGGATGCTTTCATAACTGGCTTCGAGGCGGGAAGACGCCTGACGCGACCCCAGACCGGAGGCCGCCAGTTGCCGGGCCTTGTTGCGCTGGGCCTCGATCTCGGTCTGCTGCTGACGCAGGCTCAGGATCTGGCCGCGTTCCTCCTCGGTGCCCGCCCCGGTGATCAGCTCGCGCTGCAGTACGCGGGCCGCTTCCTCCTGGAGATGATAACGCAACAGGGGGGCCCCCTGTTCAACGGCATCGCCGGGCCGGACAAGCACCTCGTCCACGATGCCGTTGAACGGCATGGGCGCGGCGCGGGTCACCGTCGTGACCACTTTGCCGGTCAGCCGGACCTCGGCCGCCGGGACGGCATGGACGCAACTCAGGGCAAGGCATACGGCCAACAGGCCGGAACATAGCGTACGACGCATGATCTATTCTCCACCGGGCAGGCCCAGGAAGCTTTCTTGCAACAGGCTTGCCACGTACATCCATTCAAGGTTCGCAAGGCGGTATTCCAGTTCCGCCTCGATACGCGCGATCTGCGACTGGATCAGAGCCTCCTGCTGCCGCGTCACTTCCGGCAGCTCGGTCAGACCCTGCTCAAAGGAGACTCTCGCCTCCGTGAACTGCATCTTGGCGGTCTCCTGATTGAGACGGGCCAGGCGCAGATTGGTCTCGGCCAGGGAAACACGCTGCTCGGCCTGCAGCCAGGTATTGGAATAGTCCGTCCGCTTGCGGGCCTGCTGGTTGAAAGCCTGCGCCTTCTGCATACGGGCCGTCTGCACGCCGCGGTAGCGCCGTCCCCAGTCGATGAGCGGGAATTCAAAGGTCAGGTGCAGGAAGGTATCGTCCGTGCCGCCGACGGGCTGAGCCTGACCGGCCGGCGGGGTGTTGTTGATGTCGATACGCATGTCCGGCACATAGGCGGCCCAGGCGACCATGATGTTGTAGTCCGCCAGCTTGATCTGGCTGCGCAGCAGGAGATCGTCCTCGCCCTTGCTCCAGCGGTCTTCCCACTTGAGCTTGCGCCCGTCAAAGCCCTTGAGGATGGATTCCGCGGATTGGGTATCCACGTTCAGCTTCTGCTGCGGATCCACCCCGGCCAGGATCTTCAATTCGGTCAGCTGGATGACTTCCTGCATCTTGGCTTTTTCCAGGCGCAGCTCCAGTTCCCGCTCATGCTGCGTGGCCAGGTTGAGGGAGACCCCCTGACGGCCGTCCACGCTCTCAAGCTGTTTCCAGTAGGCGGTGAGTTCCTTGGCCACGGGCAGGAGCTTTTCCTGCTCGGCAAGGATGAGGCGCTGGGCGTGCAGGCGCATGTAGGCGCTCGCGATCTTGTAGATGGCTTCGCCCACGGCCTTGCGGTGCGTGGAGATGGCCAGGTTGACCATGAGCCTCTGCACCTGATGTTCAAAATAGGTGGCTACCGGATTGGGGAAAGCCGCGGAAAATCCCACGCGCAGCTTGGTGCGCGCGTAGTCGCCGGGGATGTCGGGCTCGTTCTTGTTGTAAGCGGTGAGGTTGTTGGTGATGGCCAGACTCATGCGCGGTTCGGGCAGATATTTCCAGACGGCATCCGTCAGAGCCACGCGCTTGATCTCCAGATTCACCGCGCTGTTGACCAGGAGGGGAGACTGCTGGATGGTCAGATAGACGCAGTCTTCAAAGGTGAATTTCTTGGCCGGGTCATAGAGGTTGGTCACCACGGCGTCGAGCTTGCCTTTTTTCTCCACCGGAACGCCGGGCGTTTCTTCCAGCCAGTGCCGCGCGGGCAGCTCCGGCGCATCCATGCCCGCCTTGCTGGAAGCGCAGGCCGTCAGCCCGGCTCCCAGACACAACAGGGCAACAGCCAACAGGCGACTTGTTCTTTTCATCTTCCCCACTCCTTGACCCCGAAAAAGCGACATCCATCTCCTCTTTTTCGGCTCATCGCGCGCAACTATCCGGCGCACTCACGCCTGCACCGGCAAGCTTCGTTCAAATTCCATCTGATTGAGCGTCAGCAACGCTCTCCCGCAGGCATCGCAGATCTGGGCGTCAAAACGCCTTAGCTGCCCAGTTCGCCAGCCGCAGCGCAGTTCCAGCACAGCCGCCTGCCTATCGTCAGGGCCGGCGAAACGGATAAAGCCGATGCCCGTCATGCGCCATGCCGCCGTGCCGTCATCGAACCATTTTTCCTGCGCCAGCCATGCGCCCTGTTCCACGGCATCGACCAGCCGCAGGAGGCTTGTATATCCAGAAACGCCTTCCGGGGCAACGGCCTTGCCGTCCAGAGCGAAACGCACGGTCGGCCACGCTTCTCCCCGGTCGCCGCCAGCCTTGAACATCTGTCCATCCGGCAGGACCTCGCCAAGCAGACGAGAAGCGGCCCCGATGGCGCGGCGTCCATAGAAACCGGCAAGCCCGCCGTCCCCATCCGCCCATGTCCCCTCCGTATCCGCGTCGCTCCCGCTCTCCCAGAGCGCGGGCAGTCCGGCTGCCGTACGTCCCAGCAGGGCCATACCTTCCATGACGGACAGCCAGCGATCCGTATGGCGTCCGTTGTCGGTCAGGCCGCGAGCTTCCAGGCGGCAATGGCACATGCGGGTCATGACGCCGTCCTGCCGCAGCCAGCTTCGGGCGCGGATGTCCAGACGGGTCTCCCGCGTGATCCCCGGCGGCAAGGGCAACGGTTCGCCCAGACGCACGTCGCACAAGCCGTTGGGATACAGCCACGGATAAGCGATGCGCGCGCCGTCGAGCAGGGAACGCAGGGCCTGGCTCGGCGGCAGGCAGGGCAGATCCGTCTCCGACCCGCCACCGCAGTCGGCCAGCCACGGCCGGGCATAGCGCGAAAACTCTCCACTCAGCAGGAAATCCCGTCCCGATGCCGTACGCGGCGGCTCCTGCCGGGCAAACAGTCCCGGAAAGACTTCCGGCCGTTCCCGCCAGGGCTGCAGGCGTAGCCCGGCTTCCCCCACCGCCTGGGGCAGGAGGCCGCCGAGACATTCCGCCCGCGCCCAGAGGACGGGCGACTCGCAGGCCAGGAGGATCTCCCGCGCGAACATGTCCCCCCACTCCTGGGCCAGAGGCGGCAGGCCATCCTCCAGGATGCCTATCACGGCCGGAGCGTCCGGCGACTGGACGGCGGTAGTGAAAGCTTCCAGCTCTTCAGGAAGGAGCACGCGGATACGCCGGAGCCAGAGCGCTTCCGTGTCGTCCCGCTCCCGCAGCACGCGCAACGCCTCGCCCTCAGCCTCCGTGTCGCACGGACCGTCCAGCAAACAGCCGGAAAGCGCCATGCACTCCTCACGCAGGAAAGCCAGCCCGACCCGCAAGAAATCCGCCGCGGACGCTCCTTCCCCGGCTCCCGTCGCCGGATCAAGACAGCGCACCGAGCAACCCAGCCGCTCCAACCGTCGGCAAGCCGTCTCGCAGGCAGGCGGGATGATCAGCGTCTGTCCCAGCGCGGCCAATCCTTCCAGCAGCCGGGCGGCGCGCTCTCCGTCATCGCTCCAGACCAGCACAGCGCCGTCGGGCCGCACGCCCGGACCGTGCGATACGGGATCCCAGGCCGCCGGACGCCAGTGTCCATCCGCGTCGGCGGCATACCGCAGGAAGGGCCGCCGGTCCAGCGCGTCCGCCGGACCAGCCCGGTCCACGGCCTCCGCATCCGTCGCGGCCGTCCCCGCCGGAACGGAGGAAAGCCCCACGGCGGCCAGCAGATCGCCCACCGTCATCACTCCCATGAGCGCCTCGAAGGAGACGCTGCGGCCCAGCACCGTTTCCAGTTGCTGCACCAGCAGCGGGAAACGGCTGGAACGCAGGGAAAGGTCATAGCGCAGGTCCCATTGCGGCGTCACGCTGCCGGCGGGCAGTCCCGCCGTTTCCTCAAGCAGGGCAACGATCCGACGCGCCAGCGGCCCCAGCGGGGGCATATCGGTCACCGGCCGCGAAGCGGGAGAGACAGGCCCGGCGGCCGGAACGGCCGCGCCTTCCCAGCGGGCCGCATGAGCCTTCAGACCGACGGCGGGGAGATGCCCCAGCGCATAGAGCTGGGCGCAGGTCCGGCGCAGCCCCTCGGCCTCATGTCCCTTGCGGGAGGCCGAAAGGCACAGGCTGCGCGGCTCGATGTCCGTCACAAGGCCGCACAGGGTATCCTGCGGGCCAAGCTCCACGAAATGCCGTATGCCATCCCGCGTCCACATCTGCCGGACGCACTCCACCCAGCGCACGGCATTTTCATCAAGATCGGCTATGTATTCGCAGATCTCCCGCTGCTGTTGCGGATAGAAACCCGTGGTGACGCAACTCAGCAAGGGAAGTTGCGGAGACTGCATGGCCAGCGCGTTGAGCCGCCGCAGGGACATGTCCCGCAAAACGCGCATGGCCGGATGGTGGAAAGCCAGACTGACGTTGAGCATGATGGCGGGCAGACGCTGCTTGCGGAAGTGCTTGCGGGCTTCCATGAGCATGTCGCGCGGCCCGCTGACGATATACTGCTTCGGCGTATTGTAGTTGGAGACGTAAAGGGCAGGCCAGAGGCGGCGCGCTTCCTCGATGAGTTGCGCCTCGGCGTGCACGGCCATCATGCCCGTCTCCCTCGTGGCGCGAGCCTCGAGCTCCGACATGTGTTGCGCGCGGGTATCCAGGATGTACCAGGCCGTCTCCGGGGCATAGACCCCCGCGAGGCAAAGGGCGATGAGTTCACCGAGGCTGTGGCCGCAAAGCAGAGACGGCTTCAGGCCCAGCGAGGCCAAATGGCTCCACTGCGCGTATTCCAGCAGGAAAAGGTAGGGCTGCTGCCAGCGCGTCAGGCCGATCTTTTCCTCGTCCCGCTCGTCGAGCAGGGAGAGCACGTCCCAGTCGGCCACGGCGGCCAGGCGGTCCATGGCCGCGCGGGCAGCCGGGAACTGATCGTACAGTTCGCGCCCCATGCCCGGCCAGACGCTCCCCTGTCCACAACACATGACCGCCAACGGCTCGGCCTGTCCGTCCCCCAGCCAGACGCCCCGCTGTCCAAGATCGCGCAGCGCCGCCTCCCGCACCTGCTCCTCGGCGGCAAAGGGGGCACGTCCCACGGCGAGCAGCGCCTCCCGCCAGTCGGAGCGGCTCGCCCCCACACGGTATGTCTTGCCCGCTTCCGTGATCTCCGCACAGGAGATGCCCTCCAGCGTCAGCGGCGTCACGGCGGCCAGAGCACGGGCACGTTGCGTGTCCGATCCTCTGCCCAGCAGCCAGAGGGCGCGCCGCCCGTCCTCCTCATGATGGAAAAAGACGCATCCGGCCAGACTTTCGGCCAGTGCGTCGGCCAGCTCGCGCAAGAGCGCCGCGCAGTCTCGGCTGTCGGAAGAGAGCGGCCGCACTTGCGGCCGCGGCAGTCCGGCGGCCTCGCAGGCCTCGGCCAGCGCGGCCTGGAGCTGCCCGGCCTCGTCGGTCGCGGATGCCGCGCACCACCAGATATCCCGATGCGCGAGACCTTCGCGAAAGGCGCGGACCTCGTCGAGCAGGGCGGAAAGACAGGACGACAGCTCCCCCTCCGCGAGCGGCAGGGGACGAACTGCCACCAGAACAAGTGACACAGGCAGGGAGGCGATCTGATTCATGCTGATTTGCTGGAGAAAAGAGGGTTCTTCCTCCAGTATGCCAAGAAGAGTCCCCTTAGTCCAGAGAGGCGACTGCGGGAAAATTTCCGGCCAGACGGGCATCCCGGCAATTCACTTGCCATATGCCGTCACATAAGTTACGCTGAATTGATACAAATTTGCAGCAAGGGACGGGGAGCCGCTCTCGCTTACCCTCCCATATCTATTTTTTAAGGATATGACAGCATGAAAGACCCGCAAACCTCCCAGGCCGCCGCATCTGAAAGCGTCGCATCCGGCTTCAACCGTATGCGCTCCAAACTTTCATTTGCCCGTCTTGTGGAAATGGGCGCCAAGATGGGCCTGGACAACCCCCTCTTTCTCTGCCATGACCGTGCCGCCAAGGCGACGGCCCAGATAGACGGCAAGGAATATCTCAATTTTTCCACATATGATTATCTGGATCTCAACACGCACCCGGAGATCACCGAAGCCGTCACCGAAGCCGCGCGCCTCTTCGGCTCCTCCGCCGGGGCCAGCCGCCTCGTGGGCGGGGAGCGTCCCCCGCACCGGCAGCTTGAGCAGGCCGTTGCTCGCCTTTACGGCGTGGAGGACTGCATCGCCTATGTGAGCGGCCATGCCACCAACGTCTCCACGCTGGGCTTCATGTTCGGGCCGCGCGACGCCATCTTTTATGACGGTCTGGCTCACAATTCCCTCATGCAGGGGGCGCGTCTTTCCGGGGCGGAGCGCTACTCCTATACCCACAATGATTGCGATGCGCTGGAAAGCCTGCTCAAGGCCCACCGCGACAAGCACAAGCGCGCCGTCATCGTGACCGAAGGGCTGTTCAGCATGGACGGGAACATCCCGGACCTGCCCCGGCTCATCCGGCTCAAGAAACAGTACGATTGCATGTTGCTCGTGGACGAGGCGCATTCCTTCGGCGTACTCGGCGCGACCGGTCGCGGCGCCCACGAATATTTCGGCATCGACGCCAATGAAGTGGACATGTGGATGAGCACCCTCAGCAAGAGCATGTGCGGCTGCGGCGGCTTCATCGCGGGCAGCAGCGAGATCGTGGAGTTCCTCCGCTACGGTTCGCCGGGATTCGTGTTCAGCGTCGGTATGCCGCCCATCGTGGCCGCAGCCTGCAACAAGGCGCTGGAACTCATGCTGCGCGAGCCGGAACGTGTCCACAAGCTGCAGCGCATCAGCCAGTATTTCCTTGAATATGCCCAGAGCAAGGGGCTGGATACCGGCGCGGCCCAGGGATACGCCATCGTGCCCGTCATGGTGGGAGACTCCATGGCCGCGGGCTTTCTGGCCAACCTGCTCTTCAAGCGCGGGCTGTATGTCATGCCCATCACCTTCCCGGCCGTCAAGGAAGGGGAGGCCCGCCTGCGCTTCTTCCTCTCCGCCGCCCATTCCGAAGAACAGATACGGCAGGCGCTGGACGCCGTGGCGGAAGAGCTGCCCAAGGCACGGGAAATCATCGCCAACTACAAGCGGGAACATATCGAGGATCCCGCGGACGACTAGGGCCTTTTGGCGTTGAAAAAGGCAAAATGCGTAGCGGCGGCACAGCGCCGCCCTGCCCAACGTGAACGGGAAAACCGTATTTTTTCCGCGAAACGACAGGCCGTATGGTTTGGGACGCGAAGCGTTTCAAACTGAAAATGCTCTAGCTGTCGGGGCCGGGCGTCGCCGCTCCGGCCCTTCCTCTTTTTCCGGCCGTTGCGCCGTTCAGGAGTCGCCATGTCCACGGATTCCGCCACGCCTTCCCCTGCCTCCCCGGACTCCGACCTGTCGAGACGGTTGCCGCGGACGGCCTATGTGCTGCTCTGGTTCCCGCTTTCTTCCGAAACATTCATCTTCCGGGAAGTACAGCGTCTTGCCGCGCTGGGCATGTCCTTGCGCGTCTACACCATGTACGGCAAGCGTCTCAAGGGCAGCAGCGAAGAGATGCGGCAATGCCCACTGCCGACCATGCGGCTGGGGATGCGGAACACCTTCCGTATCCTCGGCGCGTTCTTCCGCGCGCTGGGCCGCAATCCCGGCGCTGTCTGGCAGCTCATGCGCGAGGGGCTTTTCCGGCGTATGCGCAACCTTGAGGCGCTGGGAGAAAACGTCTGGTGCTTCCTGGCCGGTTTCCTGCTGGCGGAGCAGGCGCGGCGCGATCAGGTGGAATTGCTGCATTCGGCTTGGGGCAATGGTTGCGCCACGGCCGTGTGGGTGGCCTCGCGGGTATCGGGCATCCCCTTCGCCTTTACCGGACGGGCGGGCGACATCTACCCACAGGACGGCATCCTGCGCGAAAAATGCCGTGATGCCCTGTTCATCCGCACCAACAATCTGGCCAATGTGCCGTGGCTGCAAAGTTTCTGCCCGGACGACGAACAGGACAAGGTGCACGCCGTCTACAATGGACTGACCCTTGCCCAGCGCACGGAATGCGAGATGCCGTTCACGCCTCCCTATCGCCTGCTGGCGGTGGGGCGCTTTTGCCGCACCAAGGGCTTCCCCGAACTGCTGACCATGATGGCCCGCCTGCGCCGCGAGGGCGTTCCTGTGCATCTCACGCTGGTCGGTGACGGCGGCTGGCGGCGCAAGCTGCAGGCCATGCGCCGCCGTCTGGATCTGGAAGGCGTGGTGGATATGCCGGGCTTCGTGCCCAACGACCGCATCCGGGAGTATATGCGCAGCCACGACATGCTCGTGGTGCCCAGCGTGGTGCATACCAACGGCGACCGGGACGGCATCCCCAACGTCATCATGGAAGCGCTTTCCTGCCGTATGCCGGTGGTGGCCACCGACGTCTGCGGCATACGGGAAGTGGTGGAGGACGGCGTGACCGGTCTGCTGGTCCCCCAGCGCGACCCCGCCGCGCTGGCCGATGCCGTGCGCAGGATGCTTTCCGACAGGGAAGCGGCGCAACGCATGGCCGAAGCGGGGCGTCAACGGGTATTGCGCATGTTCGACAGCGAGACCAACATCCGGGAGCTGGCGGGACTCTATGCCGAGCAATATGCCGAGTGGCGGGCCTCGCGCCCCGATGTCTGGCTTTTTACCCGCAGCCTGCCGCAGGACGATTAGGACGACATGGGCCGACCGCTGCTGTGGCTGGCTGCCAGCCTTGATGTGGAAGAAGAAGGGCTTTTCGGCGGACGCTATGTCTGTCGTGCGCCCTCCGTGCGCAATACGGCCTTCCTGAGCCGGCTGGCCCCCCTGCTGGAGCGCGGTCTGCGGCCCACGCTTTTCTGTACGCACTGCGCGCTGACGGACACGGCTACGCAAGCCCAGCTTGCCCGCCTGCGGGACCGACACGGAGCGGAGATCGCCGCGCATCTCCATTTCTGGAACACGCCCCCGCTGGCTGACGGCCCGGACGTGCTGCCCCGTGTGCCCGCCGTAGCGCTGGGACAGGACGCTTTCCGGGCCAAGCTGCGGAGCCTGCTGGCCGCGGGGAGGACCTTCCAGGGGGAGGATCTGCGGTCTTTCCGAATGGGGCGCTGGGATCTGCACCGCCATCACTGGCCGGTACTGGCGGAACTGGGCCTTACCTGCGACGCCTCGGTGCGGCCGCTGCACGGGCCTGCCGCCGATGCCCACGGGCTGCGCCTGCGCCCGGATCATTTTTCAGCGCCGCGCACGCCTTATGTCGTCCGTACCGCCAGTGGCGACATCGTGGAAGTCCCGCTCTCGGTGACGCCGCTGCTGCCGGGGCTGCCGTCCCTGCTGGAACGGCTCCCCGCCGTCCTGCGCCGGTCCGCTGTGGGGAGCTTTTCCCACTGGGGAGCTCTGGCCCTGCTGCCCGTGGAGCATCCGCTCCGGGTCATGCAGTATATGACGCGGCGCTTCGTGGCCGCCGGAGGGCGTATCCTCAGTCTGACCTGGCACTCCTCGGAGATGATGCCCGGCGGCGCGCCCCATATGCCCGACGATACGCACGTCACGCGATTTCTTGAAAAAATAGAAAGATATCTTGACTGGTTACCAACGATAGGCGACCTGCGCCACGTCACCATGCAGGATATTTGCCGGGACCTGCGCCCCTGTGCCGCGCCCCTGCCTCCGGCAGGAGCGGACTGGAGCGTCCTTCCCGGAGAAACATTCTCCGATTCTCCCCCGTGTGCCCTGGAGGTTGCATGAACACGACGCTCCCTGCCGATGAGAAGGCTCCCCTGCCTGCCGGTCTGCCGCATGTGGCGGTCATCCTTCTGTGGTATCCGCTGTTTACCCAGCCCTTCATTTTCCGCGAGGTGGAGCACCTGCGCCGCCACCTGCCGCTGACGGTCTACAGCCTGTACGACCATAATCAGCGCTGCTGCTCCGGAGAGATGCGCGCCTCGGCCTCCGCCACCCGCACGCTGGGCATTCGTGCCCTGCCGCAGCTCGTCCGTGAACTGGCCGTGCAGCTTTGCACGCATCCGCTCCGTTTCGGACGGTTGTTCCGGCAGGCGCTCTTCCACCGCTGGCCGTCCTGGGAAGCGCTGGGCGAAAACTGCTGGGCCTTCTTTGCCGGGCTCTATCTGGCGCGGCGTTTCCGGGAGGACGGCATGGACATGATCTATGCGCCGTGGCCGCGCGGGACAGCCACCGCCGCGCGCGTGGCCGCGCAGCTGGCGGGCATCCCCTACGTCATCGCCGTACGCGGCGACAATCTGGCCCCGGCCGACCCCGATCTGGCCGACAAGCTGCGGGAGGCGCTCGCCGTGCGCGTCAACAACGCCGCGGACAAGGAACGCACGGAAGCCTTCGCCAACGGAGAAGCGCGGGGCAAGACGCATCTCGTCTACAACTGCCTGACCCTGCCCGGTGAAGAGACATGCCCGGCCCGTCTGCAGATGCCTGTACGTCTGCTGGCGCTGGGACGCTTTGACGTGACCAAGGGCTTCGACGTGCTGCTTCGGGCCTGCGACATCCTGGCGCAGCGACAGAAGCAGTTCACCCTGACGCTGGCGGGCGGCGGCGGACACCTCTTCGGCCTCGGCAAGGAAGAGAAGCGCCTGCAGACCCTGCGCTCGCAGCTCGGTCTGGAGAACCGCGTCCAGTTCCCCGGTCTGGTCAGCCACAATGAGCTGCCCCACCTGATCAAGGCGCACGACATCTTCGTGGCCCCCTGCGTCATCCATCCGTCCGGCAGGCGGGACGGCATCCCCAATACGGTCATCGAGGCCCTTTCCTGCGGTATGCCGGTGGTCAGCAGCAACATCCATGCCCTGCCCGAAGTGGTCCGCAACGGAGAGACCGGTCTGACGGTCCCGCCCAATGACCCGGAAGCCCTTGCCGACGCCATCCAATGGTGCATGGAGCATCCGGATGAAGCCCGTCGAATGGGCAGGCAGGGACAGAAACTCGTCAGGAAGATGTTCGATCCCGAGACCAACAGCCGCAGCCTGGCGGAAATCTTCTCCGCGCACTATGCCCGGAGGACGGCCTGATGTGCGGCATAGCGGGCATTTGCCTCTGTGACGGCGCGGGCCTGCCGGAAAACGCCGCCGCGCAGGTGGACGCCATGTGCCGCGCCATGCGGCATCGCGGGCCGGACGGACAGGGCGTCTGGAGCGGCGACGGCGTCTGTCTGGGGCACCGCCGCCTGTCCATCATCGACCTTGCGGGCGGCGCGCAGCCCATGCACAGCGCCGATGACCGTTATCATGTGACCTTCAACGGCGAGATCTACAATTTCCCGGAACTGCGCAAGGAGCTGGAAGCGCAGGGGATGCGGTTCCGCACCACTTCGGATACGGAGATCATCCTTGCGGGCTGGCAGGTCTGGGGCAGTGACTGTCTGCGTCACTTCGACGGCATGTTCGCCTTTGCCCTCTGGGATGCCCAGGAGAAGCGCCTCTTCTGCGCCAGGGACCGTTTCGGCAAGAAGCCCTTCTTTTACACGCTCCAGCACGGCCGCCTGTACTTCGCCTCCGAACTGACCGCGCTCACCGACTTGTCGGAACTGACGTTCACGCTCTCGCCCGAAGCCCTCATGCGCTATCTGGCCTACGAGTATGTGCCGACGCCGCAGACCATGTATGCCGAGGCCTCGTCCCTGCCGCCCTCTCACTGGCTGGAGCTCCACGAGGGCAAGCTGCGGGTGGAACGCTACTGGGATCTGCCCTTTCCCGATGAGGGGGATGCCCGCAGCGAGGAAGAGATCTGCGCGACCTATCATGAACTGCTGGCCCGCGCCGTCCGCCGCCGCATGATCAGCGACGTGCCGCTGGGGGTACTCCTTTCCGGCGGCATCGATTCCTCCATCGTGGCCGGTCTCATGGCCGGGCAGTCCTCCACGCCCATCAAGACCTTCTCCATCGGTTTTCAGGAGGCCAGCTACGACGAGAGCCGCTATGCCCGCATCGTTGCCCGGCGCTGGAACACCGATCACCATGAGCGCATCCTTTCCGCCGAGGAATGCGCCGAACACCTGCCGCAGATCATCAGCCGCATGGACGTGCCGCTGGCGGATGCCTCGGCGGCCCCGACCTGGCTGCTTTCCGGCGTCACTCGCGAAAAAGTCACCGTGGCCCTGGGCGGCGACGGCGCGGATGAGCTCTGGGCAGGCTATGAACACTATATCGGCTACAAGGTCGCTACCTGGTACAACGCTCTGCCGACCAGCCTGCGGCGCGGGATCATCGAACCGCTCTGCCGCCTGTTGCCGTCCTCTTCCGGCTACATCAATCCGCGTCTTGCGGTACAGACCTTCCTGCGCGGCGCGCACGCGCCGGACTGGCTGCGGGTGCAGACCCTGCTGACGGCCCTCGATCCCGCGGCGCAGCGCGAACTGCTGGCCCGGCCGGATACGGCTTTCCTGACGGATGCACGCCTCTTTGCGCCGACCCGTGAACATTTCGAGCACTGGCCGAGCGGGCCCGGACCGCTGGCCCGCGCTTTCCATGTCTACGCCCGGCAGTATCTGCTGGACGACATCCTGGTCAAGGTGGACCGCTGCTCCATGCTCCACTCTCTGGAAGTGCGGGCCCCCTTCCTGGACAGAGAAGCCGCGGAATTCGTGGCGCGTCTGCCCATCCGTCACAAATTGCACGGCTTCAAGCGGAAATATCTGCTCAAGCGCGCCTTTGCCGATGTCCTCCCCCCGGAGATCCTGCGCCGCAACAAACGCGGTTTCCAGATCCCCGTCGCGGACTGGTTGCGCGGCCGGATGCGGCCGCTGCTCGAGGAGATGCTCGGAGAATCCCGGCTCCGGCAGCAGGGGATCTTTGCCCCGCAGGCTGTCCGCGCCCTCATGGAAGCCCATTTCAGCGGACGGGCCGACATGCGCAAGCAGCTCTGGACCCTGCTCGTGCTGCAACTCTGGCTGGACGCCCGCCGCCGCTAAAAGCCGCGTCGCGACAGGCCCCGGCGCGACGCGAAAGCCTCCTTCTTGTTGCCGACTGTAACAAATTGGGGCGCAGGCGGGGCTTGCGGGCCTTATCGGCAGTGTTTATACTGAAAGGGAAACGCCCTTGCGGCGTAACCATCCCCAAGGAGCCTGCATGACCAGTCAATTGAAAACGATCCTGCTGCTCGGCCTGCTCTCCGCCGTCATCATCGGCATGGGCGGTCTTGTCGGCGGACGCACCGGCCTTGTCATCGCTTGCGGCCTGGCTCTTGTCATGAATATCGGAAGCTACTGGTTTTCCGATTCCATCGTCCTGCGCATGTACGGCGCGCGGGAACTGAGTCGCTCGGAAGCCCCCTGGCTGCACCAGATCGTGGAGAGCCTCGCCCAACGGGCCGGGATCCCCAAACCGCGCATCTGCAGCATCCCTGAAGAAGCCCCCAATGCCTTCGCCACCGGTCGCAACCCGGAACACGGCGTCATCGCCGTGACCGACGGCATCATGCGTATCCTTTCGCCGGAAGAGCTGCGGGGCGTCATCGCGCATGAGATGGCCCATATCGCCAACCGTGACATCCTCATCCAGACCATCGCCGGCGTCATGGGGTCAGTGATCGTCATGCTGGCCAACATGATGCAGTTCACCGCCTTCTTCGGCGGCAGCCGCGGCAATGACAACGAAGGAGGCGGTACCAGCCCGCTGGCGGCCATCTTTATGGCCATCCTCGCCCCCATCGCCGCCAGCCTGATCCAGATGGCCATCTCCCGCTCGCGGGAGTACCTTGCCGACGAGACCGGCGCCAGTCTCTGCGGGCAGCCTCTGGCGCTGGCCGGGGCCTTGCACAAGCTCAGCGGCGCCGCCGGCGCCCTGCCGCTGCACAGCGGCAATGCCTGCACGGAACAGATGTTCATCGTCAAGCCGGTCTTTGGTTTCGGCGGCAGCATGAACAATCTTTTCAGCACGCATCCGCCCATCGAGGAACGCATCCAGCGTCTTGTCGACATGAGCCGCACAGGCCAGTACCGTTAGCGGACCGTACGCCGCAAAGGAGCCACCATGATTCGTCCGAGCTGCCTCCCTGTCCTCCTCTGTCTTTGCTGTCTTGCGCTTGCGGCCTGCACCGCGCGGCAGAAGCAGGCGGACACGCTCTTTCCTGAAAATTGCGAAAAGACCTATACCTTTGCACCGGGCAACTACATCATAGAGATCGCCGGCGGTTCGGAAGTGGTGCTGGATCCTCTGGTGCACGACTTCCACCTGTTCTGCTCGGCGGATCAGGCCAGAGACTACGTTCTGGAAGAGATCAGCAGTCACCGCCTGCCGCGCGGGGACTGGCGCGTCTATGTGGTCGGCGGCAATTTCAACGAACTGGCCCAGCCCGCGGGCAACGGCACCTTCGTGCTCAAGCGCATGGCCCCGCTGGTGGACTGGGTGTCGGAGATGCCGGTGGGCAACCTGCGCTATGTGGAGCCGTAAGGCCCGCGTTCCCGTCCTTTCCCCACGGAGCGCCCCGCTCGTGGACCGGACGAAAAATAGCTGAAAAGGATACGGCGGAGAGGGACATCCCCCTCCGCCGTTTTTCTTTTTTTCGCGACCTTTCGCGGTCCTCGTCCGAAAACAGGTGACATGCGGCGCGTATCCGGGCACAGTGAGCGCAGAGCCTCGCACCGGCGGACTGGCCCCGGTCATCCCCTGCCTCCAGGAGCATCAACATGTCCTTCATTGCCGATCTGCACATCCACTCGCGCTTTTCCCGCGCCACCAGCAAGCAGCTTACCCCCGCCCATCTGGCGGCCTGGGCCCGCTGCAAGGGCATCGACCTGCTGGGGACAGGCGACTTCACCCATCCCCAGTGGCGGGAAGAGCTGCGTGCACAGCTCGTGGAGGATGCGGACAGCGGACTGTACCGCCTGCGACAGGGTATGGCGGAAACGCCCGACTTTCTGGAGGGGGACGGCGGCCTGCTGCACGATGCCGAACCGCGCTTCATCCTGCAGACGGAGATCAGTTCCATCTACAAGCGGCACGGCAAGGTGCGCAAGGTGCATAATCTGGTCTTCGTGCCCACGCTGGAAGATGCCGACAAACTTTCCCGCCGTCTGGAGGGCATCGGCAATCTCGCTTCGGACGGCCGGCCCATCCTGGGGCTGGATTCCCGCGATCTGCTGGAGATCTGTCTGGAGACCTGTCCGGGATCGGTCCTCGTGCCCGCCCATGTCTGGACGCCGTGGTTTGCCCTTTTTGGCTCCAAATCGGGATTCGACCGGCTGGAGGACTGTTTCGGGGATCTTTCCTCGCACATCTTCGCGCTGGAGACGGGCCTCTCGTCCGACCCGGCCATGAACCGTCTGGTCAGTTCTCTGGACGGCTACGCGCTCATTTCCAATTCGGATGCGCACTCCGGAGCCAACCTCGGTCGGGAAGCCAACCTCTTTGCGGGCGACCCCAGCTATGACGGCCTGTTCGCGGCCCTGCGCCGCGCGGCCCGCCGTGAAGCGCAGGACGGACAGGATTGCCGTTTCCTCGGCACGCTGGAATTCTATCCCGAAGAAGGGAAATATCATCTGGACGGACATCGCGCCTGTCAGGTCGTCATGACCCCGCGCGAGGCCCTGGCCTGCAACAATATCTGCCCGGTCTGCGGCAAGCCGCTCACCATCGGCGTGCTGCATCGCGTCTGGGAGCTGGCGGACAGGGAAGAGCCCGCCCGCCTCGCGCATGAACCGGATGTGCATCCGCTCATCCCGCTGCCGGAGCTGGTCGGGGAAGTGCTGGGCGCGGGCGCGGGTTCCCGCAAGGTACAGCAACGCTATGCCCAGCTCCTGCGCACGCTCGGCTCGGATATGGACATCCTCTGCCACTTGCCGCTGTCGGACATCGCCGCCTGCTGGGGACCGCTGGCCGAGGCCGTGGGACGTATGCGGCGCGGCGAGGTGCACAGGGAGGGCGGTTATGACGGGGAGTACGGCGTGGTCCGTGTCTTCTCGCCCGAAGAAGCCGCGGAGCTGCATGGACGACGCGCTCGACGCGCGACCTCCGGACGCAAGGCCGCGCCTGCTTCCGCGTCCGCGCTGCCCCTGCTGGAGGGCGGCTCCCGGACGGAACCGCAGGCCTCCACGGCCCCGGAGGACGATATCCGCCGCTTCCGGCAGGATCTGGACGCACAGGCCGCGCCCCCTGTCGATGAAACTCGTGCCCCTGACTTTTCCGACGAACAGCTGGTCGCCCTCACGGCCGGGCCGGAACCTGTCCTGGTCCTTGCCGGGCCGGGAGCGGGCAAAACGCGCGTGCTGGTAGGCCGTTTGCGCCATCTGCTGCGTCAGGGCATCGCGCCGCAAGACGTGCTGGCCATCACCTTCACCCGGCGCGCCGCATCGGAGATGCGGGAACGGCTGGCAGCGGACGAGACCGGGCCGGAGACCTCCCTGCCTGCCTGCGATACCCTGCACGCGCTGGCCTGGGCACATCTGCAGCAACAGGACCCGCACGCCGTCCTGCTTTCAGAGGAAGCGGCGCGCGATCTCTTCCGGCAGGCCAGCCCGGCGCTGGACAGCGCGACGGCCCGCCGCCATTTCGATGCCTATTCCCTCTGGCGGGAACAGGAGCAGCATGGCAGGCATCTGCCCCCCGATGCCGGGGAGCTGCCGCTGCTGGGAGCCCCCTCCCAGCCGTGGCATACGGCGGCCTGCGCCTATGCCGCCGCCAAGCGGACCCATACGCCGCGTCTGTATGATTATGCCGATCTGCTGGACGACTTCCTGCTGGCCGCCAAACGCGGCGATGTGCCTGCCCGACAGCAGGTGCTGGTGGATGAGATACAGGACCTTTCCCCCAAACAGATCGCCATCGTACGCGCCCTGCTGCCGGAAGACGGCTGCGGTTTCTTCGGCATCGGGGATCCCGACCAGGCCATTTACGGATTTCGCGGCGCGCACGGACAGGATGAGGAAAGCATCCGCGCCGTCTGGCCCGCGTTGCGCGTCTTCCATCTTGCCCGCAGCTACCGGGCGGGACAGGGCGTCCTGGATGCCGCTCGCCGCATCCTGCGCGAACGCGGACAGTGCGGCGCTCTGCACGCCGCCCGTCCTCTGGCCAGCAGCCTGCATCTTTTTGCCGCTCCCACGCCGCAGGCGGAAGCCCGCTGGATCGCCGGACATGTGGGACGCCTGCTCGGCGGGTCGTCGCTCACACTGCACAAGGAAGGCGAGGCCACAGGACATGTGCTGGACGGCAGCCTTTCCCCCGGAGACATCGCTGTCCTCGTGCGCATCAGGGCCCAGATCCCGCCCATCCGGGAGGCCATCGAGGCCGCGGGCATCCCCTGCAGCGCACCCGCCGAGGAAAGTTGCACCCGCGACGACTTTTGCCGGACCATCCTCCTTGCCGCCGCCCGGAGCGAGGACATGGCGGGATGCGTCCCGACTTCATGGAACGAAGCCGCCGACCGTCTGACCGGACAAGCACGCGACCTGTCGCGGGAAGAACTTGTGCGGGCCCTGTCCGCACCCGACGGGAAGGCCCTGCCGCCCGACGCGGCGGGTGAGAGGCTTTGCCGCCTTCTGGAGCTGGACAGCACCCGCAGCGGTCTCTTGCTGCGGCAGCCGACCTGGCGACAGCTCTGCCGCCTCTGGCAGCGGACCGGCAACTGGGCGGAATTGTTGCGCCGTCTGGTCTGGGAAGATGAGGCCGAGGCCCTGCGCGCTCGTGCGGAACAGGTGCAGATCATGACCATCCATGCCTCCAAGGGGCTGGAATTCCGCGCCGTATTCCTCCCCGGTCTGGAGGACGGTCTACTGCCCCTGCGCCGGGAGATCCTTACGGGACAGCCCACGAATGACGCCGTGCCGCAAGAGGAGCTGGAAGATGAACGCCGTCTGCTCTATGTGGCGCTCACTCGTGCCGCCCAGGGCGTTTATGCCAGCCGCTGCGCACAGCGCCCCCTGTTCGGACGTTCACTGCATCTGCCAGCCTCGCCCTTCCTCAGTCTGGTGGAGGACGCCTTCCATCAGTCCACCCTCAAGGCGCGTACCCGGCAGACGCAGGAACACCTCTCCCTGCTGGGATAGCGCGTTTCGTCATTGAAAAATGGCATGTCGCAAGGCGGCGACACAGCGCCACCCGGCCTAAACCAGGCGGAATGAGCGCATTTTTCCGCGAAACGACAGGCCATTAGAGCAATTCCACATTGAAAATGTGGATTGCTCTGGTAGTCGCGAGAGCGACTACCCGCAACCGAACACACGGAAAAACCACGCTTTTTCCGTAGTGTGAGGGCAGCGTCAGCATTGAAATTGGACACAATTTCAATGCGAATCCGCTCTAGACCAATTCCACATTGAAAATGTGGATCGCGCTGGTAGTCGCGAGAGCGACTACCAGCAACTGAACACACGGAAAAACCACGCTTTTTCCATAGTGTGAGGGCAGCGTCAGCATGGAAATTGGACACAATTTCAATGCGAATCCGCTCTAAGACAAAAACACAGTACACGCTCCGCTTGCTTTGGGGGAGGGGAGCGGAGCCGCGTATTTTTGCCTCTTCTCTCGGCAGAAGCGCGCTTGGGAAGAAGGAGAACCCGCTCCCGCGCTGCGACGACCAAAAGGCGGCCGCAGGCCGTGTCCGTTAGGCAGCGCAGGAGCCTTACGGGCATCGACAGCAGAGCGCGACCGAAAGGCAGCCCGAAGGGCTGTGCCCGTTGCGACGCAGGAAGCTACGGGCATCGACAGCAGAGCGAGAACTTCCCTCCCCAAAACAGGAAAAGAATAACGCTGACAGGCCCTGAACCGGGAACGCCCTCGACGCGGCCCGGCAACAAATGAAAAATGCCCCTGCCGAATGTCGAAAGACATCCGCCGGAGCATTTTGCGAAAAGGGCGACCCTTTCCCCTGATCTCGACGCGACCCGCGTACGGCCGCGAAACGATTACTGTTCTTCAAGCCATGAGTCGTCTTCCAGCACGGTATAGCCGCGTACCATCAGATACGAAACCTCATCGGCCACTTCCAGCAGGCCCGTGACTTCCACCGGCACGCTCACCTCATCATCCAGGTCCACCCCGGCCCCACGCGGGATGATACGGTATTCCACATCATCCTGTACGATGGCCACCCGCGCCTGACGTGCATCCGTCCCGCGCGGTACGGCGGTCACATAGCCTCTGACCGTGATCTGTTCCTTGCTCATCTGCTTCTCTGAAACCTTGCTTGCAACTATCCCGGCCCGGCCGGAAAGGACAGGCCGTCACAGACATACTGTTCCGTCATACGTCGCGGACTGTCGGGCCTTACGGCTGCACACCAAGACAGACAGCGATCCCAATGACAATGCGAGCGTATGATACGCGGGCCGCCTGCGCCACGCAAGAAAAAATGCGCCATTGTCCGCTGGACGTCGAACTTTTCCGCCTGTGCGTCTGTGGGGGCGGGGGATTGCCAAGCGCCTTTTTTTTCATGTAGGTAAGGGAAAGCTTTTCCGCAACGCCTTGCCTCTGGAGGTCCTCGTGAACTTGCGCCTCTGTTCCCTCGCCCTTGCCCTGTTCCTTGCCGTGCACGGCTCCGCTGCCGCGCAGGATTTCGGCACCTTCAGCATGGACGTGCCTCAGGGATGGATCGCCTCTGTCGGGGAAGGCGGCGCCGTCGCCGTCATCGCGCCGAAGAATGAAGCCGCCGTCACCATCGCCATGGAAAAACTGGAAGGCCTCAGCCCCGAGGAAGGCGTGCGGGTCTTTGCCAAAGAGCTCGGCGGCAGCGAACCGCAAAAAACGGCTGACGACGAGTATGCCTTTCACTTCACCCGTAACGGCGTCGAGAACCGCGCCTTCTTCCGTGCCCGGAAAGAACGCTTCATGCTGATCACCGTTTCCGACGACACGGGCAAGCATCAGCAGACCATCGACGCCATGTTGCGGAGCCTCACGGAAAAATAGCTTCGGGCCAGTCTTCCCCGCCGGAAAGACGACAGTACAAGCATAACAGACCAACGGACGACGGCCTGCCGGAGATACGCATGATCAGACGCCAGCGGATACGCCAGTCAGGAACACCCGGCGGCAGCCTCCCGGCCCATGGCGCGCGTTCCCGACTCTTCCGCAGGTCGGCGCTGCTGTCGGTCCCACTGCTCCTGCTCCTGACCGTCGCGCCCGGCGCACAGGACTTCCGCCGTTTCAGCGCCCTCATCCCTGACGGCTGGGAAGTGACGGAACGTCCGCAAGAGCTGCTTATCCTCCGCTCCCCCGACGGGGATGCCGCCGCCGTCATCATCTGCGCCCCACTGCCTGACGAACGCCCGGCCAGAGACATGCTCGAAGGCTACGTCCGGTATTTTTCAGGCAGTGAACCGCAACAGCGCAATGAGAACGCCCATACCTTCACGTTCGTACGCAACGGCGTGCGAAATACGGCCCTTTTCCTCCATGACGCCCACCAGTACCTGCTGCTGACCGTCAGCGATCCCCGCCAGCGCTATCCAGAATGTCTGGATATGCTCATGGATTCGCTTGTCCTGCGTAAGGACGACGGGCCAGCCACTCCCTGAAAACAAAAAGACCGCCCGACAGGAAGGGCGGTCTTGTGTTGCCTGCGATGACACAAGCCTATTCCACGGTGACGCTCTTGGCCAGATTGCGCGGCTGATCCACATCCTTGCCCAGATAATCGGCCATCTCATAGCTGAAGAGCTGGAGGGCGGGCAGAGCCATGAAACCGGCCAGCGGCGCGGGCAGGGCGGGTATGCGCCAGATGTCGTCGGCATCGGGTTCGCGTCCGTCGTTGCACAGGGCGATGACCTTGCCCTGACGAGCCTTCACTTCCACCATGTTGGAAACGACCTTGGGATAAAGCTCATCGTCCAGCGCCAGCACCAATGAGGGGAATGCCGGGTCGATCAGGGCAATGGGACCGTGCTTCATCTCGCCCGCGGCATAGCCTTCGGCATGGATATAGGAAAGCTCCTTGAGCTTGAGCGCGCCTTCCAGCGCCAGCGGGAAGCAGTGCCCGCGTCCCAGATAGAAGAAGTTGCGGGCCTGCGCATATTTGCGCGAAAGTTCACGGGCGCGCTCGTGCATGGAGGGCAGAGCCTCGCCCAGCAGCACCGGCAGGCGTTCGAGCAGGGAGAGACAGCGGGCCCGGTCTGCCGGGTCCCCGTGATTGCGCTGTCCCCAGTACAGCGCCATGAGGGCCAGCATGAGCATCTGGCTGCACATGGCCTTGGTGGAGGCCACGCTGATCTCCGGCCCGGCCTGGGTCAGGATGACAGCCGAGGCCTCGCGGGCTATGGAAGAGCCTACCACATTGCACAGCCCCAGTACCGGCACGCCCTTTTCTTTAGCTATGCGCAGAGCGGCCAGCGTATCCGCCGTTTCGCCGCTCTGGCTGATGACGAGCACCATGTCCCCCTTGCCCAGCAGCAGACTGTCGCGGTAGCGGAATTCCGAGGCGATCTCCACCTGTACCGGGATCCGCGCCCAGTTTTCCAGCAGATGCCGCCCCCACAGGCCGGAATGGTAGGAGGTGCCGCAGGCGACGATGTGCAGACGATCCGGCACGGGCAGGGCGCCCAGCTCCGGCAGGCTGACCTTGCCGTCCTGCACGCGACCGCTCAGACCGTCGGTGATGACGCGGGGCTGCTCGAATATCTCCTTGAGCATGAAATGCCGGTAGCCGCCCTTTTGCGCGGCCTGCATGTCCCAGGTGATGGTTTGCACGGGATGGTGCACCGGGGCAAGGTCCTCCAGCCGCATGATGGCGTAGTCGCTCGCGGTACAACGCACGATGTCGCCGTCCTCCAGGAAGATGACCTGTCGCGTATAGGGCAAGAAGGCCGGGATGTCCGAAGCCACGAAATGCTCGCCGGTGCCGATGCCGAAGATGAGCGGCGCGGACATGCGGGCCGCCAGCAGGGTATCGGGATCGTCCCGATCCATGAGGCAGACGGCATACGCGCCGTGCGCCTGCCGCAGGGCGGCGGCAAAGGCCTTGAGCAGATCCGGCTCGCTCTTGCGGCATTCGGCAATGAGATTGACCAGCACTTCGGTATCCGTCTCCGAGTGGAAAACGTAGCCCTTGCCGAGCAGGTCCGCCTTGATCTCCTGGAAATTCTCGATGATGCCGTTATGCACGATGGCAAGTCTGCCGTCATTGCTGCGATGCGGATGCGCATTGCGTTCGGCCGGTTCGCCGTGCGTCGCCCAGCGGGTATGTCCCATCGCCGTGGTGGCGAAAGTCACGGGTTCGTGGGCGAGCTTCTCTTCCAGCGCCGCCAGCTTGCCCTTGGCCCGGATGACCTCCAGCTCCCCCTTGAGGACGAAGGCCACTCCGGCGGAATCATAGCCGCGGTATTCCAGACGGCGCAGCCCTTCCACCACGACGGGAACGCCCGGCCTATGCCCGGTATAACCAATAATGCCGCACATGCTCTTGCTCCTGTAAAAAACCCTGTCCCCATCCGAAGATGAGGGCAGGGGGATGTGTTGTGGGTGATGCGAGGGACGGTTAGTTCAGGATCTGCTTGATCAGTTCGGGATTCTGTTTGATCTCCGCCTTGCTCTGCAGTCCTTCCATGAAGAGCAGGAAAAGCTCCTCGCCGCGCCGATTGCGCAGCAGACCGTCAAAGCTCTCCTTCATGGCCTCCCATTCGGCGGGATCGGCTTCTTGCACGCTGTCCACCCGACAGATGAACGCGCCGGGGCCTTCCTTTTCGCTTTCAACGCGGAAAGCCTGCGGCAGCCACTTCTGAAGCGGCGTGGAAAAGACAGCCTGCGACAATTCGGTATTCGCCACAAAGCCGGGCAGGACCCCGTCACGTTCCACGGAAGCCGTGTCGAGCTTCACCTCCTTGCCGTCCTGCGCCCGCTTCAGCTCATCAGTCGCCGCCTTCAATGCGGATATGAGCGAGATCTTCGCTGTGAGGCGTTTCTCGATCTCCTCGCGTACGGCCTCCAGCTCAGGCGTGTGCGCCGGTTCGGCCTTGTCCACGCGCAGCACCAGATAGCTGTCTCCGGCTTCCAGAGCCGTGTCCACGGGATTGCCGCTGCCCGCATTCATGACGAGGGTCGCATTTTCCGCGGAAAGACCGAGGGTCTTTTCCAGTTCCGCAGCAGACAGCAGCTCCGTCTTTTCCGCCTTCAGACCGAAACGGGCCGCGCTTTCGCCAAGAGGCTTCTTGAGGATATTGTCCTCGACCAGTCCGTCCAGCGCGTCATTGAGCTTTTCCACACCGCGCTGCCGCGCCAGTTCGGCCCGGATCTCGCCTTCCACCTCATTGAGCGGCCGCGTCCCGGCGGCCTTCTTTTCGCTGACAAGGATCAGATGCAGGCCGAAGGGCGAACGGACGTTCTCGGAAAGCTTGCCGGGCTCCAAGGCGAAGACCGCTTCCTCGAAGGGCTGCACCGTCTGTCCATGCTGGATCCAGCCAAGTTCGCCGCCAGGCCCGGCGGCATTGGGGCCGTTGTGGGCATCGGCCACCTGAGCGAAAGGCTTGCCGTCCGCCAGCTCCTTGCGGATGGCGGCCATGCTTTCCTCGGCCTTCTTCACCTCTTCGGGCGTGGCCTTTTCTTCCAGCGGCACAAGGATGTGGGACGCCTTGACCATTTCCGGCGTCGCGTAGCGGGAGACATTTTTCGTGTATTCCGCCTCGACATCCGCCGCGCTGACGCTTTCCGGCTTCACCAGCAACATGGGGGACACCCTGACGTATTCCGCCACCACCTTGGCCGGAACGGCAAACTCGTCCTTGTGCTCCGCGTAGTAGTTCGAGATCCGCGTGTTCGTGAGCTTCACCTCAGCCACAAAACGGGAAGCGGGCACAAAGGCATAGGATATGGCGCGCTTCTGGCGCAGATACTGGAAAAAGGCGCGGGATTCGTCGCTGTTGCTCCAGATGCCCGCCCGGACAAGATCGTCCATCTTGCCCGCCAGCAGATCTTCGCGCAGCTTCTGCTCGAAGGCGCCCACGCTGCCGTAACTGTTTTCCGCCATGCGGCGGAAGATCTCGGCATCAAACGCTCCGTCCTTGTTCTTGAACACATCCACCGCTTCCACAGCCTGCCGCATCTCCTGCGCGGTCACGCTGATGCCCGCGCGTTCGGCCTCCTGTTCCAGCAGTTTCTGCATGATCAGGGCGGAAAGTACCCGCTCACCGATCTTCTGTTGCACGATCTGCTCGCGGGTGAAGCCGGGATTGCTGCGCTGGATGGCCTCCACCTGCTGCTGGTACGCCCGCTGGAAGGCCCCCGCGGAAATGCCGTCGCCATTGACCACGGCCACCACACTGCCGCCGCTCGTATCCGTGATGCTGCCAACGCCCCAGAAGATGAAGACAAGGATGATCAGGCCAAAAATCAATTTGACGCCCATGGATTGGGCATTGGTACGTATAAAGTCCAGCATGGCTACTCCGAAATGACGTCCTGACGCCGATAGCGCGCCGTAAAATTGCAGTTTAGCCGCATCGGCCCGGAAACTCAAGCGCGGCGGGCCGCAGAGGAGCGGGGGAGAGGACTCGGAGCCACCTGCCTGAATGACTGACCCAGGGCTTTTTATGGTGTCTGCAATGGAGCATGTTCAGATTGAAACGCTTCGCGTTCCAAACCATACGGCCTGTCGTTTCGCGAAAAAAACACAATCATTCCGCTTGCTTTGGGCTGGACGGCGCTGTGCCGCCGCCTCGCGTCTTGCCTTTTTGAGAGCCAAAACGCTCTCGAACCATCCTCTTTTGCACTACGCGTCAGCAGCCGCTTTGAAATTATAAATAAAATCGTAACTTATTGATTTTCAGGCAGCTGCTGTATGATATCTTCCAAGTCATCCCGTGTAAGTTCATTTGATTTTATTATTTCTAGCACATCACCTTTTGATAAGGGAAAGTGTTGCATCATCTCCTTGAGTTCGTCTTTGGTGATTTTATCCAGCCAGACTGGCGCTATATAATTCCCACCCCACTCTAGCTTCATGGGAATTTCTTCTGAATTAGGTATTCCTTTAAAATTGGCATAAATCATAAATCTACAAAAACCTTCTGGCATAACTTCATCAAGATACAGCACTGTACCAGGCGGTAACACATAAAAAGGGTTTCCCTCAATTTCTCTATATGAAATAAGCAAAGGTTCTTTTGTTCTATACATTTTCGTCTGATATGCGTGGTAGATATACTGTATAGACTCTACTAATGCCAACAATAGGATTATCAATAATACGCTCTTTATTTTTATGTGCATTTTTCTTTCCATATCCAAATTTTGTATCACCTTCCAGCATAGCCTGTAACATGCCAGGAAAAATACTTTTTTAGACATATACAAATTTAAATAATAAATCATAATGTTATCACTGATGATCATATTGGAAAATATACTAACAATATTTTAAAATTTTATATATTTACGTTATTTTAAATTATATTATAGAATTTTTTTTCAATAATAAATAATTCTTTCGCAATCAAAGTCATTTAGCTTCGAAATATGAGTCAATTTTTTTCCATGAATTCAACTCTCACTCTCATCCCCATTCAATCCCCAAAAATTTTTCTATAATATCCAAAATCGTATACATCGTCTTGATTAGTAGTTGCAAATATTAAAGATGAGTGTTCAAAATCCTTATTCTAAATAAGTAGATCTATCAATGATTCTATAAATTAGTAGAAGCTTTTAGTGTTGTTTCCCTGGACGTAGTGCTACCTTCCGAACTTTTTAACACGATATGTTATAGATAACTTTGGCTAAAGACATATCTGTAATAAACATAAAACGTTAATCAGCCAAGAAGCACATACCCCTTGGCTGATTATTCTTAGCGAGCTTACGCTCTGCCAGTTATTTCATCAATAACTACACACGTAAGCAAGATATAGCACATACTATTTTTTTATAATTCGGGAAATCAATTTTTTCATACCCTGTACTGCAAATCTTGGCAATATCGATTTTAGGTATTCTTTGATACCAATATATTCTTCAGCAATTATTCTATATTTTTCAGCAATTTCCTTGCTTTCTTCAGAAAGTATTCTATATTTCTCAGCCTTAGCAGAATATTCTTCTGCTGACAGTCTGTATTTTTCAGAATCTCTCTTAAAATTTTCAGCCGCTTTTCTACATTCTTCCACTTCAGTAAGAAGTAATTCTCGATGTCTTATCTTGTCAAATAAGTGTTGCAACTTCGGAGCAGTTTCCGTCTGTGCAGAAACTACTCTTCTAAAATAGTTTGCATATTCAGCTGTATAATGCCTTTCATAAAAATCAGCATATACTTTCGTATCTTTCTTTGGCGGAATATAGTACCAAATCAAAGATAATGCAGAGAACAAATCCTTTATAGACGCACGTGTTTCTTTATCTATAACTATTGCTGATATATTGGCAAGGCCATGATGAACATCTGGGAGCCTACAAATAATTTTCTTACCTTTTGCCACATCTAGTACTATTTTTGTGGCGTAAGCAAAAAGAGTACGATCATCATAAGGACCATCTGGTATATTTAGAGGGAGCTGTACGTCGTGCAGAACAACAATAGAGCCATCTTTCATATATGGCAACATTGCTATAAAATCGAGCAGCTCTCCAGGCAAACAATGTACGGTATCAAGAATGCAAAAATCGACATCCCCTCCTATTTCATCCGCCACCAAAGGAAATGTTGTTCCTAGAAACAGTTTCCACTGCGGGGATTCAGAAAAACTTTTGGAAGCTAAAAAACCACTTTTTTTAGTTTGATCTCTATAATAATCAACCAAATAATCAATAGAATATAATTTTGATTCTGGCAAATTTTCTTGCATATATGAAAGGAGCATCAATGTTGTAGCTCCAGCTGCAACACCTATTTCCAATATTTTCTTTGGCTTTTTTTCTTCAAGAAGACCAAAAAGAAATGCATTGTCAAATGCAGACATCTCACAATACGGTCTCCCATCTTCTACTGCTCATCTAGCAATTGCCAATGTTTTTTTCCAATCTCGAAGTTTAAAAAGTCATCCTTACTATACAATTCGCTATATCTCTCTTCCATCATAACCTCCATTTATGTTGTATCAACATAGAATGGTTCCTAGGGGCTGTCAACACTGTGCGAAGTCATTTTGGGGAACAAAAACCCTGGGCTGACGCAGAAAGGAGAACTGCCTCATAGCCGTAAGAATCCTTTGTTATTTAATAGTCACGGCTTTGTGGCTGGCGTTCGTGCATTCTCTTCCCCGACCACACAATCTTATTGAGAAAGACGACTGTGTCTACGAAGAGTATAAAAAAGCACGGAGACCATGCATGGTTTTCAATCCTTCGATTGAAGGAAATCATAGACTTTGCGCAACAAGCTTTAGTCGATAGGATGACCGGCCGCCCGGTATTCGTTGAGCTTGTTGCGGAGGGTGCGGACGGAGATGCCCAGCAGTTCGGCAGCCTGCGTACGGTTGCCTGCCGTGGCTTCCAGTCCCTTGATGATCATGAGGCGCTCCATCTCGTGGAGCGGGATGACGGCACCGGCAAAAGAGCCTGTATCCTGCGCCTGTCCGCCCGCGGCGGGCGTGGCGGCCGCTGTCGGAAGCGGGGCGGATTCCGCCGCATCCTGAGACGTTTCGCCAGCGACAGGCGTAACGACCGGTTTTTCCGACTGGCCGCCGTCTTCCCCCGCTTCCTCGAAAAGCGGCCAGCTGTCCTCTTCCAGCAGGAAGTGGCAGGGCTCTATGGGGCGTCCGTTGGCCAGCAGCACGGCGCGTTCCATGAGGTTTTGCAATTCACGCACATTGCCGGGAAAATCGTAGGTGGACAGCCAGTCTATGGCCGCCTCGGAAAGGGAGCTGGGCGGCAGCTGATACTCCCGCACATACATGTCCATGAAGAAACGGGCCAGCTCCAGCACGTCGTCGCCGCGCTCCCGCAGCGACGGCAGTCGCAGAGGGATGACGTTCAGACGAAAATAGAGGTCCTGCCGGAATTTCCCCTGTTTGACCCAGTCTTCAAGATTTCTGTTGGTGGTCGCGAGGACGCGCACATCCACATGGACGGTCTCCGTGCCGCCCACTCGGTCGACCTCGCTTTCCTGCAGCACGCGCAGGAGCTTGGCCTGCAGGGCCAGATCCATCTCGGAGATTTCATCCAGCAGGATGGTCCCGCCGTCCGCCAGCTCGAACTTGCCCAGCTTGCGGGAAATGGCTCCGGTGAAAGCGCCCTTTTCATGGCCGAACAGTTCACTTTCCAGCAGATGTTCCGGCAGAGCCGCACAGTTGACCGCCACGAATGGTCCACGACGCTTGCTCATGGCGTGCAGATAGCGGGCGAACATTTCCTTACCGGTACCGGATTCGCCGGAGATGAGCACCGTCGCCCGCGAAGTGGCGACCTGTCGCGCCAGCTTGAGCACGCGCGCGATGGCGGGATTATGCCCCACGATGCGCGGCCCGCTCCCCTGTTCGCCATACTGCGGCTTGTGGCCGCCCAGCGTGCTGCTGGCCGGGACCGGTGCGGAGCGCTGCGGCGTACGGGCCACCGCCTGGATGCGTTCCACATCGAGCGGCTCCAGCCAATAATCACGGGCCCCAAGGTGCATGAGGCGTTCGGCTTCCTGCGGGCTGCCCTTGTCGGTGATGACGATGACCGGGGGAAAATGCGGATCGTCCGCTCCTACGGCCAGCAGATCCTCGACCTTGAAACCCGGCAGGCTCGGACGAGCAAAAATGATGTCCGGCCCTGACTTACGGATAAAGACCGAGGCGCCCTTGAGATTTTCCGCAATGCCCAGTTCAAAACCGGCATCACGCAAGGGTGGGAAAATGGCCGTTATGGCCTGCGCTGGAGCAAGGAACAGCAAACGCCGCGTTGACATAACCAAGGGTATGTAACCCGTTGCGTCATACTTTGCAACACGGCAGAACTGTCCGGGGGTGACATTCCGGGAGGTTTTCCGTACAAAAATCCGTATGGAACAACAGCATCTTGAACAAATCCTCTCAGCCGTGGCGCAGGGAGAGATCAGTCCTGCCCTGGCTGCCCGTCAACTTGCCCAGTCCACCCTTGAGGACAGTCTGAGCGGACTCACCCTCGATACGCAGCGAGCCATGCGCACCGGTCTGGGCGAAGTGGTCTTTGCCCAGAGCAAAAGCGATGAGGCGCTGCTTGGCGCGGTTTCCGGCCTGCATCAGGACGGCAGCCCTGTCCTTGCCACCCGCGTCAGCCCGGAACAGGGGGATCTCTTGACCGGCGCTTTCCCGCAGGGCCGCTACTGGCCCATGACCCGTCTTTTCCTCCTGCCCCAGCGGCTGCCGGACGGCAGCAGCGCCAGCCCGCTGGAACTTGGCCCCCCCTGGCCGCAACAGGGGGACATCCTGGTGGTCACGGCCGGAGCGGCCGATATCCCTGTGGCCGCCGAAGCCTACGGCGCGCTTCGTTTCTGGGGGCGGGACTGCGGTCTGATCACGGATGTGGGCGTGGCCGGTCTGCATCGCCTTGCCCCCCATCTCCCGGCCCTGCGCGCCGCCCGCTGCGTCATCGCCGTGGCGGGCATGGAGGGGGCGCTGCCCTCCGTGCTGGCCGGACTGCTGCGCTGTCCCCTGCTGGCTGTGCCCACCTCGGTAGGCTACGGGATCGGCGCCGGGGGCAAAGCGGCGCTTTCCACCATGCTCTGCTCCTGTGTCCCCGGCGTGGCGGTGGTGAACATCGACAACGGTTTCGGCGCGGCCGCCTTTGCCGCCAAGATGATCCCTCCGGCGACTCCCGCCAGCGACGGACCGTCCGCCAAATAACACGCCACTTCCTTTCGTCTCAAAATATTTTCCGTTTGAGACGTTTTGCGTCCCAAACCATACGGCCCATCGTTTCGAGGAAAGAACGCGGTCTTTCCGCCCCGTTGGGCCGGGCAGCGCTAAGCCGCCACTTCGCATCTTTCCCTCTTCAAAGGCAAAACGCTCCAACATGCCCTGTCAGCCCTCCGGCCGACGGGGCATTTCGTTCGCGTACGGCACACAGCACACTCCAATGATGCCGCCCTTGCGAGCAAAATACCATCCCGCCTTCGCCTGCCGTCCCACGCTCATGCCGTGCCATTTCGGCAAGGACGGCGTGCGGCAGCAGCATCGTCCCAAACGCCGCCTTTCCTTCCCCCCATCTGCGTTACGCACCGTGAGGAAACATGTTGCGCGCAGAGAATCGTTTCAAATAAATATTATTATTTCAACATGATATAGTTATTACGAACAATATATACGATCACAGATGCCGCTTCAGGATGACGTGTGTCGCGACATCCCTGTATATCGCTCCCGGACATTCGCTGCCTGCCGTAGCGCATGACTGTTCGATCCTCATCCTCCATCCGCAAGCACAAAGCCAGGCGAACAATACATTTTCTATTTTTATTCAATAAAATCAGTATATTTTATTTATTATGCACAATATGAAACAGCCCATTACGCACATGCCCCTCCTACTGCCTCCCCCAGCTTCCGTCCCTTGCTGCACGTTCGCGAGGAAGAAGATACGGCAAAGTTATGAACGCTTTTCAGCGATACATAAAAAGCTTGAAAATTCGATGAGATATTCATTTTCTTACCAAAGATGACAGACATTTTTCCACAAAGGAAACAAAATGCTCATTTGCGGAGTAACAATATGTTGAGCCCAAAAAATAGAAAGAAAAACAGTGGATTAGTTCCTATTTCACAAAAATATCCTTTTGCTACCCTCTTAATAGGAACATAAAGAACACAAGACCTAACTCCCCAAACCAAGATGTGAAGCCGTCAGAAGGGCAAAGAGGCACGCCACATGCGGAAAAAATGTCCGCAGATGCCTGCCGAAAAAACTGTTATCCGGACTTTTTGAAACGAATTATATATTGATTCCAACTAGATAAAAATATTCCGCACATGGACCACATGTATTCCCTGTAACGCCCGCCACATATCCCAAGGCATCCGTGGAAAAAGCACATCCATTCCGCAGAGGCGACTCCTGCCTAGAGCAATTCCACATTGAAAATGTGGATTGCTCTGGTAGTCGCGAGAGCGACTACCCGCAACCGAACACACGGAAAAACCACACTTTTTCCGTAGTGTGAGGGCAGCGTTAGCATTGAGATTGGACACGATTTCAATGCGAATCCGCTCTATGGGAACAAAAAAAGGAAGAGAGGGGTTTCCTCTCTTCCTCAATGGATCGGGGGGAGAGCGTTTTACCTTGAAAAAGGCAAGACGCGAAGCGACAGCACGGCGCCGCCAGGCAAAAAGCAAGCGGAATGACAGCGCTTTTCCCACGAAACGACAGGCCGTATGGTTTGAAACACGAAACGTTTCAAGCGGAAAACGCTCTCTGTCTGGACGGACCACACGCCCCGGTCCGGCAAAGCGCGCCCGTGCCCGTCTACGCGGCAGGGGTCGTACCGCGCGTCATCGGCAAGTCGGTTACATTTTTTTGGAGAGCCACGAACGGCAAAAAACATTTCTCTTTGGCGTGTCCGTGCAAGAGGAACGTTCTCTCCTCATGTACGGTCACAGATCGACATCAAGATGATATCCCTTGTCGATAAAAAGATACCGGTATCCATGCAGTTCGCAGAAATGCTGATATCGCGCGTTCTCCTTGATGAGATACGGGATCGTACAGCCGTCATCGGAAATGCGTTTCTCAACGACATCCGCATATTTTTGTATCTGTGCGAAGTGACGCAGGATATAGTCCTTGCTCATCACGAGACAAATATATCGTATCTCCCTGAGATACTTCTCCTCGAAACTTTCTTTCCAGTCATGGGGGATGTAGCCGCCTTCAACGATGAGAGACTGTCGGTTTTCCACGGCAGTCTTTATCATCTCGCGAACTATGGGCCACAGATAGGACTCAAGTCGCGCATCGTCATAGGGAGTCAGCGAGGTGTTGCCGCTCCGTATCAGGCCCATCTTCAAAAGATCGATGGAAAGACACGGATAGTGATGGCGTTCGAGGAGCCTTTGCGCCAGCAGGGTCTTGCCCGTATGGGTAGCGCCTGTAATGATGATGACCATTGCGCCTTCTCCCGCCCGTAACGTCATTCAAGGGAAAACCGCCGCATGGCGCGTCCGCCTGACGGACAGGACGCATGGTCGGGGCCGTCCGGCAAAACGGTCCTCGCATTAGGTCCTGTCAACACTATTTGCAGTTTGTTTGGGGGAGTCAGGGACACGAGGCTACCCCGCCCCCATAGCAAGCTGAGCGTGTACGGACGATAGGCTTATCTATTGAAATTATGTGTAAAATTAGTGTCGACAAGCCCTGGATCGGTCCTCGTCCCGGCTCAGAGCACCACGTTGATGACCGAACCGGAACCTTCCATGCTGGCCGCGATGGCCAGCCAGTCAGGCCCGAGGAAGAAGGAGCTGGAGGTCCGTACGGCCAATGGGGAACTTGCGGTCACGGGATCCGATTCCCGTTCAGGATCGCCGCTGACCACCAGTATCTGCCCTCCGACCACACGCTGCCAAACGCCGCTCAACTGCTTGACTGGATCCACCAGCAACATGGTTCCCTCCCGAAAAAAGCCGCGGAGCGTCACACCCGCACCGGGGCGGACACGCCACGCGGACAGATGGCCGTCAGCGCTGCCGGCGGCGTTTGCCCTTGCCGTCCTCTTCTTCCTTTTCGTCCCGGACACCGGGAGAAGTCGACGGCGCAAGACTGACGATGCTGTCCACCGTATAGTCGGACAGGCTCTTCTCCCCATTCAGATAGGCGCTTTCCAGCTTCATGATCTCGCTGAAACGCGCCATGCTCTCCTTGGATACGGGCTTGCCGCGCGGGTTGATGGCCTTCACCGGATTGACGAACTTGCCGTTCTGCTTGAGACGGAAATCCAGATGCGGACCGGTGGAAAGGCCCGTGCTGCCCACGAAGCCGATGACCTGCCCCTGCCGGACGCGCTGGCCTTTCTTCAGACCGCGCGCATAGCCGGAAAGATGCGCATACCACGATTCCAGGCCCGCCTCGTGCTTGAGGATGATCTGATTGCCGTAGCCGCCGGCCCAGCCGCGCTTGATGACCACGCCGTCCCCCACGGCCTTGACGGGCGTCCCCGTGGGCGCGCCATAGTCCACGCCGAGGTGCGGACGGCTGTAGCCCAGCACCGGATGCTTGCGGTTGTGGCTGAAGCGCGAGGTTATGCGGGTGAAGGACAGGGGGGCCTGGAGCAGGGTCTTGCGCAGGTTCTCGCCCTTGCGGTTGTAGTACTGCGGGCGCTCCTTGCCGTCCTTGAAATAGAAGGCTTCAAAGGTCTTGCCCTGATTGGTGAAGGTCGCGGCGAGGATGCGCCCATAGCCCTTGTATTCGCCGTCCCGATAGCGCTTTTCCACCAGCACGCTGAAGCTGTCGCCGGGCTGGAGGTCGCGGATGAAGTTGATCTCCGACCCAAAGAGTTCGGCCAGCAGGATGGCGATCTGCGGACCTTCCCCCATGTCGGCCACGGCCTGGAAGAGGTTGTCCTCGATCTCCGCCTTGATGGTCTCCAGCAGGACCACATATTCGATGCGTTCCACCCGGGCGACCGGCTCTTCCATGCCTTCCACCACGAGGCGGCTGTTTCCGTCGATCTCGTATTCAAAGCGCTTGACGCGGCCGGTGGCGTTGTCCGTCACCACCACATACGGTTGCCCGGCGCGGAACGCCCGCAGGGAAAAGACCTGCTTGACCGCATTGGCGTATTCAAAGGAGCCTTCCGTGCTGACGCTTTCCAGCACTGTGCTGAGGGTGTCCCCCTTCTCCACGGTGCCGTGCTTCACGGCGTCCCCGGCGGGCGGGGCGGCTTCCGCGCGGGCATCAGGGGCTTGCAGAGGATCGCTCGCCGCGTCGCCTTCCGCCGCATCCTCAGGCGCGGGGAGGCTTTCCTTCCCGGCGGAAGGGGATCCTCCCTCCTTTTCCGCCTCCGGTGCGGCGGGTATCCCCGAAGAAGGAGACTTTCCCGCTTCCTGCCGGAGCGGTTCAGGGGCCTGTGCGGGCGGGCGCTGCGCCTGCCCGCCGGAAATGCCGAGCTGCACCGCGCTGACGATACCGATGAACACCAGCAGGACGATCAGGATGAACCAGATTCGTTTCATATATTTTTTCCGTTAGCTCTCCGGATGCAATATATACCCCGCCGCCATATTTCTGTCCAGCATCCTCCCGTCCTCCCGCTTTCCCGCTCCGCCGGACCGTCACCCCCTGCCCGGCGGCCACGGGACCGGCCGTGGGAGGGGGCTTTTCCACACTTGTTTCAACGGGAAAAATCGCCTATATTCTTCCTTTGCTTCGCGCGGAATCGCGCGGCCGGGAAAGCACCTTGAGCGACAGGCATACATCCCTTTCTCCTCCAGACCTGCTGCGCCGCATGGACGAGGCGCTGGAGCAACGTCTCCCGCATGAGCCGCGTCCCTGGCTGCACGGTCTTGGCGTGCTGGAAGCTGACGGAGCCGTGGAGATCATATTCCCTCACGCCCTGTACGAGCGTTTTTTCTCCCCGTACCGGCAGATCTTTGAAACGGCGCTGCGGCAGTGCCTTCCGCCGGGGACGCAGGTCCGTTACCGTACGGACGTCATCCCCCGCCCGCGGACAGGCCCCGACGCAACGGTCTTCCCGACGGCAGCGGACAGGCGGACGAACGAGCGGCAGCCGGGATCCCCGGACGGCATCATCCTGCCTGACGGACATACGCCTTCCCAGCCCGGTACGCACAAGACGCTGGACGATTTTCTCTGCAATGCCAAGAATGCCTTTCCTCTGGAAGCCATGCGCCGCATCGTCGGCCATGCTCCCGGGTCCGTATTCCAGCCGCTGCTGTTGTACGGGGGGAGCGGCACGGGCAAAAGCCATCTCCTTTCCGCCGTGGGATCCGCCTACGCCCGGCAGGGATTGCGGGTCCTGGCGCTGCCGGCGGCACGCTTCTGTCGTCAGGCGGAGGGGTGGGCACGTCTGCCGGAACGCTTCTGGCAGACCGTCGATGCGCTGCTGCTGGACGATCTTCAGGAGATCATCGGACAGGAACGATGGCAGGGACATCTCGTCTCCCTGCTGGATCACTGCCCGCCGCAACGACAGGCGCTCTTTGCCCTGACCGGCACGGCACAGACGTTCAAAAGCCTGCAAAGCCGGCTGACCGGACGTCTGGAAAGCGGACTGGTGACGGAACTGCTGGAACCGGATCTGGAGATCCGCCTGCGATATCTGCAGGAGACATGCCGCCTGCACAAGCTGCCCCTTTCCCACGAGGAGCAGCTTTTTCTGGCCCGGCGCTGTCGCCAGTTCCGGCTGCTGCAGGGCATGATGCTCAAGGCGGCGGCCTTTGCCGAGATGCGGCAGGGCAGCCTGAGCCGGGAAGATATCGAGAACATCGCCCGTACCGGCGGGACGGAACCGGCCATCGGCCACCGGGAGATCGTGGAAGAGATCTGCCGCCTCTACGCCCTGCGCCCCGAAGAAGTGCTGGGCAACGGCAGACGCCCGCAGCTCGTGCTGGCCCGGCAGATAGCCATGTACGTCTGTCGTCGCCGTCTGGGGCTCTCCTATCCGGAACTGGGGCGCATGTTCGGAGGACGCGATCATAGTACGGTCGTCCATGCCGTTAAAAAGATTAAACAAATGCTGGAAAGTAACAAAGAAGTGCAGAACGTGGTCGCCGCCCTGGAAAAAAGCGCACCATGAGGAACACGCTCCCCGGACACGGGGCCGGGAAACGTGCCTGACGTTCCCGGGGGATGCCTGTCGGTGTCAGTAAAAAATCAAGACATCAAGGCAGGTTGGATGAGTTGGCAACAAAGAGTGACTGCCTATTATCACGAGGATTTCTTGTATGAAACTTACCGTAAACAAAGAACGCATCATCGACGGTCTGCTCAAGGCGGCAGCCATCATCCCCGCCAAGGCCGGCGCGGCCTATCTGCGTTCCATCTGGCTCCGGGCGGAAGAAGGCCATCTCTCCATCATGGCCACGGATGCCAACATCGAATTTACCGGCCGCTATGAAGCGGACGTGCAGCAGAGCGGTCTGGTAGGCGTACAGGGACGCTCCTTTGTGGATCTGGTGCGTCAGCTCCCCAACGGACCGCTGCGTCTCAGTCTGGACGCGGGCGGCAAGACCCTGCTTCTGGAACAGGGACGCCGTTCATACAAATTGCCGGTCAACGGGGAGGAGTTGTTCCAGAATTTCTCGGCCTTCCCGCAGGGCAATGCCGTCACCTGGTCCGGCGATTTCCTGCAGGACCTGCTGGACAGGGTCGTTTTCTGCATCAGTGACGACGATTCCATGGACGCCATCGCCTGCCTGTACATGAAGCCCACGGGCAACGGACGTATCGACGTCTGCGGCCTCAACGGCCATCAGTTCGCGCTCGTTTCCTTCACGCATGACGAACTTGCCGGACGCCTGCCGCAGGAAGGGGTGCTCATCCAGAAAAAGTATCTGCAGGACCTCAAGAAATGGCTGGGCATGGACGAGATCGAACTGGACATCACGGACAAGCGTCTCTACCTGCGCACGCTGGACGGCGCGGAGAGCCTGAGCCTGCCGCGTGCCGGACATCAGTATCCCGACTACAATGTCTTCCTGAGCCGTCTGGAAGGGGAGGGCGCGAGCCGTCTGACCCTGACCCGCAAGGATGCCATGGAAGCCCTGGGCCGTATCCTCATCTTCAATACCGAGAGCGACCGCTGCACCTATCTCGACCTTTCGGCGCAGGAAGCCGTGCTCCATGCGCAGGGCCAGGAGATCGGCTCGGCCAGCGAGAGCCTGGAAGTGGGTTACGAAGGGGACATAGAGCGCATCGCCTTCCCCACGCGCAATCTCATGGACGTGCTGGGACATTTCGCCTCGTCCTCGGTGACCATGACCATGACCGGCGCGGAAGGGGCCTGCGGCATCCGCGGCGAGGAGGATCCGGACTATACAGTGATCATCATGCCCATGAAGGTCTCTGAAACCACTTATTACAGCGAGGAAGACGTCTAATGGCTCCCGAAAATGCCGGCGGCTACAATGCCGCATCCATCACCATTCTCGAGGGGCTCTCGGCCGTACGCAAGCGTCCGGCCATGTACATCGGTTCCACGGACGTGCGCGGCCTGCATCACCTCGTCTACGAAGTGGTGGACAACTCCATCGACGAGGCCATGGCGGGCTATTGCACGTCCATCACCGTCATCCTCCATGCGGACAATTCCGTCACCGTCCGCGACGACGGTCGCGGCATCCCGGTGGACATCCACCCCAAGGAAGGCGTGCCCGCCGTCCAGGTGGTCATGACCAAGCTGCACGCCGGCGGCAAGTTCGACAATACGAGCTACAAGGTCTCCGGCGGTCTGCACGGGGTGGGCGTATCCTGCGTCAATGCCCTGTCCGAGTCCCTGACCGTGACCGTGCGGCGCGACGGCAAGCGTTACCGTCAGCACTATGCGCGCGGCGTGCCGCAGGACGAACTGACCGTCATCGGTGACAATGTGGACGGTCATGGCACCACCGTCACCTTCAAGCCGGATGAAGAGATTTTCGAGGTGCTGGAATTTTCCTACGAGACGCTGAAAAAGCGTTTCGAGGAACTGGCCTACCTCAATCGCGGTCTGACCATCGAATGCATCGACGAGCGCACGGGCCAGGAACACATTTTCCACGCCGAGGGCGGCATCCGTCAGTTCGTGACCGATCTCAACGAGGGGGAAACGCCCCTGCATCCGGTCATCGACTGCGAAGGGCTGCAGGATAATGTGACCGTGGATTTTGCCATGCAGTACACCACGGCCTACAAGGAGAACATCCATACCTTTGCCAACAACATCCGCACGGCCGAGGGCGGCACGCATCTGGTGGGCTTCCGCACGGCGCTCACCCGCGCCATCAACGGCTATGTGAAAAATCAGCCGGATCTGACCAAGAAGCTCAAGGGCACCGTGCTGTCCGGCGACGACGTGCGCGAAGGCCTCACGGCCATCATCAGCGTCAAGCTGCCGCAGCCGCAGTTCGAGGGCCAGACCAAGACCAAGCTGGGCAACAGCGAAGTGGCCGGCATCGTGGCGGGCGTCGTCTACGACAAGCTCAACGAATATTTCGAGGAGAACCCCAAGGACATCCGCACCATCGTGGAAAAGGCCATGGACGCCGCGCGGGCGCGTGACGCCGCCCGGCGGGCCAAGGAACTGGTGCGCCGCAAGGGGGCGCTCTCGGACAACGCCCTGCCGGGCAAGCTGGCTGACTGCCAGAGCAAGGACCCGGCCGAGTCCGAGCTTTTCATCGTGGAAGGCGATTCGGCAGGCGGCTCGGCCAAGCAGGGACGCAATCCCCGCAATCAGGCCATCCTGCCCCTGCGCGGCAAGATCCTCAATACCGAGCGCACGCGCTTCGACAAGATGCTGGCCAACAAGGAGGTGAAAAACCTCATCACGGCCATGGGCGCGGGCATAGGTGAAGGGGATACGGACCTCGACAAGCTGCGGTACCACAAGATCATCATCATGACCGACGCCGATGTGGACGGCGCGCACATCCGCACCCTGTTGCTGACCTTCTTTTTCCGGCAGTATCAGGAGATGGTGGAAAAGGGCTACGTCTACATCGCCCAGCCGCCGCTCTATCGCGCGCACAATGCCCGTTTCGAGAAGTTCATCAAGGACGACGCGGAACTCAACGACTTCCTGCTCAACCGCGTCAGCGAGGATGTGACCATCGTCGCTGAGAACGGCACGGAATACTCGGGCACGAAGCTGCTGGACCTCATGCGTCACATCGAGAAGCTGGAAAGCCGCGTGACGGATGCCGAGAGCACCGGCATGGCCCGTGATCTCTTCCTGGCGCTGACGACCTATCCGCACTTCGTGGATGCGGACCTCATCCAGTCCGGGGACGAAGCCCTGCTGGCCTGGCTCAACGAACGCGGCTATCTGCTGACGCTCTCGCGCGAGGCCGACGAGGACGGTGAGGAGCGCGTCTTTGCGGTCTTTGAGAATACCGGGAGCCATCATACCCGGCGCGGCATGGAATTCTTCGCCTCCCGTCTGTACCGGCAGACGCGGCAGCTCTTCGACGAACTGCGGGAGCAGTGCGGCGGCTTCAGCTTCAGCCTGCGCCGCAAGGACGGCGAGCAGGCGGCGGACGATGTGTTCAGCCTGCTGCGCCTGACGCTGGAAGAAGCCCGGCGCGGCATCAACATCCAGCGCTACAAGGGTCTTGGGGAAATGAATCCCGAACAGCTCTGGGTGACGACCATGAATCCCGAGAACCGCGTCCTTCTTCAGGTCTCCGTGGAGGATGCCAACGAGGCCTCCGACGCCTTCGAGGAACTCATGGGGGATCGTGTGGCCCCGCGGCGCGAGTTCATCGAGCGCAATGCCCTGAGCGTGCAGGATCTGGATATCTAGCTGGCGGGGATCCCCCTGCTACCCAAGCAACGAGGCAAACGTGTCCGAGCAACCGAAAATCAGTATTGAGCACGAACTGCGGAAATCCTATCTGGAATATTCGCTGTCGGTCATCATCGGCCGCGCCATCCCCGATGCGCGCGACGGCCTGAAGCCCGTGCACCGGCGCATCCTCTTTGCGCAGTCGGAACTGGCCAACACCTACAACCGGCCGCACAAGAAATCCGCGCGCATCGTGGGTGACGTCATCGGTAAATATCATCCGCATGGCGACTCCGCGGTCTACGACGCGCTGGTGCGCATGGCACAGGATTTTTCCATGCGGGATCCGCTGGTGGACGGGCAGGGCAACTTCGGCTCCATCGACGGGGACTCGCCCGCCGCCATGCGTTACACCGAAGTACGCATGTCCCGGCTGGCCGGGGAATTCCTTGCCGACCTGGACAAGGAGACCGTGGATTTCCGGCCCAACTACGACAATACCCTGCAGGAACCGTCCGTCCTGCCTACCAAGGTGCCCAATCTGCTGCTCAACGGCTCTTCGGGCATCGCTGTGGGCATGGCCACCAACATCCCGCCGCACAATCTGGGAGAGCTCTGCGACGCTCTGCAGATCCTGCTGGACAATCCGCAAGCCAGCGTGGACGACCTTATGGAAGTGGTCAAGGGACCGGACTTCCCCACGCGCGGTTTCGTCTATGCGGGCAAGGGCCTGTATGACGCCTACCACACCGGGCGCGGCACGGTGAAGGTGCGCGGCCGTCTGGAAGTGGAAGAGCGGAAGAAGGGCCTGCAGGCCGTGGTCATCCGGGAGATCCCCTTCGGTCTCAACAAGTCCGCTCTGGTGGAGAAGATCGCCGCCCTCATCAATGACCACAAGATCGACGGCATTGCGGACTTGCGGGACGAGTCGGACCGGAAGGGCATACGCATCGTCATCGACCTCAAGCGCGGCACCATCCCGGACATCGTCATCAACGGTCTGTACAAGTATACGCCGCTGGAGACCAGTTTCGGCATCAACATGCTGGCCGTGGTGGACAACCGGCCCGTGCTGCTCAATCTCAAGACCGCGCTGGCCTGCTTCGTGGATCACCGGCGGGAGGTGGTCATCCGCCGTACGCGCTACGATCTGGCCAAGGCGGAAGCCCGCGCCCATATCCTCGAGGGCCTGCGTATCGCCATCGACAACATCGACGAGGTGGTGGCCCTCATCCGGGCGTCCGCCAGCCCGGACGAGGCCCGCACCGGGCTCATGGCCCGTTTCGAGCTGACGGAAGTCCAGGCCCGCGCCATCCTCGACATGCGCCTGCAGCGCCTGACCGGCCTGCAGCGCGAGGAACTGCTGGCCGAATACCGCGACCTGCTCCAGAAGATCCAGTTCTATACCTCGATCCTGGAGAATGCCGAAGTGCTGCGCGGCGAACTCAAGCGGGAGATCGCGGAGATCCGGGAGACCTTCGCCACGCCCCGCCGCACGGAAGTGGTGACGGACGCTCTGTCCGGCATCGACATCGAGGATCTCATCCCCGACGACGAAGTGGTCATCACCTTGTCCCGCCGCGGCTACATGAAGCGCACCAATCTGGAGAACTACCAGCAGCAGAAGCGCGGCGGCAAGGGCATCGCGGCCCTCCACACGGCGGAGGACGACTATGTGCAGGAGTTCCTGACCACCACCAATCACCAGTATCTTTGCCTCTTCACCAACAAGGGGCGGATGCATCAGCTCAAGGTGCATCAGGTCCCCGAGGGCAGCCGCACGGCCAAGGGCGTGCACATCAACAATCTGCTGCCGCTGGAAGAGGGCGAATGGGTGACCACGGTGCTGGCCCTGCGCGAGTTCGCGGAGGACAAGTATTTCCTCTTCGTCACCCGGCGGGGCATGGTCAAGCGCTCCTCGGCCTCGCTCTATGCCCGTTGCCGCAAGAGCGGTCTCATGGCCGTGGGCCTGCGCGAGGACGACGAGCTCGTGGTGGTGCGCCCCATCCGGGACGATACCCACATCGTGCTGGCCACGGCGGACGGCTATTCCATCCGCTTCTCCTGCAAGGACGTGCGTCCCATGGGCCGCGTGGCCACAGGGGTCAAGGGCATCGCCCTGCGGCGACAGGATGTGGTGGTGGCCGGGGTCATCCTCAAGGAATACGACCAGACCACGGAGATCATGTCCATCTCGGCCAACGGCTTCGGCAAGCGCACGCGGGTGGATCTCTACCGTCTCCAGACGCGCGGCGGCAAGGGCATCATCAACTTCAAGGTGACGGGCAAGACCGGTCCGGTGGTGGGGGCCATGCCCGTACGGGACAATGACGGTCTCGTGCTGCTGACCTCGGCCAACAAGATCGTGCGCATCGGCGTGGACGACGTGCGCAGCAAGGGCCGGGCCACCATGGGCGTCATGCTGGTGCGTCTGGACGAAGGCGCCCGCGTGGTGGGCTTTGACCGCGTGGACGAGGGCGGACAGAGCGGCCGCAAGCTGGATGATGAGGAACTGGACGAACTGACGGCCGAGGGTGAGGCCCCCCGGGTGGATAGCGCCGAAACGACGACCGGGGAAAGCCCGGATGCGGACAGCGCGCCGTCGGGAACGTCCCCTGAGGAGAACGGAGAAGCATAATGCGCTGGGCTTTCCGCCTGGAGCGGGATGTTTGCCGCGAATGGGGACGGCGGGGCGGCAGGCGCGCAGGCGGCCTGCTGCTCTGCTGTCTGCTGCTTTTCAGTCTGCCGGGCTGCGAACGTTCGCCGCTGGGGGACGATCTCAGCGAGGCGAGAAGTTCCGTGGCGGCCCATGAGTGGACGCGGGCCGAACGCCTGCTGGAGCGTTTCCTGCGGGAATCCGGGGACTCCGACAAACGTTGGGAGGCCTGGCAGCTCCTGCTGACCGTGGCCAACGCCACGGGCGTCACCACGCGGGTGCGGCTGGATTATCTGGACACCATGCTGGAGGAGTTCGCGGACAGCGACGCCCGTTGCAAGGACATCCTCTGGCGCATGGGACAGCTCGTGGAGCGCCAGCGTCGGCATGAGCGCGCGGTGGACATCTGGAGCGCCTATCTGGATCTGGAAGGCCTCAGCCCGCAGGACAGCGTGGAAGGCTACCGCCATCTGGCGGCCATGAATTTCCGTCTGCATCGCTATGAGGCCGCGGAAGATGCCTTGCAGCAATGTCTGGCCCTGCCGGTCAACGAGACGGCCAAACTGAACTGCATGTATGATCTGGCGGACCAGAGCGCGGCCCGGGAACGCTGGCAGGAAGCGGCCGATCTGTCGCAGCAGATCCTGGACAGCGAGCCGAGTGACAGCCTGCGCGCCCTGACGCTGTTCCTCCTGGGGGATGCCCTGGAGCAGCTCGATCGTCAGGAAGAGGCGCTGGCCCAGTTCGAGCTTTGCCGCGAAAGTTATCCCAATACCGATGTGGTGGAAAATCGCATTGCGTATTTGAAAAAAAAGATGAAAAATCCCTCCCGCCGTCAGGCGAAGGCGGCGGAAAGGAAATAGGCGCGTCCGGGCGTCCCCGGTCCGCAGGGATCGGGGCGCGAGTGGAAGGGCGGACAGCATGAGGAGTTTGGCATGATTCGTCACGAGTGTGGACTTTTCGGCATTTACAGCCATGAAGACGCGGCGCGGCTGACGTATTTCGGCCTGTATGCGCAGCAGCACCGCGGGCAGGAAAGCGCGGGTATTGTGACCTGGGACGGCGGCACCATGTACGAATACAAGGGCATGGGCCTCGTTCCCGACGTGTTTTCGGAGGAGGCGCTCAGCACGCTCGTGGGGGATACGGCCATCGGCCATGTGCGTTACTCCACCACCGGGCGCTCGCATATGCGCAATGCCCAGCCCTTCGTGGCCCACTTCCGCGGGAAGGACATCGCCGTGGCCCATAACGGCAATCTCGTCAACACGGCGGAGCTGCGCGAAGAGCTGGAGAGCGACGGCTCCATCTTCAGCACGACCAATGATACGGAAGTGTTCATGCATCTGCTGGCGCGCGCCTTGCGCACCAAGAATCTGGTGGAAGCCGTGCGCGACACCTGTTCGTGCGTGCGCGGCGCCTACTGTCTGCTGGTCATGAGCGGCAATACCCTTGTTGCGGTGCGCGATCCGCACGGCTTCCATCCGCTGGCGCTGGGGCGGCTGGACAACAGTCCGGTCTTTGCCTCGGAGACCTGCGCCTTCGATCTCATGGAAGCCGAATACGAACGCAGCATCGCGCCCGGCGAGATGTACATCGTGGACGAGCAGGGCGAACGCAGCGAACAGCTGCACGGCCCGCTGCCGGACAAGCCGCGCCAGTGCATCTTCGAGCTGGTGTACTTTGCCCGGCCGGACTCCTTCGTCTTTGGCGAGCAGGTCTACCAGTGCCGCAAGCAGATGGGCTGGCAGCTGGCCCATGAGTCCACGCCGGATGTGGATTTCATCATGCCGTTCCCCGATTCCGGGGTCTATTCGGCCGTGGGCTTTGCCCAGTGCGCCGAGCTTCCCTATGAACATGCCATGATCCGCAATCACTACGTGGGCCGTACATTCATCCAGCCTACCCAGAGTATGCGGAACTTCGGCGTGCGGGTAAAGATCAATCCGGTCCGTTCCATGATCGAGGGCAAGAAGATCTGCATCGTGGACGACTCCATCGTGCGCGGCACGACCATGCGTACCCGCGTGAAAAAATTGCGCGAACTGGGGGCGAAGGAGGTGCATATCCGCATCAGCTGCCCGCCGGTGAAATTCCCCTGCTATTACGGCATCGACTTCGCCTCGCGCGGCGAGCTCATCGCGGCTTCCCTCGATTTGCCGGAGATCGTGCGCGAGCTGGATGTGGATTCCCTGCACTATCTTTCCATAGACGGGCTGTTGCGTTCGGTCATGCATTCCGACAGCTACTGCCTCGCCTGCTTCAATGGCGATTATCCCGTTCCCTGCCGGGAAGCGGGCAAGCACAGACTCGAACAGCCCTGCGCGGCGGTCAATTCCTGAGGTCATCATGGCAGCTCACGTTACACGCATCAAAGGCTTTGCGGACATGTTTCCGCCGGATTCCGACGCCTTCCTCTTCCTGGAAGAAACGGCGCGGCGCGTCTTTTCGCGTTGCGGCTTTGTGGAATTGCGGACGCCTGTCCTGGAATATACCGACCTGTTCCGGCGCTCCATCGGTGAGGAGACCGATGTGGTGCAGAAGGAGATGTTCACCTTCCCGGACAGGAACGACCGTCTCATGACCATGCGCCCCGAAGCGACGGCCGGCGTCATGCGCGCGTATATCGAGGACGCGCGGCATACCCGCGAAAGCGTGAGCCGTCTGTTCACCACCGGTCCCATGTTCCGTTACGAGCGGCCCCAGAAGGGACGGATGCGGCAATTCCATCAGCTCAATTGCGAATGTCTTGGCTCGCACAGCCCCTATGCCGATGCGGACATGATCATCATGCTCATGCGCTTTTTGCGGGAAGCGGGGCTTACGGAGCTGGGCCTGAAGATAAATTCCCTGGGTTGCTCCAATTGCCGTCCGCGCTTCAAGGAAGCGCTGGTGGACTACCTGAAGGGGCTTGCCGGAGAGGGCGGTCTGTGCGAGGACTGCACGCGCCGTATGCAGACCAATCCCTTGCGCGTGCTGGATTGCAAGCAGGAGGGCTGCCGCCGTCTGACGGACGCCGCGCCGCGCCTGCTGGACTACAATTGCCCGGACTGCCGCGCCCATTTCGATACCGTGGTGCGTCTGCTGGAAGCGGAGCATATCCCCTATGAGCTGGACCATCGGCTGGTGCGGGGACTTGATTACTATTGCCGTACGACCTTCGAGGTGGTAAGCGGGAATATCGGTTCACAGTCCGCCGTGGCGGGCGGCGGGCGTTATGACGGACTCGTGAAGAGCCTGGGCGGGCCTGATGTGCCGGGGGTGGGTTTTGCCTGCGGCATGGAACGGCTGGCGCTGCTCCTTCCGGAACGTCCCGCCCAGCGGCTGGATTTCTATGCCGTGGGCATGAACGAAGCCGGAAAGGACGCCTGCTTCTCGGTGGCCCAGCGTCTGCGCGAGGCCGGTCTTGCGGGCGAGGTTCACACCGGCGACGGCGGCTTCAAGAGCAGTATGCGTCAGGCCGGTAAATCCGGGGCCCGCTATTGCCTCATCATAGGTGAGGACGAAGCGGCTTCCGGCACGGTTATGGTGAAAGATATGGACAGCGGCGAACAGCAGGCCGTGCCGCAGTCCGAAGTGGTGGAACATCTGGCCTCGACCTCCGGCGGTATTGAGCATGAGTGAGCAGACCCAATCCCAGGATCTCCAGCAGGAGCACCAGAAATATATCGAGGAAGTGGGCGACTGGACCCGTACGCATTCCTGCGGCCAGTTGACCGAAGCCGACGACGGCGCTGAGGTCTGCCTCATGGGCTGGGCGCAGTACCGTCGCGATCACGGCGGCCTCATCTTCGTGGACCTGCGCGACCGCGAAGGACTGACGCAGGTGGTGTTCAGCCCCGAGATCGCCCCCAAGGCCCACGAGGATGCCCACATCCTGCGCGCGGAATATGTGCTGGCCATCAAGGGCCGCGTACGGCCCCGTCCCGAAGGCATGACCAATCCCAATCTGGTCACCGGCGGCATCGAAGTGGTGGTGAAGGAATGGAAGCTGCTCAATACTTCCAAAACGCCTCCCTTCCCCATCGAGGACCGTACCGACGCCGGGGAGAACCTGCGTCTTGCCTGGCGCTATCTGGATCTGCGTCGTCCGCGTATGCAGGCCAACCTGCGTCTGCGGCACCGCGTGGCCCAGGCTATCCGCCGCTATCTGGACGAAGGCGGTTTCATTGAGGTGGAAACGCCCATCCTTACCAAGTCCACTCCCGAAGGCGCGCGCGACTTCCTGGTGCCCAGCCGCCTGAACAACGGCCAGTTCTATGCCCTGCCGCAGTCGCCGCAGCTCTTCAAACAGCTGCTCATGGTGGGCGGCTTTGACCGTTATTTCCAGATCGTCCGCTGTTTCCGCGACGAAGACCTGCGCGCCGACCGCCAGCCGGAATTCACGCAGGTGGATATCGAAATGAGCTTCGTGGACGAGGAAAAGGTCATGAACATGGCCGAAGGCCTCATGGCGCGCGTATTCAAGGATGTCATGGGGCAGGATATCCCCCGTCCCTTCCCGCGTATGCCCTATGCCGAGGCCATGAGCCGGTACGGCGTGGACAAGCCGGATACCCGTTTCGGTCTCGAACTGCACGACATCACCGACATCGTGCGCGGTTCCGGCTTCAAGCTCTTTGCCGTGGCAACGCTGGTCAAGGCCATGAAGGTGCCGGGCGGCGAATCCATGACCCGCAAGGAGATCGACGCCTATACCGATTTCGTGAAGATCTACGGCGCGCAGGGCCTCGCCTGGATCAAGATCAAGGCCGACGAATGGCAGTCCCCCATCGCCAAGTTCCTTTCCGACGAAGAGCGCAAGGGCATTGCGGAAGCGCTCGACCTGAAAGTTGGGGACATCGTATTCTTCCAGGCCGGGGAGCCCGGTATGGTCAATGCCGCGCTGGGCAACCTGCGCGTGCATCTGGGCAACCAGCTCGGCCTTATCCCGGAAAATACCTTCAATTTCCTCTGGGTGACGGACTTCCCCCTCTTTGAGTACGACGAAGAGGAAAAGCGCTATGTGGCCTGCCATCACCCCTTCACCTCTCCGGCTCCCGGTCATCTGGAACTGATGGCTACCGATCCGGCCCATACCCGCGCCCGTGCCTACGACATGGTGCTCAACGGCAACGAAGTGGGCGGCGGTTCCATCCGCATCCATTCCGCCGAAGTGCAGCGCCGCATGTTCGCCGCGCTGGGCTTTACGCCGGAACAGGCCGAAGAGCAGTTCGGCTTCCTCATCAGCGCACTGGAGCAGGGCGCTCCGCCGCACGGCGGCCTTGCCTTCGGCCTCGACCGTCTGGTCATGCTGCTCGCCGGTGCCCAGAGCATCCGCGACGTCATCGCCTTCCCCAAGACCCAGAAGGCTACCTGCCTCATGACCCAGGCCCCCTCCGAAGTCTCGGCCAAGCAGCTGCGTGAACTCGGTCTGCGCCTGCGCGAAAAGAGCGGCGAGACCACCCCAGCGCCTGCCGCAGGAAATTAGGCTTATTGAAAACTGGAACAGAGCGGAACGCCCTTCGCTTGCGCGAAGCGGCGTTCCGCTGTTTTTTTGAAAGTTTTTTTGTGGGGGGAAGGGGCCCTTTGTGAACAAAGGGTCCCTTCCCCCCACACCCCCCATCCCCCTAAAAACTTTACTTGTTTAGGTGTCAGTCGTCGTGACATCCAACGAGCCGCCAGATTGCAAGCCAGCCAGAATCTGCAAATTGTTTTCTCATACCGCCGGGGGACGTGGCAGACCAGCACTGTCTTGTGGGGGGCACGGTATCGTACAGTGACAGAGCAAAAGTTTTGGGAAGGGAGAGGGGGAGCACGAGGGGGAGAGGGAGAACCGTTTTCCAAAACGGTTTCCCTCTCGTAAAAAATATATTCCGCTGTTTTTTTGAAAGTTTTTTGTGTGGGGGGAAGGGGCCCTTTATGAACAAAGGGTCCCTTCCCCCCCACACCCCCATCCCCCTAAAAACTTTATAGGTCCTGATGCAAGTCGTCGCGGCATGTAGGGCATCTCCCGACTCCAAAGCCAGAAAGAATCTAGGTGGTGTCGTCAAATTAAATAGTATGTTATAATCTCTTCACTTACAATGAGGAGAGACTATATGGCGGCACA
>NZ_CALVHE010000006.1 GCF_944327235.1 uncultured Desulfovibrio sp.
TTCGGCTCTTGGCAGAAAACCTCCAGCTTCATGTCTGAGCAGAGGGTGAACAACGTATTGACACTCTACAACTAGGGCCTGTTACCACTATTTGCTGTTTGCTGGGGGGAAGGGGCCCCCTCGCTCTGCTGTCGATGTCTGTAAGGCTCCTACGTCGCCTCAAGGACACGGCCCCAAGGGCCGCCCGTCGGGTCGCAGTCTGCCCTGGAGGAGTTCCCCTTCCCCCCAAGAGCCCCCCATCTCTTCCCCTGCCGCCTTCCTTGGATAGGGGCGAGCGTTCATCAAAAGACATCATTCTACGCTCGTTATCCGTCGCTATCCGTTTAAAGTAGATCGAAAATGCGCCTTACCGTCTCGGGGCGACCTTCAACCCCCTTCCGGGCGTAAAGTATGTGCCGCACGGCGTATGACAGGGGGCGTTACGCGTGTAGAGCGTTTTGCCATTGAAAAGGCAAAACGCGAGGAGGCAGTACAGCGCCGCCCGGCCCAAACCAAGCGGAAAAGCCGCGTCTTTTCCGCGAAACGGCAGGTCGTATGGTTTGAAGCGATAAACGTTTCGATTGGAAAATACTCTGAGAGTGGGGCTGCGGAGATGGGTGGGGAAAAGGCTTCCCGAGCGAGAGATGAGCAGAACGAGAGGAAGGCGTGCTTCGGCAGTCCTTCCTTTTTCGAGCCTGACAGTAAACCAAAAGCGGCGGAGAGGTCTCCTCTCCGCCGCTTTTTCTGCCTTGCCGTCCAACCCTGACCGAAGTGGTGGGGGAGGGCGATCATGCCGGTCCAGACAGCCCGACGTGTCAGGCCCTGTCGTCACATCGCCCGGACGCGGACACGCCGTGCATATCCTTTAGAGCATTTTTAGGTTGAAGCGCTTCGCGTTCCAAGTCATACGGCCTGGCGTTTCGCGGAAAAGACGCGGCTTTTCTGTTCACTTTGGGCGGGCGGCGCTGAGCTGCGCCTCGCGTTCAGCCTTTACCAGAGGCAAAACGCTCTAGAAGAGCCACTTCTTGCCGTCGTAACGGATAAGTTCGTTGAGGTTGCGGGTACGGATGCGTTCGCACTGATTGGTGGAAAGGGCTTCCTTGCGGGTAGCGGCGCGGCATTCGTATTCGTACTCGCTGTAACGGATGAAGCCGACATACTGGCCCTTGCTGCCGGGGCGCATGTCCGTGGAAACGTTGCTCTGGTCCACTTCGATGTAGTTGGCGACGTATTCCTTGCCGACCTTGCGCACGGAACGGCTGGCCTTGGAAGGCATGACCGTGCGGGCGGCGCGGCCCACCAGCTGCTCGCCGGTCACCTGCAGATCGGCACGGATGCGCGCCTCGCCCTTGAGATTGGAGGAAGCTTTCTTGTCCGTCTTGGCGGCAGGTTCGGCCGCGGCGGGTTCTGCCTGAGGCGTTTCGGCGCTCTGATCCGCTTCCATGACGGGATCCGTGGAGCCGCTGTCGCCGCCGAACAGGCCGCAACCGCTCATGGCAAGACAGAGGACGAGGGCAAGAGGGGGCAGAATGTTTTTCATGGGTACTCCTGAATGGGAGGACCCGGCGAAACTCGCCGGGTCCTCGATTTTACTGATGGGCTACGCGATCCGCTTTATTCGAACGAAAGTTCGGTGCGGCGGTTCATGTAGCGACCTTCTTCGGTCTTGTTGTCGTACTTGTAGGACTTGCCCTTGCCGATGGCGGTCATGCGGCTGGCGGGGATGCCCTGCTTGGCCAGGTAGCTCTTCACGGAGTTGGCGCGGTTCTGCGAGAGCTTGGCGTTGTAAGCGTCGGTGCCCATGTAGTCGGTCCAGCCGGTCAGCACCACGCGCTTGTTGGGCGAGGACTTGATGAGTTCGGCGGCTTCGTTGAGGATGCCCATGGCCTTGCTGTCGAGAGCATAGGAGTCAAAGGCGAAGTTCACGCCACGCAGGACGATGACGGTCTCTTCCTGGCAGAAGACGGCCAGCACGAAGCGTTCCACAGCGGCGTCGCTGGTCACGAGTTCTTCGCCGCGCACCACCACGGTGGAGGGATTCAGAGCGGCGATGGCCTTGATGTTGGCTTCACCGTTGGGGGTATCGGCAAAGGAGATGATGTGCAGGGTCACGCCGCGCTGGCTGGCATACAGCTGACGGGCGATCTCCACGAAGTCCACGCCGCGGTTGTTGTCGCCGTCGGTCACGAGGATGATGGCGCCGGGCTTCTTCATGGCGTTGAAGGCGGGGGTGTAGACCTGCAGGCCGTCACCCATGCTGGTCATGCGGCCGAAGATGGTGAAATCGGACTTCAGCTGGTTGATGCCGGAGTCCATGGCGGCACGGTTCCACGGGCCCTGCTCGATGATGGCGCCGTTGGGGCTGATGGTGTGCAGACCACCGTAGTAATCCAGCGCCGGGATGGCGGCGTTGACGCGCTTGAGGGCGGTCTTGGCCGCTTCCATCTTGGGCTGCTTGAGATCCTTGTTGTTCATCATCATGGAACCGGAATAGTCCACGACGAAGTCAAAGCTCTCGACCTTCTTGTTGCACACAGGGGCCGCCGCGGCGGCAACGGCATAGCTGAGCACGAGGGCAGCAGCCAGCACCAGCAGACGAATGGACTTCATAAAGCCTCCCATAAGTTTTCTCCTGGATCCAGGAAATTTTGCCCGCCATAACGCCCTCCCGCACACCGTTAGGGGAATGGCTTTTTTTGCTATACACTTTCTAGAAAGGATTCGCAAGCGAATATCGGTTGATGCTGCGGCCTCAGCGGGCGTCTGGACAAGTTCCCTCGGGCTGGCTACTACTGGATGCATAACAGAGGGTACAGCAATGAGAGCACTGCCTTTTACCAAATGGAGCCCCAGCGGCAACACCACGCTGCTTTTCCCCGCCGAATCCGTCACTGGCGCGCAGCAGGCGGCCACGGCCTCGCAGGCCCTGATGCCTCATCTGCTGGGAGGCGAGCAGGCCGGGTTCTGCCATCTGCGGGAGCGGCGTCTGCGCATGGCGGGTGGGGAGTTCTGCGTGAACGCCACCCGCGCCTTTGGGGCGCTGCTGGCGCTGGAGGAGGAACGGACCGCTCGTCAGGCCGGCACGCCGCATCACGAAGAGGTGCGGGAGCACGCTTTTGAAGTGCAGGTCTCCGGTTGGCAGGGGCCGGTCGGGGTCCGTGTGCGCGGGAGCCTGCCGGAATGGCGGGTAGCGGCGGATCTGGAGCTGCCTGCCTGCCCGATGCAGCAGCCCGCGCCGGGTGTGACGCTGGTACGGCTGCCCGGCATCGCCCATCTCCTGCTCGACGAACGTCATGTATTCCCCGAAGATTTCCTGGCGGCATCGGCGCTTTTGCGGCGCGAATACGAGCTTGCGGCCCTGCCCGCTTCGGGGGTCGTCTGGTGGCGACAGGTGCAGCATCAGCTGGAGATGTTCCCGGTGGTGCATGTGCGGGATGCGGGCACGACTTGTCTGGAGAATGCCTGCGGTTCCGGGGCGCTGGCGTTGGGGCTGCGGCTCTGTCCGGCCGGGGCGCGCCGGGTGTTCACCATCTTGCAGCCCGGCGGCGAGCCTCTGGAGGTGACGGTGGACCGGCAGGGCGGGGCCGTGCGGGCGACGGTGGATGGACCTGTCCGGCTGGTGGCCGAGGGCAGGCTCTGGCTGCCGGAAGGTGCGACGGACCGCGCTTAACCGCCTTCCACCAGGCGGCGCAGATGGGGGCCGAGGCCGGAAAGATCCCGGTGCAGGCCGTGTTCGTGCAGGGACTCGAAGCGTTCCGCATCGGGGAAATAGGCCAACAGGTCACCGACCTCCATGTCAAAGTACCAGGCATGGAGGGAAAGTCTGTGCTCCGCGACGCGCCGCTGTATCCAGGGATAGGAGAGCAGGTTCTCCACGGAGAGCAGGACGGCGGCCTCTTCGCAGTTGCGTCGGTTGGCGACGGGATCCTGTTCCGTCACGTCATCCATCCTGTCCAGTGCGGGACGGGCAATGGAGACCCAGTGGGCCACATGGCTGTCGGGCGGCGTGGTCTCGGGATGCAGGAGCGCATGGATGCCGCCGCAGCAGGAATGCCCCAGCACGATGACGTGTTCCACCTTGAGGTGGAGCACGCCGTACTCCAGCACGGCGAGCACCGCGTCGCCCCGTCCCGCCTCCGCGGCATGGGGCACCAGATTGGCCACGTTGCGCACCACGAAGATGTCGCCGGGGTCGCAGCCCATGAGCAGGGCCGGGTCCGCCCGCGAGTCGCTGCAGGCGATGACCAGCGCCTTGGGGTGCTGGCCGTCGCGCAGAGCGGCATAGTAGTCCACTTCGGCGTCGTAATAATAGCGACGGAAGTTCTTGAAGCCGTCGATGAATTTGTGGAAGTCCTGCATGGTCCCGCGATCTATCGCTTGAGGCGGTCGATGAGTTCCTTGAGCGAAGCGGCCATGCCCACAAGGGCCCGGACCTGTTCGCCCGCCGTTTCCATGGCGGCAAAGTTCCTGTCAGCGATCTCGCGGACCTGTCGCATACCTTCGGATACCGTCACCACGATACCGTGCTGTTGCTGGGCAGCGGCCGAGATCTGGGAGGCATTGCCCTCGTTGTGGCTGGCGGCCTCCACGATCTCCTGCAGCACGGTCCCCGAACGGCGCGCAAGATCGTCCGCCTCTTCCACGGCCGAGCGCGCATCCTGCATGAAGCTCACGCAGGAATGGATGGCCGTCTGGACCTCCCCGATCTTGCCCCCGACGGAAGAGGTGGCGACGACGGTCTTTTCAGCCAGTTTGCGCACTTCATCCGCCACCACGGCAAAGCCGCGTCCGGCCTCGCCGGCCCTGGCCGCCTCGATGGCCGCATTGAGCGCGAGCAGGTTGGTCTGGTCGGCGATATCCACGATGACGCTCATGATGTCCCCGATGCTGCCGGCGGTCTCGTCCAGCTGGCGGAGATCCTTGTCCTGCTTTTCCGCCATGACCAGCAGACGGTTCATGGATTCCTCGCAGCCACGCACCACATCCATACCCCTGGTGGCGCTCTGACGGGACTTTCCGGCATCTTCGGCGGTAAGAGCGGCATTCTGGACGATGTTGCCGGCAGCGACGGCCAGCTGCTCCACATTGTCCATATTGCACTTCATCTGCCGGTTCTGATCGATACTGCCGGTGTTGACGGCCTCCACCTGCTCGGCAAGACTCTGCGTGCTTCTGGCCAGATCCGCCGCGATGTCGTCGGCCTTGGCCGCAATGGCGGTCATTTCCTTGAGCAGACCGCTGATGCGCCCTTCCTTGTCCTCGGCCGCGCGCAGGGCCTGTTCGGCGCGGTCCGCATGGGCAAGGGCCTCACGCGAGGTCTTTTCATTCTCGGCCAGTTTCTGCTTGAGGCTGTCCAGCAGCGAACCGAGGGCCTGCGAGAGCTGCCCCGCCTCATCCTTGCGCGGCAGGCGCAGGTCCACATCAAGGTTACCGTTCACCGCTTCACGCGAGCGGGCGACGAGCTGCCCCAGCGGCCCGCTGATCGAGCGGGCAAAGAGGATGCTCGCCACGGCCAGCATCAGCATGGCGACACACTGCATGACCACGAACAGCCACTGCGTGGAATGGCCCACATCCAGATACTTTTGCGCATCCTGGCGCGAAGCCGCCAGCACGAGATTGCGGATGGTCTCAAGGTGGTCGAGCACTTCCGCCGAGGAACGCTCCGTGACCTCAAGGAAATACGCTTCGGCTTCCTTCAGCTTGCCTGCGCGTACCAATTCCTGTATGTGTACGGCGCTTTCATGCAGCGCAAGATGGGGCTTTTCCAGTTCCAGAAAGTGCTGCGTCGTTTCAGGCAGCAGCTTTTCCAGCATCTTGCGTTCTGAAGAATAGAACCACTGGCCGAAAACGCACTTGCGTCCATCGGTCTGGATGGAGGACATGTCGGCATTGGGGCCGTCCAGCACGAGCTTGTGCAGGCGTTCCGTCCATTTGAGATGATCGACTTCCCGCAGCGTCAGGGTCAGCGCGAATCGTTGTTTATCTATGGCCGCATCGGCCAGATGCATGATATTTTCGGACGAGTACCACGCTATCGCGGAAAAAAGGAGCATGGCGGCCAGCGAACCGGTAAAGCCCAGCGCCAGCTTCTTGTTGATGGAAAGATTTGCCCAGAACATCCGTCCCTCCCCTTGTCTGGTTCGATACTCTCTCTACTCCAAAACATGTCCGCGAGGCAAGTAGTCACCAGCCATGCGTCGCGGGGGCCCTGACGCGCTCCCGGCAGGGATCGTTTTTATAATATATCGTAATTAAAATTTTTTTTATTCCGGGCGGGCGTTTGGGGCTGCCTCCGCGCAGGCAGCTGGGCCTGGGGGGGGAAGGGTTACCCTTTGGGATCTGCGTAATGTACCTTGTTGCTGGGAAAATTTGTTTTTTTGTTCACAAACTGCTTGCTAATGATATGCTTTCTTACTAAAAAGAGCCGGGCACAGCTGATGCGATGCCCATGTGAGGCAAATAAACCGTTCGCGTTCATGCCGGCAGAAAGGCTTTGCCCGGCAAAACGGTAGAGGGCCGACGGGAGAACGCACCCGCGTGTTCAAAAATGGAGGTTGGGATGAAGGATTGGAAGCGCATGTTCCTGTGCTCCGTGACGGCGGCCGCGGCATTGACTGCCGTTGTCGCGCAACAGGCGTCCGCTGCGGACATCAAGCCGCCCATGGCCAAGTTCAGCATGGTGTCTGACGTGGTCATGGAAAAATGTATGGCCTGTCATAGCCGGAACTACGATCTGCCGTTTTACGCCAAGATTCCGGGTATCCGTCAGATCATCGAGCAGGATTACCGCGACGGTCTGCGGGCCATGGACCTGAATGCCGAGCTTGTGGAAGCTGATGCCAACAAGCCCGTGGGCGAGACGACCCTGGCGAAAATGGAGTGGGTCATCAACAATAACACCATGCCGCCGGCCAAGTTCACCGTCGTGCACTGGAGCAGCCGTCTGTCCGAAGAGGAAAAGAAGCTGATCCGTGACTGGGTGCGTACCACCCGCGCCGAGTTCTACGCCACCGGTACGGCCGCTCCGCGCCATGCCAATGAGCCCGTGCAGCCCATCCCGCAGTCCCTGCCCGTCAATGCCGCCAAGGTGGCTCTGGGCGAAAAGCTGTTCAATGACAAGCGCCTTTCGGCCGACGATACGCTGGCCTGCTCCGGCTGCCACGTCTACGACAAGGCCGGTACGGACAATTCCCGTTTCTCTGAAGGTATCCGCAAGCAGTTCGGTGACATCAATGCGCCGACCGTGTTCAATGCCGCCTTCAACCGCTGGCAGTTCTGGGACGGCCGCGCCGCTGATCTGCAGGAGCAGGCCGGTGGCCCGCCCATGAACCCCATCGAGATGGGCTCCAAGAACTGGGAAGAGATCATCGCCAAGCTGGAAAAGGATGAAGCTCTCAGTGCCGAATTCCGCGCCGTCTATGCCGATGGCTGGAACGGCAAGAACATCACCGACGCCATCGCGGAATACGAAAAGACCCTGCTGACGCCCAACAGCCGCTTCGACAAGTGGCTCATGGGCGATGAAAGCGCCCTGAGCAAGGATGAGGTGAAGGGCTACGAGCTCTTCAAGCTCTATCGCTGCGCGAGCTGCCATGTGGGCAAGGGCCTGGGCGGCCAGTCCTTCGAATATATGGACCTCAAGGCGGACTACTTTGCCGACCGCGGCAACCCGCTGGGTTCGGACAAGGGCCGCATCGGCGCCACCAACAAGGAAGAGGACCTGCACCGCTTCAAGGTGCCGAACCTCCGCAATGTGGAGCTGACGCATCCTTACATGCACGACGGTACGGTGACGACGCTTGACGAAAGCGTGGCCATCATGGGCAAGTACCTCTCCGGCATCCCGGTCTCCGACGCCGACAGGAAGCTCATCGTGTCCTTCCTGCGGACGCTGACCGGCGAGTATCAGGGCAAGCCGCTGACCGGCAAGCCGGTGGAACGCTAGTCCGGCGATCCCGGAACGATCCTTTTGACGGGAGGGGCGGTCAACGCCCCTCCCGTCTTTTTTTGAGCCAGCCCATACGGCCTGTCGTTCCACGGAAAAAAACGGTTTTCTCGCTCCCGCCGGGCCGGGGGAGCAGGGCCGCCGCCTCGCGTTTTGCCGTATTCAAGAGCAAAACGTTCCAGGGGGTCGCACTGAGCCTGCGTCTGCCGCGTGGTCGCGGGAGCAGGGCGGTCCAGCCTCCTGCGGGCGGGGCGTATGGCGGTCGGGAGCCGTGCCTGCGTCTGGTCTCCGTGCGCTGCCCGGCGAAGCATAAAAAAGCCTCTCCCGCAGGCAGGCGGGAGAGGCGTTCAGTCCGCAGATGGCGGAAGGTTAGGCCCCGCTGGCCAGTTTTTCGGCCCGCGCAGCCTCTCGCGCCTGGATGAGCGCGGCGGCCCGCTTGGCAAGCTGAGTCACTTCCGGCTTGGATATCTGCCCGTCCGCACCGACGCTTTCGCCCTTGTGGCGCAGCTTGTCGGTGATGAGGGAGGAAAAGAGCAGGACCGGCAGCTCCTTGAGCATGGGATCTTCCTTGATGCGCAAGGTCAGGTTGAGTCCGTCCATGACCGGCATCTCGATATCCGAGACGACCACCTGCACGAAGTCGGTGATGGGCCGGTTCTCCTCTTCGGAAAGGCGCTTGAAATTCATGAGCCGTTCCCAGGCCTCGCGTCCGTTGGTGGTCACCTCCACGGTGAAACCGGCCTTTTCCAGCAGATCGCGCTGCATCTCACGCACAAGGGCCGAGTCGTCGGCCACGAGGGCACGATAACCGCGCGAGGCGTCCCAGTTGGCTCCCAGGTCATCCAGCCGCAGGCCGAGCCGGGGATTGAGATTGGCCACGACCTTTTCCAGGTCCAGGAGGAAGACGATGCGCCCCTCCAGCTTGACCACGCCGATGATGGTATTGCTGGAGACAGCGGCCACATACTTGTTCGGCGGCTCGACCTCTTCCCAGCTGATGCGGTGGATGCGATTGACCCCGGAGACCATGAAGGCCGTGGTGACGTTGTTGAATTCCGTCACGATGGTCTTGGGTTCCTCGGTCGTCTGGGCGTGCTGTTTTTCCAGCCACATGGCCAGATCCACGAGAGGGATGATGCGGGAGCGCAGGTTGAATGCTCCCAGCACGCTGGGGTGCTGGACTTCGGGCAGTTCCGTGACCTTGGGCATACGGATGATCTCCAGCACCTTGGCCACATTGACGCCGTAATAGCCCCGATAGGTGCAGGTACCGTCGGGGTTTTCCGTCGTAGCCTGTCCTTCAGCGGGATCGCCGTTGGGCGGCGCCAGTTCATCAAGGTAGAACTCGACGACTTCAAGTTCGTTGGTTCCCGCCTCAAGCAGAATATTGGTCTGAGCCATGCTGCCTCCATAAGATACGCCTGCGCCCATCGCGGGGAGATCTCCCCGGCCGCCGTCCGCCCGGCACGAAGACCGCTCGGGCGGGGAGCCGTCAGGAGACGGATGCCCTGTTCCGGCCCCTCGCGCGGTCTCCGCCGTATACGGATGGCGCGGGACAACCGGACGCTTCGCCTAGGGCAGCGCCTCCAGCCACGCTTGGGCCGCGTCAATAAGCTTTTTCGGCGTAGATGCGCCTGCCGTTAGGCCCACGCGCGTTTTTTTTGAGAAATTCTCGGGAAGGAGCTCCGACGCTTCTTCTATATGATAGGTGGTCTTGCCGCACTGGGCGGCAAGATCGGCCAGACGGCGCGTATTGCCGCTCTGCTTGCCGCCGACCACGACCATCACGTCCACCGTGCGGGCGATCTCAAGCGCTTCTTCCTGGCGTTCGCGAGTGGCGTCGCAAATGGTGGAGAGCACCTCAAGCCGGGCGAGCCGACGGCGGAGGTCCTGCTCGATGGCGGCAAAGACGCCTCGGTCCTGGGTGGTCTGGGAGGCCAGCACATAGTCGCCGTCAGGGGCAAGAGCCAGCCCGTCCAGCTCTTCCTGACTGCCGAAGACATGGGCCACGCCATGCGCATAGGACAGCAGGCCCTTCACCTCGGGATGCTCCGCCTCACCGAACAGCAGGAGGACGGCGCCGTTTTCCGTGGCGCGGCGGATGGCGAGCTGCGCCTTTTTCACCTTGGGGCAGGTGGCGTCCTGCACATGCGCCCCTGAAGTCCGTACGGCCTCTTCCACCTGACGGGTGATGCCGTGCGCACGGATGAGCACACAGTCGTTCGGACCGAGTTCCGCGGGGGAGGTGGCGCAGAATACCCCGCGCGCTTCGTAGTCCGCCAGGACCTGCGGGTTATGGATGATGGGGCCGAGGGTGCAGATACGTCTGCTGTCGGCTTGCTCGATGGCTGAGTCCAGCTTTTGCAGGGCAAGGCTCACGCCCATGCAGAATCCGGCCGTTTTGGCGCGTAGAATTTCCATGACATCTCCTTGGCGGAATCTGTGCGGCATACCGCCGGCCGGAAAGAAGGTGAAAGCGAAAGCTGCGCGGAGGATGCCGCAACAGCGGTCCGGCCCGGTCAGGACAGGCTGCCGGAGACCAGCGTCTTGTCGGCCGGAGCTTGCGCCGCGCGGCTCCGGCAGGCGGATACGGCGCGCCGGACGCGACTCGCCCTTTATAGTCCGCATGGCGGAAGAGTTCAACCGCGCTCAGGCCGCGACACGCCTGCGTGACGACTAGCGCGGCAGGAGCTCTTCCAGGATGCCCTGCAGCGCGGTCCAGTCCGTGCACTGACAAAGGGCATGGCGCAGGGCGCGCGCACCGGGCAGATGCTTCACATAGCGGGGCACGACGCTGCGCATCTTCCAGAGGACGGCGTCATCGGAGCAATGACGACGGGCCAGACTGATGTGTCTGTCGATGACGGCGCGTAGCCGTTGCGGCGTGACGGGGGGCGGGCTCTCGCCGCGCTGGAGGGCGCGGTGGGCGGCAAAGATGGTGGGATCATGCAGGGCGCCGCGCGCGTACATGACGCCGCTCACCCCTGTGGTCGTCTGGACGCGCACGCCGTCCTCGGCGCTGAAGAGGTCGCCGCTGGCCAGCAGGGGGATGGAGAGTTGCGGTGCCAGACGGGCAAGCGCCTCGTGCCGTGCCTCGCCGCCGAAGCCCTGTCGGGCGGTGCGCGGATGCAGGGTCAGCCAGCCGGCCCCGGCCTCCTGGAGCCGCAGGGCCAGCTCCTGCCAGACCTGACGGCCGTCATCCAGCCCCAGCCGCAACTTGAAGCCCACATGGCCCGGCTCCGCGGCGGCGATCATGGCGCGGGCCACGGCAAGGGCATCTTCCACATCACCGAGCATGGCCGCTCCGGCCTTCTGCTTGAGCACCTTGGGCACGGAACAGCCCATGTTCAGGTCGAACCAGCCGTACCCCGCCTCGCGCAGCAGACCGACGGCCTGTCCCAGGAAATCGGCTTCCGCCCCGAAGAGCTGCACCACCAGCGGCTGATCCTCCGGCAGGCTCGCAAGCAGCTCGGCGGTGCCGGGACTGTGGTAGACGAGTCCCTTGGCGCTGACCATCTCCGTGACGCAGACAGCTGCCCCGTATTCGCGGCAGAGCAGCCGGAAAGGCAGATCGCTGTAGCCCGCCAGCGGCGCGAGCCACGGGGCGTCAGGGCCGAATACGGGCGGATGTTCCGCGGCTGCGGCGGGACAGGGGGGCAAGGGACGGGCGGGGTGTCGGCTCATTTGTTCTTGCTCTTGTGATGCTGGTGCGGGTGATGGACGTGGCGGCTCTGCTTGCGTTTGGACGGCGGCAGCTTGGGCAGATGCAGGCGTTCGTCGCTTTGCAGCCGGTGGTAGGTATGGAAACCGAGCTTGAGCCCGTCGGCAAAGGTGGGGGCCACAAAGCCCTTGCCCAGATAACTCAACATGCCTGTCCGTTTGAGGATGTCATGGACGCTGCGGCTGCCGACCACGAGGATGACCGGGATATGTCGCTGGTGGCAGCGTTCCACGAACTGTTCCAGCGAGTGCGTGCCCGCTGCGTCCAGCCAGAAGACGCGGGCCAGATGCAGGACGATGACCCGCACCGGCGTTTCCGTTTCTTCATAGATGCGGCGTTCCAGCTCGTTGATGGCGCCGAAAAAGAGCGTCCCCTCGATGATATAGACGGCGAGCTCGTCCGGCAGCGGTTCCGGCGCGTGCTGCATCATGGGGTCATGGCGATTGAGCCGGAAGACGCGCGGATGCGCCAGCTTGAAGATGAAAAGAATAAGGGAGAGCAGCACGCCCAGCAGGATGGCCTGTTCCAGTGCCAGCAGCAGGGTGGCGGCAAAGGTGACGAGCAGGACGGTGCGGTCGATGCGCGTGGCCTTGAAGCAGAGCCGCAGGCCGGGCATGTCCACCATCCGCACGCAGACGGTCAGCAGCACGCCGCCCAGGGCGGAAAGCGGCAGCCAGCTCATGAAGGGCGCGATGAGCCAGAGCATGGGCAGGGCCAGCAGACCGGAAAGTACCGTGGCCATGCGCGTACGCGCGCCGGAGGTGACCACCAGCGCGCTGCGGCTGAAGGATCCGCAGCCCACGATACTCGACGTGCAGGCCGCGGCCATGTTGCCGAGCCCCTGACCGATGAGCTCCTGGCTGCCGTCGAAACGATCGCCCTTGAGTCCGGCAAGCTGTTTGCCTGTGGAAAGGGACGTGACCGCGCCCATGAGCGCCAGCGCCAGCGCCGGCATGAACAGATCTCGGTAGACGGTGACGTCCAGCGGCAGGCGGGAGATGGGCGGGATGACCGTAGGGATGGCCCCTACCAGCGGGACGCCCTTGCCGGAAGCGTCGATGAGCCAGGAAAAGACGCCCGCTCCCACCAGCGCCAGCAAGGTGGCGGGCAGGCGACGGGAGATGCGGCGGCAGACCTCCACGAGCACGATGCTCAGGGCGGCGATGCCCACGCACCAGACGTTTATCTGGTCGATATGCCGGATGGCTGACCAGACCGGCAGAAAGAATCCGCTGGAATGGCTGTCCGGCAGGCCGAGCACGGTCTCGATCTGGCTGGAGGCGATGAGCAGGGCCGTGCCCGTGGCGAAGGCCTGCATGACGGATTGGGAGATGAAGTTGGCCAGGTCGCCCAGTCGAGCCAGCCCCATGGCCACCTGGATCATGCCGCAGAGCAGAGTGATGGTGAAGACGCAGGTCATCTGATAAGACGGCGGCAGGCCCGCGATGGCGACGCCGCCCACTGTGGCCGAGCCGATGGTGGAGAGCAGGACGATGGACGTGGCGTTGGTGGGCCCGGCGGCAAGGAAGCGGCAGGAGCCCCAGAGCGCCGCCACCACCACCGGCAGCATACAGGCGTAGATGCCGTACTGTGGATGTACGCCGGCCATGAGCGCGTAAGCCATGGCCTGCGGTACGGCCACAGGCGTGACCGTCAGGGCCGCCACCAGATCGGCGCGAAAGTCGGCGGACTGGTAGTTTTTCAGCTCTTTCCAGAAGGGCAGTAGGGTGTCGAGATATTTCATGAGGGTCATGCCCGGAGCGCCATGCTCCCGAAAAAAAGAAAGAAGAGGGCGGTTGGCCCGGTAACTGTCCCCGTGCACGCGGCAGCCGGAACGGCGGCCCGTCCGCCGGACGGCGTGCTTGTGCCGAAAGGGACATACGCAAAAGCCGCGCGAATCTCAAGGGCGGGGCCGAAAAGAGGCTGTAATGCCTACAACCATACCCGGCCTGCAGCTGCGGGTCAATGGGAGGTGCGCGGAAGCGGCAACAGATTTTTGACGCCATGCGGGCAAGGGAAGGCGTAAAAAATTCAATGGCCCGGAATCACAGGCTATTGTGTTTATGGCAAAAACATTGCATACTCTGTTTACGCCGGGATCGCAGACCCCGGCAAGGATTTGCCTATGACCCGCCGAATCACCCTCCTTCTGGCAACCTGTATGCTCCTGGGTCTTCTGGGGCTGGTGCCGCTGCTGGCCGGCTTTGTCCCCCAGTACTGGGGGGCGGAGATGCGCGGACTCATCAACCCGCAGGTCGTCAGCCTGCGTCCCGAGGACAGGCCCCGGCCCATTGAGGAGCAGGGGGCGAACGGTCGCGTCTGGGCCGTGCGCCGACCTGTGGACGATACGCTCGTCGTCGCTCTGGAGAACTTGCCGACATCCCGGCAGGCGGACATCGTGCGTTTCGATGCGGACGGCGTACGGCTGGCCATCACCGACAGGGCCTTTTTCTATGACGGCAATGCCGCCACGGCGCTGGCGCCCCTGCTGGCGCTGGACGGTTCCAGTATGCCTGTTTTGTACGGCGTGCAGCCGGATTATTACGGCGATCTGCTGGACAGTCAGGGGCGTCCCCTGCGCTGGCTGGCCTCCGGGGCCTTCATGAACGGATATCAGCCGGTCAATCTGCAGGAACTGGCCGAGCAGCACCGGCAACCCGCTCCTGTCGCGCCCGTGTTGCCGCTGCCCCGCTATGACGCCGGTACGCTCCAGGCCCACGCCGGTTCCTACAAGGAACTGGTGGAGAGCTTTTCCCGCCGATACGGCCTGAATGCCGCCCTCGTCTACGCCATCATCCACAGCGAGAGCACCTTCCGCCCCACACTGGTCAGCCGCAGTTCGGCCATGGGGCTCATGCAGCTTTTGCCCAGCACCGCCAGTGACGAGGTACACCGCTTCCTCTACGGGACACGGGGCAACGTGGGGTTTGACGAGCTGGCCGTCCCGGAGATCAACATCCGCTACGGCACGGCGTATCTGCACATCCTTATGACCAAGTATTTTCAGGACGTGCGGGACCCCGTGACCCGCGAATATTGCACCGTGGCCGCTTACAACATGGGCCCCAACCGTTTCCTCCGCTTATGGGGCCCCACCAATGCCGAGGCCGTGGCCCGCATCAACAGTTTGGACGCCGCGGATTTCTACCACAAGCTGACTGTGGAATTGCCCGTGCGGGAAACGCGCTTCTATGTGGCCAAGGTGCAGCATCTCAAGACGCAGTTTGCCGGCGTGCTGCCCTAGGGCAGATGCCGGAAAAAGTCGGGGCTGTCCCGCCGGTCCTCCTCCGGCACGGACAGCCTTTTTGTTTGGCCTGTTCCACCGGCTGATGGATGACCGGCGTTGCCGTGCGACGTCGGGAGAATGTCCGCCCCTGTATGCGACAGGGCGCGCCAAAGCGTCCCCTCCGACGACAGGTGCCGCTGACCCCGGCAGCGGGGAAGTTCCGTAAGGCTCGTCACTGTTCAGGCTGCGCCGCTCCTCCGTCGGGCAGGGACGGCAGCCCCGGGAGGTTGCCCGACTCCCCACGTCTGGGCTCGTCGGTTTCCTCAGGCTGGTGACGGTGCGACGCATCGACTGGAAATGGGTGTCGATGAGGGCAGGCTAGAGCATTTTGCCTTTGAAAAAGGCAAAATGCGAGGCGGCAGCACAGCGTCGCCCGGCCCAAAGTGAGCGGAAAAACCGCGCTTTTTCCGCGAAACGCCAGGCCGTATGGTTTGAAACGCAAAGCGTTTCAAACTGAAAATGCTCTAGGATGCGCCCGCCGCCCGTTCCAGAAGGGGAACGATATTTTTTTGCCGAGAGAGAAAAAAATGCTTGACCTTTGAGCGGAGCGCGTATAGAACAGCTCTTGCCTCATGTAGGAGCGTAGCTCAGGTGGCTAGAGCGCTTCCTTGACACGGAAGAGGTCAGCAGTTCAAGTCTGCTCGTTCCTACCAGTGATGATCCGGGGAATGTCCCCTTAACGGCGAAGGGCTGAGTGCCCGCCACTATAGCCGCCATGCGGTATTTTTGAGAGTGATGGGGAGGTTTTCGCCTCCCCATTGCTTTTTTGCGTTATACGCCGCCCAGCGGCGAAGCGATAAGGAGTTTTTTCATGAGCATCCTCGTGGATGGGCAGGCCGTGGAGGCCGCCGCCGGTGCAGTCGTTTCCGATGTGTTGCAGCAGGCCCTGAGCGGCAAGAAGTTCAAGTCGCTGGTGGCTGCCCGCGCTGTCTGCCCTGAAGAGCAGGGCGGAGCGCATCTTGTGGACCTGAGCGCCTCCGTGCCCGCGGGCTGCACCGAACTCGTGCCCGTGCCCGCCGATTCCCCGGAAGGGCTGGCCATCGTGCGGCATTCCACGGCGCACGTCATGGCCGCGGCGGTGAAGAAGCTGTTCCCCTCGGCCAAGGTGACCATCGGCCCGGCCATCGACAACGGCTTCTATTATGATTTCAGCGTGGAAAAACCCTTTTCCAGCGACGATTTCGAGGCCATCGAAGCGGAGATGCAGAAGCTGGCGGCCGCCCGCCTGCCCTTCACCTGCCGCCGCGTGAGCAAGGCCGAGGCCGTGGAGCTCTTCCGCGGCATGGGCGAGAACTTCAAGGTGGAGATCATCGAGGACATCGACGCCGACACGGTGACGCTCTACACCTGCGGCGATTTCTGCGACCTCTGCCGCGGCCCGCATGTGCCGCACACCGGTTTTGCCGCGGCCTCCAAGCTGCTTTCCGTGGCCGGGGCCTACTGGCGCGGGGATGAGAAGAACCCCATGCTCTCTCGCCTGTACGGCACGGCCTTTGCTGACGAAAAGGCCCTCAAGGCGTACCTCCAGCAGCTGGAGGAGGCCAAGCGCCGCGACCACCGCAAGCTGGGCCGGGAACTGGGCTTCTTCACCTTCCACGAGGATGTGGCTCCCGGCATGGTGTTCTGGCTGCCCAAGGGGATGCTGCTGCGCACCATCCTGGAAGACTTCTGGCGGCGCGAGCACCTCAAGCGCGGCTACGACATGGTGCAGGGGCCGCAGCTGCTGCGCGTGGAGACCTGGCAGCGGTCCGGGCATTATGACCACTACCGCCAGAACATGTACTTCACGCAGATCGAGGATGACGCCTACGGCATCAAGCCCATGAACTGCATCTCGCATATGCTCATCTTCAAGAATGAGCTGCGCAGCTACCGTGACATGCCGCAGCGCTATTTCGAGCTGGGCGTGGTGCACCGTCACGAAAAGAGCGGCGTGCTGCACGGTCTTTTGCGCGTGCGTCAGTTCACGCAGGACGACGCGCACATCCTCTGCACCCCGGAACAGCTGGAAGGGGAGATCCTTGAGGTCATCCACCTCATCCGCGACCTCATGAACCTGTTCAACTTCCAGTTCAAGGTGGCCATCTCCACCCGGCCGGAAGACAGCATCGGCACCGACGAGGCGTGGGAACTTGCCACCAATGCCCTAATCCAGGCCGTGCAGAAAGCCGATATGCCGTATGAGATCAACGAGGGGGACGGAGCTTTCTACGGGCCGAAGATCGACGTGCGCCTGCTGGACTGCATCGGTCGCGAATGGCAGTGCTCCACCATCCAGGTGGACTTTACCCTGCCGGAGCGTTTCGACCTCACCTATGTGGGGCAGGACGGCGAGCGGCATCGCCCGGTCATGGTGCACCGCGCCATCATGGGCTCGCTGGAACGCTTCATCGGCGTGCTCATCGAACAGTACGCCGGAGCCATGCCCACCTGGCTCGCGCCGGAGCAGGCCCGTATCCTCACGGTGACCGAGGCCGGGGACGAGGCCGCCCGCAAGGCGCTGGAGGAACTCAAGGCGCAGGGCATCCGCGTCACGGCCGATCTGCGAAACGAAAAGCTTGGCTTCAAGGTGCGTGAGGCGCAGGTGGCCAAGGTTCCGTATATTCTTGTCATTGGTGAGAAGGAGGCGCAGGCCGGCGGCGTCAACGTGCGCCTGCGCAATGGGGAAAACGTGGGGCTCAAGTCCGTGCAGGAGGTCGCCGCCATGATCCGCGCGGATGGAGAAGAGCCCTTCAAGCGAGGAGGGATGCGTTATAGCTTCGCCTAACATGAGACCGCGGCGCGACGTCGCACAGGACGGCGTGCGCCGCAATGAGATGATCCGTGCGAGAGAGGTGCGAGTCATCGGAGCCGACGGGGAACAGCTGGGGATCCTGCAACGTAACGAGGCCATAAACCTTGCCAAGGAAGCGGGCCTCGATCTTGTGGAAGTGGCCTCCACGTCGGAGCCGCCTGTCTGTCGTATAATGGACTATGGCAAGTTCAAGTACGAACAGCAGAAAAAGAAGCAGGAAGCCAAGAAGCGGCAGACCGTGGTGCAGATCAAGGAGATCAAGGTCCGCCCCAAGACGGATGACCATGATTACGAGACCAAGGTGCGCCACATCCGCCGCTTCCTCGAAGAGGGCGCCCGCTGCAAGGTGACGGTATTTTTCCGCGGCCGCGAGATCGTCCACAAGGACCGCGGCCTGAGCATCCTTGAGCGCGTGGTGCAGGACCTGGCCGATGTGGCCAAGGTGGATCAGGAGCCCCGCGCCGAGGGACGCACGCTGCAGATGCTGCTGGTGCCCAAGAAGTAGCGCAGAAAATGCGCTTGCATACGGCCGCTTTTTAGGGCACTATGCTTTCCCGTCCATCCGCTTTGAGGACGGGCCGTACGATTATTGTGCAAGGAGTACATCATGCCTAAGATCAAGACCCGGCGCGCCGCCGCCAAGCGTTTCCAGCTGACCGGCAGCGGCAAGTTCAAGCGCCGTCGCCAGAATCTGCGTCATATCCTGACCAAGAAGGCTCCCGGCCGCAAGATGCGTCTGGGCCAGTCCGCCATCGTGGACAAGACCAACGAAAAGGCCGTGCGCCGTATGCTGCCCAACGGCTAATGCCGTGGGGATGCGCGGGGCATATCGCTTCTGATGGGGCGATGCCCGGCGTGCGGGAAGGCCGAAGGCCGGCGGCAGGCAGGAGCCGCGACGCAAGGGCGTCCAATCCTGTGCGTGCAGTGGCACGACGACAACGGATTTTTTTATCTCCCCGGCGGGCATCACCTCCGCCTTGTCCGGGTGAAAGGAGGAACCACCCATGCGTGTGAAGAGAGGTCTTGCCGCCCATCGTCGGCACAAGAAATACCTGAGCGCTGCCAAGGGCTTTCGCGGCGGCCGCAGCCGTCTGTATCGCACCGCCCGTGAGGCTGTGGAACGCGCGCTCCAATATTCCTTCATCGGCCGCAAGCACCGCAAGCGCGATTTCCGTACCCTCTGGATCCTGCGCATCAATGCGGGCGCGCGCCTCAACGGGCTGTCTTACAGCCGTCTGATGCACGGCCTCGACAAGGCCGGCATCACCCTGAACCGCAAGGTTCTCGCTGACCTCGCCGTCTACCACAAGGACGATTTCGCCAAGGTGGTGGAGCTGGCCAAGGGCGCGCTGAACTAGGCGACGTCGTACGGATTGCTGTGTGACGCGGCACGCTCCGGCAACAGGCCCGGCCTGTGATCGGCGTGCCGCGTATGTTTTTTTGCGGCACTCTAGAGCATTTTGTCTTTGAACAAGGCAAAATGCGAGGCGGCAGCACAGCGCCGCCCGGCCGAAAGTGAACGGGAAAACCTCGTTTTTCCCGCGAAACGCCAGGTCGTATGGTCTGGAACGCAAAGCGTTTCAAACTGAAAATGCTCTAGAGCGCCCAAGGCCGCATGGCGGCACGGGAAAGAAGTGCATGGATCTGATTAGCGCATTGGAAGGTCTGGCCCCGGAGCTGGAAAAAGGTCTGGCCGAGGCCCATACCCTGGAAGCATTGGAAAGTCTGCGCGTCGATTTTCTGGGACGCAAGGGGCGGCTGGCCCATATCATGAGCGCTCTGCCGCAGTTGGAGCCTGCCCAGCGTCCGGCGGTGGGCCAAAAGGCCAATGCCGTAAAGGAAAGCCTGACCGCTTTGCTGGAGGCCCGCAAGAGCGCGCTGGAAAAGGCGCTTGAAGCTGAGGCGCTGCGCCGCTTCGACGCCTCCCTGCCGGGCCGCCTGCCCTGGCGCGGCTCCCTGCATCCCATCACGCTGGTGACGCAGGAGATCTGCGACGTGCTGCGCGCTCTGGGCTTCGACGTGGCCTCCGGCCCCGAAGTGGAGAACGACTTCTATAACTTCGAGTCCCTGAACATGCCGCCCGAACATCCGGCCCGCGACATGCAGGACACCCTCTACGTCAGCGACAAGGTGGTCATGCGGACGCACACCTCGCCGGTCCAGGTCCGTACCATGCTGGCGCGCAAGCCTCCGCTGGCCGTCATCTGCCCCGGCAAGGTCTATCGCCGGGATTCCGACCTCACGCACACGCCCATGTTCCACCAGATCGAGGGCCTCATGGTGGGCGACGGCATCAGCATGGCCCATCTGCGCGGCATCCTCACCGCTTTCGTGCGCGAGATCTTCGGCGGTTCGACGCAGGTCCGCTTCCGCCCCAGCTTCTTCCCCTTCACCGAGCCTTCGGCGGAAGTGGACATCTCCTGCTGCATGTGCGGCGGCGCCGGGCATGTGGACGGCGAGCCCTGCCGCGTCTGCAAGACCACCGGCTGGGTGGAGATCCTCGGCTGCGGTATGGTCGATCCGGCCGTCTTCGAGGCGGTGGGCTACTCGCCCGAAGTGAGCGGCTTCGCCTTCGGACTGGGGGTGGAGCGGGTCGCCATGCTCAAGTACGGCATCGGCGATCTGCGCATGTTCTTCGAGAACGACGTCCGTTTTCTGGGCCAGTTCGCCTAGGTGGCCCATGCTTCGCCGCTTGCGCCGCATCCTGCCCTGCGCTCTGCTTGCCGTCAGCCTTTTTTCGGCCGACGCCGCGCTGGCCGGTTCCGTCTACAGCCCCCGGCATTCCGGACTGGAGCCGCCGGGAGGGCCGCGTTCCCTCGAATCCTTGCCGGGCGGGCGTTCCGCCGGAAGGACGGATGACGGCGGCATGGGCTATACGGACGCTTACGGCCGCCGGCTGGAGAACAAGCCGCCGGAGCGCAAGGTCCGCAATCGGCCCAGTCCGGGCGCGTACGGCGGCTATGGCCGACAGGAAGAGGCCGTGCGCCCCCTGCCTGAGGTGGAAAAACCGAAACCCGCCTGGAATTTCAACTGATAATCGGCCTTGCGGCCAGTGAGATGACGTATGCTGCTTTCCCTGTCTTGGTTGCGTGAATTTGTCCCCTACGAAGGTACGGCGCAGGAACTTGGCGACCGCCTGACCATGTTGGGGCTGGAACTGGAAGAGATCGTCCGCCCCTACGACGGCATTGCCTCCATCGTGGTGGGGCATGTGGTGGAATGCGTCGATCATCCCGAATCCGATCATCTGCATATCTGCAAGGTGGATGCCGGACAGGGCGAGCTGCTGGACATCGTCTGCGGGGCCCCCAACGTGGCTGCCGGGCAGAAGGTGCCCGTGGCGCTGGTGGGCACCACCATGCCGGGCGGGCTGGTCATCAAGAAGGCCAAGCTGCGCGGCGCGCCGAGCTGCGGCATGATCTGCTCCGAGCGTGAGCTGGGCCTCACGGAAGACCATTCCGGCATCATGGTGCTGCCGGAGTCGGCCGTCCCCGGTGCGCTGCTGGTGGACACGCTGGAGCTGGACCGCGAAGTGCTGGACATCTCCATCACGCCCAACCGCGCCGACTGCCTTTCGGTCATCGGTCTCGCCCGCGAGACGGCGCAGGCCTTCGGGCTGCCGTTCCACATCCCCGAGCGGGAATGCGTTGAGGACGGGCCTGCCGTGGAGCTGCCGCCCATCGACATCCGGGATCCCGACCTCTGCTGGCTCTACACGGGCCGCGTCATCACGGGCAGCAAGATCGCCCCGTCGCCCATGCGTATCCGGCACCGGCTGCACGCCGTGGGCGTGCGTCCCATCTCCAACATCGTGGACGTGACCAACTATATCCTCATGGAGTGCGGACAGCCCCTGCATTCCTTCGATCTCGACAAGCTCCAGGGCGGGCGCATCGTCGTCTCCCGCGCCGAGGAAGGCGAGAAGTTCGTGACCCTGGACGGCCAGGAACGCACGCTGGATGCCCGCGATCTCTGCATCCGTGATGCCGGGCGCGCCGTGGGCCTGGCCGGGGTCATGGGCGGCCTCAATACGGAGATCGACGAGAACAGCCGCAATGTCTTTCTGGAAAGCGCGGTGTTCCGTCCCGGCACCATCCGCAAGACCTCCCGCCGTCTGGGCCTCTCGTCCGAGGCGTCCTACCGTTTCGAGCGCGGCATAGACCAGCAGCGCACCCGCTGGGCGCTGGACCGCGCTTGCGCCATGATGGCCGAGCTGTCCGGCGGCAAGGTCTGCCCCGGCGTGGCCGTGGCCGAGCCGCGTCCCTTCGCGCCGGTGCTCATGGACTTCCGTCCCGCCCGCGCCAATGCCCTGCTGGGCGTGGAGCTGGGCGCGGACTTCTGCGAGCGCGTGCTGAGCGGGCTTGGCTGCGAGATCCGCCAGAAGGGCGAGAGCTGGCAGGTGGCCCAGCCGAGCTGGCGGCCCGACCTGACCCGCGAGGCCGACCTCATCGAGGAAGTGGGCCGTGTGCACGGTCTGGATACCATCGCTCCGGTCCTGCCGCCCATCGCGCGGGATCTGGCGCGCGCGGGCGAGCCGGAATCGCGCTTTGCCTTCTGGTCCCGCATCAAGCGCTGGGGCGCCGGGCTCGGACTCAACGAAGCCATCAACTACAGCTTTGTGGGGCACAAGGACCTCGACCATCTGGGGCTGCCGCAGGAAGGGCGCATCGCCATCATGAATCCGCTCTCCGCCGAGCAGGACGCCTTGCGTACCTGGCTCGCGCCCGGCCTGCTCAACAGTCTGCGCAACAACTTGGCGCAGGGGGCGGCGGGCCTGCGGCTCTTTGAGCTGGCCCACGTCTTCCATGCGCGCCCGCTGACGGACGCGCACGATACGGGGGCCACCGAGACCGGCAAGATCGGCATCCTGCTTTACGGGGCGCGCTATGACAGCGCCTGGCCGCAGCCCGAAGGAGACATGGACTATACCGATCTCAAGGGTGTGGTGGAGCATCTGCTGGCTTTCCTGCATCTGCCCGCCGGGCAATACCGCCAGACGGAAGAGCATCCGTTCCTGCTGCCCTGCGTGGAGCTGATCCTCCCTGACGGCACGGGCGAGGTCCGGGCGGGCGTGCTGGGCCGGGTGCGTCCGGACATGGCCGACGCCTTCCATGCCCGCAAGGCCATCTGGCTGGCGGAACTGGATCTGGAGGTGCTGCGCCGTCTGCATGACGCGGCGCGCGTGCGCTTCCGTCCGCTGCCGGTCTATCCGCCGGTGCGTCGCGACATCACGGTCATGGCCGCGCCGCAGGTGCAGGTGGCGCAGATCATGGAGCATGTGCGGGGCCTGCGTCTGCCGCTGCTGGAGGACGTCGTGCTGCAGGACTGCTTCGAGCCTGAGGGAAGCGACGAACGCAATCTGACCTTCCGCCTCACCTTCCGTCATGCGGAGCGCACGCTCAAGGATGCGGAAGTGGACAAGGAACGGGAAAAGGTGGCACAATCCCTCGTGAAGCACCTCGGCGTGCGCGTATAGCAACAATCCTGACGGCCGCGCCGCCGGGGCGCGGCCGTTGCAAATCCTGTGACGGGCGGCCATGAGCGCACATACCTATCGCATCGGAGAAGCGGCTGAACTGCTGCAGCTCAAGACGCATGTATTGCGCTTTTGGGAAACGGAATTCCCCCAGCTTGCCCCCCTTCGGACGGAAAAGGGACAGCGCCTCTACACGGAGGAGCATGTTGCCCTGTTGCGGCGCATCAAGCAGCTGCTGCACGAGCAGGGCATGACCATCGAAGGGGCGCGTCGCCTGCTGGAGGGCGGCGCTGCCGTCGAAGAGAGCGCGCCGGAGCGCACAGCTCCCGCAACCGACCCGGCCTTTCTGCGGCAGCTGCACAGCGAACTGCTGGCCATTCGTCATCTTCTTGACCGGTAATACGGAGGAGCCGCATGATTCTCTCCCCGTCCCTGCTTTCCGCTGATTTTGCTCGTCTGGGCGAGGAACTGACGGCCCTCGAACAGGCCGGTATCCCCTGGCTGCACCTCGACGTGATGGACGGGTGCTTCGTGCCCAACATCACCTTCGGACCGCCGCTCCTCCGCAGCCTGCGGTCCCGCAGCCGTCTGTTCTTCGACGTGCACCTCATGATCGAGCAGCCCGCGCGTCATCTGGCGGCCTTCCGCGAGGCCGGGGCGGACATGCTGGTCATCCATCTGGAAGCCGACCGTCATCCGCAGCGGACGTTGAGCGAGATCCGGCGTCTGGGCTGCCGGGCGGGCGTGGCCCTCAATCCGGGGACGGACATCGGGGCCTTGCGCTGGCTTGCGCCGGACTGCGACATGGTGCTGGTCATGAGCGTCAATCCCGGCTTCTCCGGGCAGAAATTCATTCCGCAAAGTTTTGCCAAGATCCGCGCGGTGCGGGAACTGCTGGACGCTTCCGGGGGCGAGCATGTGCTCCTGCAGGTGGATGGCGGGGCCTGCCCGGAAAATGCCGCCGCGCTGGTGGACGCGGGGGCCGATGTGCTGGTGTCCGGCTCGGCCTTTTTCGCCTGTCCGCCCTATGCGGCGCGTCACGAGGCCTTCCAGGAGGCCGTGCGTCACGCCGGGACCGCCGCCGGAGGATCCCGCTGCGCCAGCGCCGCGCAGTGGCAACCCTGTAACCGCTAATCAGAGAAGGAACTCTCCATGCCGACCCGCAGGCAATGCGCCAATGCCCTCCGTGCTCTGGCCATAGACGCCATCGAACAATCCCGTTCCGGCCATCCCGGCGCGCCGATGGGCATGGCCGATATGGCCGAAGCTCTCTGGCGTCATCAGCTCCGCCATAATCCCGCCGATCCGCACTGGCCGGACAGGGACCGCTTCGTGCTCTCCAACGGGCACGCTTCCATGCTGCTGTACGGCTTGCTGCACCTGTCCGGCTACGCGCTGGACATGGAGGCCATCCGTCAGTTCCGGCAATGGGGCTCGCTGACGCCCGGCCATCCTGAATACCGGCACACGCCGGGCGTGGAGATGACGACCGGGCCGCTGGGGCAGGGGATCTCCTCGGCCGTGGGCATGGCGCTGGCCGAAAAGCTGCTGGCGGCGCGCTTCAACCGTCCCGGACACGAGATCGTCGATCACCACACGTACGTCTTTCTGGGGGACGGCTGCCTGATGGAAGGCATTTCCCATGAAGCCTGTTCGCTGGCGGGCGTCTGGGGACTGGGCAAGCTCATCGCCCTGTACGACGATAACGGCATCTCCATCGACGGCAAGGTCTCCGGTTGGTTCACCGAGGATGTGGCGGCGCGCTTCCGCGCGTATGGCTGGCAGGTCGTCGGCCCTGTGGACGGGCACGACGCCGCGGCGCTGGATGCCGCCCTTGCCGAGGCCAGGGCCGATGCCGCGCATCCCAGTCTCATCATCTGCCGTACGCATATCGGCTTCGGTTCGCCGCACAAGGTCGATTCGGCTTCCTGCCACGGTGCGCCCCTCGGGCCGGAAGAGGCCGCCGCCACCCGTGCGGCGCTGGAGTGGACCGCCGCTCCCTTCGAGATCCCGGCCGACATCGCTGCCGCCTGGGATTGCCGGGAAAAAGGCGCGGCCGCCCAGAAAGTCTGGGAAGAGAAGTTTGCCGCCTATACCGAAGCCTATCCCGACCTGGCCGCCGAGTTTTCCCGCCGTATGCGGGGCGAACTCCCGGCCGACTGGACGGAGATCGCCGCCGCGACCGTGCGGGGCGCCGTGGAGGCAGGTGAGAGCATCGCCACCCGCGTGGCCGGGCAGCGTGCTCTGGAGAGCCTCGTGCCCCGTCTGCCGGAACTGCTGGGCGGCTCCGCCGACCTGACCGGCTCCGTGGGGACCAAGACCGCCGCGTCCGTACGGCTGGATGTCGCCGCGGGCAACTGGGCCGAGGCCAATTATCTTTCCTACGGCGTGCGGGAATTCGGCATGAGCGCCATCATGAACGGTCTGGCCCTGCACGGCGGTTTCATCCCGTATGCGGGCACGTTCATGGTGTTCTCCGATTACGCCAAGAATGCCGTCCGTCTGGCGGCCCTCATGAAGATCCGCGCCGTCTGGGTGTTCACGCACGACTCCATCGGCGTGGGAGAAGACGGCCCCACGCATCAGCCCATCGAACAGATCCCCGGTCTGCGGCTGACGCCCAACGTGGAGGTCTGGCGTCCTTGCGACACCGTGGAGACCGCGGTGGCTTGGCAGTGCGCGCTCGAAAACGCGCAGACGCCCAGCGTGCTTTCCCTTTCCCGCCAGAACGTGCCTTTCGTGGCGCGCGATGCCGCCCGCCTTGCGGCCATTGCCCGCGGCGGCTATGTGCTGCACGATGACGGCGGGACGCCGGACGTCATCCTGCTGGCCACGGGGTCCGAGGTGGGCCTTGCGCTGGAGGCGGCTGCCCGGCTCAACGCCGCGGGGCGGCGTGTCCGTGTGGTGTCCCTGCCCTGCTGCGAGCGTTTCGACGCCCAGGAAGCCGCCTACCGCGAAGCGGTGCTCCCGTCGTCGGTGCGCGCCCGTGTGGCCGTTGAAGCGGCGTCGGCGGATTACTGGCGCAAATATGTGGGCCTCGACGGGGCGGTGCTGGGCATGGACGGCTTCGGCGCTTCCGCACCGGGCAAGGTGCTGGCGCAGCAGTTCGGCTTCACGGTCGAGCATCTCGTTGCGCTGGCGGAAGAAGTTTTGCGCGGCACCGCCGCGAAGTAACGGACAGGACGCCATTCCACAAGGAGATCGAGCATGGCCATCAAGGAACTCAAGGATATGGACTGTGCGGGCAAGATCGTTGTCATCCGTCAGGATCTCAACGTGCCCATGAAGGACGGACACATCACCAACGACAAGCGCATCCGTGCCGCGCTGCCCGGCATCCGGCTGGCGCTGGAAAAGGGCGCGGGCGTCGTCCTGCTCTCCCATCTGGGCCGTCCCACCGAAGGGGAATTCGACCCCAAATTCTCGCTGGCCCCTGTGGCCGAGCACCTTTCCGCGCTGCTGGGCAGGGCGGTGCCGCTGGCGGCCGACATCGAGAGCGTCAAGGTGGCCCCCGGTGAGGTGGTGCTGCTGGAGAACGTCCGCTTTTTCAAGGGCGAAAAGAAGAACGATCCCGATCTTGCCGCCCGGCTGGCCGCTCTGGGCGACATCTATGTGATGGACGCCTTCGGGGCGGCGCACCGCGCCCATTCGTCCACCGAGGGCGCCATCCGCAAGGCGAAAGTCGCCTGCGCCGGGCCGCTCATGATGGCCGAGCTCAATGCCTTTGCCAAAGTGCTGGATCATCCTTCCCGTCCGCTGGTGGCGGTCATCGGCGGTTCCAAGGTGTCCACCAAGCTCTCCCTGCTGGAGAACCTGCTGGACAAGGTGGACTGCCTCATCGTGGGCGGCGGCATCGCCAATACTTTCCTTGCGGCCAACGGACACAACGTGCAGAAATCGCTCTATGAGCCGGAACTGCTCGACGATGCGCGCCGCATCATGAAGAAGGCCGAGGATCTCGGCAAGATGCTGCCCCTGCCCGTGGACGTGGCCACCGCGCCCGAACTGGCTGCCGGACAGCAGGCGACGATCAGCGACGTGGACGCCGTACCGGCGGATGCCATGATCCTGGACATCGGCCCCAAGACCGAAGCCGCCTATGAAAAGCTGCTGGCCGATGCGGCGACGGTGGTCTGGAACGGCCCCGTGGGCGCTTTTGAATTCGAGCCCTTCCACAAGGGGACGCGGGCGCTGGCCGAGGCGCTGGCCTCCGACAAGGCTTTTGTGGTGGTGGGCGGCGGGGATACCGTCGCCGCTGTGGAGAGTTACGGTCTTGCCGACCGGATGGGCTATATCTCCACCGGCGGCGGCGCATCGCTGGAGCTGCTGGAAGGCATCAAGCTGCCTTCGGTGGCGGCGCTGGAAAGCCGCTAGCTCTGGCTGCCCCTCTCCGACACGACAATTATAACTCCATTCGCGAAAGCTGCCCTTTTCCGCGCCTCGAGCTGTGGGAAAAGGGCAGCTTTCCCGCTACGGCAGCGGATCGCCTGGTCCCAGACCGTCCCCGCGAAGAAGAAAGGGGATCCCTCGTCACGATCCGGTGTCGATGCGCGGCGCAGCGTGCCGCAAGACGTTGCGCCTGCCGGGGAGATGGAGTACACTGAAAGGGAATATGCAGCGCCGGTCAAGCCCGGCTCCCGGAGGCAACGTGCGGCGATTTTATCAGGAAAGCTGGCAGGGGATACCCTTTACGTCCTTTTCCCACATTTCCTTTTTTCATCTGGCGGAACCCAAGTTCTACGCCACGTTCTACGAAGAGCTGTTCCGCCGCTACCAGAGTTGGGACGATCTGCCCGCCGCCTGGTGCGAGAACAAACGCAAGGATGCCAGCTGGCTTATGGGCGAGTTGCGTGCCCAGATGGCTGCCTGGCCGGTGGAGCGGACGGGGCCCATGCGTGTGCTTTCCATCGGCAGCGGTGTCGGCTTCATGGAAAAGATCCTGCTCGAGGAGATGCCGGAACTGGAGCTGCACGTCAACGAGCCCAGTACCGTCAGCTTGCGCTGGCTGCGCCGCATCATCCCCGGCGAACGCATCTATATCGGCCTGCCGCCCGCCTGCCTGCCTGCCGACGTGCAGTACGACATGATCTATCTGTCCACGGTGGATTACGGCATACCGCAGCGGGAACTGGAGCATCTGCTGGAAGAATTGCGCGCCCAGCTCGCGCCGGGTGGCGAACTCATCTGCCTTTCCGCATCTTTGCTGGAAGAAGACTCCGCAGTGGGCGGCTTCGTCAACGCGCTCAAGATCGTCATTCGCGGCGCATTGCATTTTCTCGGTATCCGGCGGCAGCAGTTCTGGGGCTGGCGCAGGACGCGCCGGGAGTACCAGCAGCTTTTCACGGCGGCGGGTTTTGCCGGGATAGCTGACGGCTGGCTGGATGACGGTTTCGAGACCTATTGGATACGCGGCAGATAGTGGCTGCCGAAGGGAGAATGGCTATGCATCCCATGCGTCGCAAGGAGAGGCAGCTGTCTGAAGAAGATACGCTGCGAGTGCTGCGGGAAGGGGTTTTCGGCGTATTGTCGCTGGTGACGCCGGAGGGGACGCCCTACGGCATCCCCCTGACCTACGCCGTGGAGAACGGCCAGGGGCTTTCGCTCTATATCCATTGTGCGCGAGAGGGACGCAAGCTGGGATGCCTGCACGGCGACAGCGTGGCGGCCCACTTCGTGGTGGTCGGCGCGACGCGCGTGGTGCCGCAGAAATTCACCATCGAGTATGAGAGCGTCATGCTGGAAGGGCGACTGGCCGAAGTGACCGACGAGGCGGAAAAGCGTCGCGGTCTGGTGTGCATCGCCCACAAGTATGCCGCCGCTTACGATGGGCCGGGCTATGCCGACGCCGCCGGAAAGGCGACGCGCGTCCTCCGCCTGGATGTGGAGAGCATGAGCGGCAAGCGACTGCGGGAGGATGCCTAGGGTCAGGACTCATTATCAGACCGCTACGCAAATAGCGGGTTTTGGGGAAGATGGGGGAGCTTGAGGGGGAAGAAACCCTTTTTGCCGCGAGCAAAAGGGGGGCTTCCCCCTCAGAAAACGTAATGAGTCCTGAGCCTAGAGCAATTTCGGTTTGAAACGCGTTGCGCTTCAAACCATACGGCCTGTCGTTTCGCGGAAAAAGCGCGGTTTTTCCGCTCACTTTTGGCCGGGCGGCGCGGTGCCGCCGCCTCGCGTTTCACCTTTTTCAAAGGTGAAACGCTCTAGACGCAAGCTTCACGTTTTTTGGAAGGGGAAAGCTCACGTTGCCCTGCTGTCGATGCCCGTAAGGCGTTTGCGTCGTCTGACAGCGGCCCTGCGGGACCGTCCGCCCTGGGCAGTGCTCGCGACAAAATGGACTTCCTTCCCTCTCACACTTCCCCATTTTTCCCCAAACCTCCTTTTGTGTGGGGGAAGTGGGATGCGAAAGATTCTTTTGCGGGCAAGAGTGCTTTATTTTACAGAAAGTTATGGAAAATAAATCCTCGGGATAGGCTGTCTGATGATGCATCCTGCCCGTGCAAAAAATATGGGGACGATCTTTTACTGTCCCGGAAAATCGCCTGTATGGCGGTTTTTTTTGCCGTCTGTGTGAAAAAACTTTGCTTCATGCCTTGAAAAATCGGAAGATCAGTCGATAAGTCTCCAAGGACTGATGTATGCCGCTCAGTGACATGCTTCTGGAGACGTATCATAGATTGGGCTGGACGAGAGTAACATGGCGGGACGGGAACGCCCGTTCCCCAGCAGATGCATAGCTATATCGACAGGGAGGCGACATGAAACTGGGTTTGTTTCCTAAAATGCTCCTGGGCATACTGGCTCCGGCTATGCTGGGCCTGCTGTGCCTTACGGGCATAAGTTCCACGCTGGCCGATCATTTTTTGCGACAGCGTGTCGATGAGGAAATGTATCTTGCCGTGGATTCGCAGCAGCGCGAGCTGACCACCATGATCAGCCTGCTGCGTGCCGGTCTGCGCAATGAGAGCGGCTTTGCCAGCATCGTCAATTTCCTTTCGGCGGACATCGACGGCAGCAAAGCGGACCAGGCCGCCGTGGGAGAGATCCAGAAAGAGCTGAAAGAATTCGTCACAGTCTACGGTTATGTGACTGACGTGGAGCTGCTGGATTCCCGCGGGGTGATCCGTTCCGGGAGCGATACGGAACATGTGGGGAAGTCGCTCGCCGGGAGCGCCTTTTTCCGCAAGGCCATGCAGGACGGCTTCGGAGCGGAAAACGGCAAGGATAGCGACGGAAAGCCGCAGACGCTCATGGCCGTGGCCGTTGAGGGCGCACAGGGAAAGCGCATCGGCGTGCTTGTCGCCACGCTCAACATGGAAGCCATCGGCCGGCAGTGCACGGACAAGATCACGCTTTCCAGCACCGGCATCAGCATGATCTATGACGGGACGGGCCTCTTGCACATGCACCCCAACCGTGATTACGTGGGCGACGAGGACGGCAAGCTCTCGTGGGTGCAGGAAGTGCTCGCACGCAAGAACGGCATGTTGGATTATACATGGAACGGCGTGGAGAAGATCACCGCCTTCCGCCATCTGCCGGATCTTGACTGGTATGTGCTGGCTTCGGTGGAAAAGCAGGATATCCTCGGCGGCGGACGCACGTTGCTGCTGAGCAATGTCGTGGCTGCCATAGTGGCCATCCTGATCATCGGCGGCATCATCTGTTTCATGGCGCGCAGCGTGGCTGTGCCGGTGCGCAAGGCCGCCCTGCATGTGGCCAAGGTGGGCGAGGGCTGTCTGGAGTTTTCTGCGGAAGAGCAGAACTACATGCGGCACATTGCCGGTCGGGGCGATGAGGTCTCGATGCTGGCCAAGGGCATCACGGAAACCGTGGCGAACCTCAAGAAGATGTTCGACGATGTGCGCAAGCGCACCGAGGAAGCCGAAGCGGCCTCCAAAGTCTCACAGGAGGCCATGCAGCGGGCCGAGGCCGCCGCTGAAGAGGCCCGCAACGCCAAGCGTGAAGGTATGCTTGCCGCTGCCGATCAGCTGGAACATATCGTCAACGTCATCTCCTCCGCGGCCACGCAGCTTTCGACGCAGATCGAACAGTCCAACCATTCGGCCACGGAATCCTCCACGCGACTTTCTGAAGCCGCGACAGCCATGAACGAGATGAACGCCACCGTGCAGGAAGTGGCCAAGAACGCCGGCAGCGCTTCGCAGATGTCCGGCGAGACGCGCCACAAGGCCAGCGCGGGAGCGGATATCGTGCGCAATGCGCTGGAGAGCATCCAGCGGGTGCATGAGGTCTCTCTGGCGCTCAAGACGGACATGTCCCAGCTCAACACGCACGCCCAGGCCATCGACCAGATCATGGGCGTCATCTCCGATATAGCCGATCAGACCAACCTGCTGGCGCTCAATGCGGCCATCGAGGCGGCGCGCGCCGGGGAAGCCGGACGCGGCTTTGCCGTGGTGGCCGACGAAGTCCGCAAGCTGGCGGAAAAGACCATGTCCTCCACTGCGGACGTAGGCAATGCCATCCGCGCCATCCAGGAGAGCACGAGCAAGAGTTCCGATGCTGTGGAGCGTGCCGTGAAGGAAGTGGAACAGGCCACGGAATTCGCCAATGAGTCGGGCAGCGCTCTGGAAGGCATCGTGCAGGATGCGGACAAGACGGCGGATCAGGTCAGCGCCATCGCCGCGGCCAGCGAAGAGCAGTCCGCGGCCAGCGAGGAGATCAACCGCTCCATCCTCGAGGTCAACGACATGTCTTCCCAGTCAGCGCAGGCCATGAGCGAGGCGGCGCAGGCGGTGGCCGATCTTGCCCGGCAGGCGCAGGAGCTTTCCGCGCTCATCGAGCAGATGAAGCAGGCATAGGTCCTTTCGACGACGTTGATGACCGAGAACGGGCCCTTTTCCTCTGAGAAAGGGGCCCGTTTTTCATGGCGGACAGCATCCACGGACAAGGCTAAACGTCTGAACAGGCGCGCGGGCAAGACCGTCGGCAAGCGCGCTCAAGTCCATAGAGCAATTCCACATTGAAAATGTGGATCGCTCTGGTAGTCGCGAGAGCGACTACCCGCAACCGAACACACGGAAAAACCACGCTTTTTCCGTAGTGTGAGGGCAGCGTCAGCATGGAAATTGGACACGCTTTCAATGCGAATCCGCTCTAAGATATTTTCAGTTTGAAACGTTTTGCGTTCCAAACCATACGGCCTGATATTTCGCGGAAAAAAACGCGGTCGTTCCGCCTGATTTGGGGCGTGCGGCGCTGTGCCGCCGCCTCGCGTTTTGCCTCTTTCGACGGCAAACGCTCTCGCAGCCAGACGCAGCGCGGACAAAAAAGCAGCCCGGCACAAGGAAATGACGGTTTCCTGTGTGCCGGGCACGCATGTCCGCTTCCCGCCCCTGTGCAGGCGCGGACACGCAGGTATCGGAGACCGCTAGGTATACTGCGGCTCGATCTCCTTGATGATCTGGAAGCCCTTCATGGCCTTGACCGTACCGGCGATGCCTTCGTACTTCTTGACTCCGGCCACGGTACAGGGGAGCAGGTCCTCCACGTCCGTGTCCAGTACGAGCACGTCGCCCACCTGCATACGCAGGAGCTGGTTGCCGGTGATGGTGGTACTGCCGAAATGGATCTTGAGATCCACCGGCGTCTCCATGAGCCGTTCCTTGAGGCGCGCCACCCAGGCGTGGTCGATCTCCAGACGTTCCGTCTGGAAGCTGGCGTGCAGCTTGGAGCGGATGGGTTCGATGGTGGCATACGGCAGACAGATGATCATGGAACCGAGCGCCGTGTCCAGTTCCACTTCAAAGGTGATGACCACCACCACGTCGCTGGGCGGCACGATGGCCGCGAACTGGGGATTGATCTCGCTACGGACCAGCTCCAGCTTCACGTCATGCACCGGTCGCCAGGACTCTTCCATGTTTTCCAGCGCGATCTTGACGATGCGGTCCACCACCGCCTGCTCGATGCGGGTGAATTCGCGCCCTTCGATCTTGGGCTGGGAACCGGCCCCGCCAAAGATGTTCTCCACCAGCGCGAAGACCAGACGGGAGTCCACCACCATGATGGCGTTGCCGCGCAGAGGATCCATCTTGAAGATGTTGATGGAAGTCGGCACGGGCAGGGAACGCATGAATTCCCCGAACTTGGTCATGTCGATGGAGATGGGGTTCAGCTCCACGCGCTTGCGCACGGCATTGGACAAGCCGTTGGTGCACAGGCGGGCAAAGCGGTCGTTGACGATTTCCAGAACGGGCATACGCCCGCGGATGATGCGGTCCTGATTGGCGAGGTCAAAGGCGACGACGCCGTCAGCGTCCTCGTCGGGCATGTCCATTTCGCTTTCGATGTCGCCGCCGGAAAGGCCGCGCAGCAGGGCATCCACTTCATCTTGTGCCAGTACCTTGTTCATGTCTCCCCCGTAACGGCAGAATCTTGACGAAATGCGGCTCAAATGTTGCAAAATCGGGGCCAAAAAGCAAGCCCCCTTTTGGGCACGTCTGGACGCATACGGCCGCGCTTGCCTTGCCGCCCGTCTTGCGGCACTCTGCCCGCATGAAGATCATGCTCACAAGTCTTGCGGATGGCGGCTCCGCGGCCCGCAGTCTGGAGGCCGTGCCCGGGACGCCGCTGTCCCGCGCGCTCTGGCTGTCCGGGCTACTGCCCGCACAGGCCATGTGTTCCGGGCTGGGGCGCTGCGGACGTTGCCGGGTGCGCTTTTGCGAGGCCGCGGATCGTCCGCCGTCTCTGCCGGATGAGGAAGAGATACTCGGCGGCCCGGCCGTGGAAAAGGGCTGGCGGCTGGCCTGCCGCCGTCAAGTCCCTGACGTGGCCTGCCTGCGGCTGGAAGTCCCTGTCCCCTTGGCCCCCGACCCGGCGCCGGCCGTTCGTTCCGGGGGAACGGCGGGCGTGGCGGCGGCTCTTGGGGTGGATCTGGGGACCACATCCATATATTACCGCGCCGTCCGTCAGGATGACGGCGCTTTGCTGGCCGAGGGGCATTTCCTCAACCCGCAGGCGGGGGCCGGTGCGGATGTCATGTCCCGGCTGGCGACGGCCCGGCAGGAAGGCATGGCGGAAAAACTTGCCGCCCTAGCGCGCGAAGCGATACGCGAGGGCCTGACGGCAACATGTGCCGCCGGGGGACGGGTGGAGGCGTTGTGCGTGGCGGGCAATACGGCCATGACGGATATCCTGCTGGAGCGTTCCGTGGAAGGATTATGCGCCGCGCCTTACCGGCTGGACTATGCGGGGCATGACACGGTCCGTCTGCCGGATCTGCCGCCCGTGTACGTCCCGCCGCTCATGGCGCCCTTTGTGGGAGGCGATATCTCGGCGGGACTGGCCGCGCTCATGGCGGCGGGGACGCCTCGGCCCTTTGCGCTGGCCGATCTGGGCACCAATGGCGAACTGGCCTTGCTGGACGGAGAGGATCGCCTCTATCTGGTCAGTGTGCCGCTAGGTCCCGCGCTGGAAGGCATCGGGCCGGAATGCGGCCTGCAGGCCGGGCCACGGAGCATCACGGAATTCCGTCTCTCACCGCGGGGCCTTGTGGGCGCAAGCTCGCTGGCCTCCACGCCCACGACAGATTTTGAAGGCATCAGCGCCACGGGATATCTGTCGCTGCTTTCTCTGCTCCGGCAGACGGGCCTCATGGATGCGGAAGGGCATTTCACGCCGGATTCCGTCACCATGCCGCTGGCCCGGCGGCTGGCCGGGGATCTGACCCGGCGTCATGGCCACCCCTGTCTGCAATTGCCGTACGGCCTGCACCTGACGGCTCAGGATGTGGAAGAGCTGCTCAAGGTCAAGGCGGCCTTTTCCCTTGCCCTGCACAGCCTGCTGGAGGCCGCCTCCCTGCGGCCCGCCGATCTGGCCTGTCTTTGTCTGGCAGGCGCGCTGGGGGAACATGTCCCGGTAGAGCATCTGGAACGGCTGGGCTTTGTGCCGCAGGGGCTGGGAGCGCGGATACGCGCCGTGGGCAACGCTTCGCTGGACGGGGCCGTGCTGCTGGCCCGTCAGCCTGAGCGACGCGAGGCGCTGGCGCGTTGCTGTGCGAGCGCGCGCCTGATCCCGCTGGCCGATGCGCCGGATTTCCATCAGCAGTATTTGCGCCATATGAGCTTTGGAGTAGCCTGATATGACACGACATGCGGAGCGCCGTACGCCGGGAGGAAAACCGCGCGGCGGAGCGGACAAGAAGGCGCGCAAGCGCGAAGACTGGCTGGAAGAAGAGGATTTCCCCGTTCTGGACGGCGACCTGCTCCTGCTGGAGCCGGAAGCCCCCGCCAGACAGCGGCGCGGCAGACGGCAGGGCCGGGAGGATGTACCGCCGGAGAGCGTCCGTCCCGCCGCTGGTGAGGCTCAGGCTCGCGAGCGGAGCGGATCTTCGTCAGGCTCCTTCCGCGAGCGGGTTGAGCGAGGCAGGGGTGGACGAGGCAAACCTCCGTATGAGGGGGGGCGCCGTGCCGGTGAAGCCCGCGAAGAGCGGCCGCGATCCGACGGACGTCGTCAGGAAAACGGCCGGAACACCGCCCATGATAGGGAAGCGTCCTCAAGGCGGCAGGATCGGTTCAGCGAGACGCGCCCTGCGGATGGAGCGCGCCGCGAGGGACGGCGACCCGTCCCGCGCAACGTCCCGGACCGGGAACGCTGGTCGTTGCTCTCCGCTCTGCTGCCGGGACCGGACGCCGCCTTGCGCGACGGTCTTGATATGCTCGGGGCGGCATTGGCGCGGGTGCGTCCCCTGGCCCCGGCCCATGCTCGCAGCCTGCCGCAGGATGTGGCGGAGCTTTCCCGTCTGCTGACCGTGGAGCGGGCGCATCTGCATCAACCCTACTGGGCGTCACCGGCTCTGACCAGCGCCTATCTCTATTACTTCTTGCCGTGGAACGTGCTGCGGCAGGCGCGACTGCTGTCCGCCCTGCCGTTGCCCGATCCCCGTATTTGGGTGGAGCAGGGGCGTCGTCCGCTATTGCTGGATATGGGCTCCGGGCCGCTCAGTCTGCCTATCGCGCTCTGGCTGGCCAGACCGCAATGGCGGGGATTGCCGCTTACCGTGCTGGCGCTGGATGCCTCATCGCAGCCGCTGGAGCTGGGGCGTGATCTGTTGCGTGCCCTGGCCGACGAGCTGCGTCAGCCTTCCTGGGAGGTGCGTACGGTGAGGGCCCCGCTGGGTCAGGCGGCACGGCAGCTTTCCCGTGCTTCCGGGTCGCGTTCCCGTACTGCTGCGGAGGGAGACGCCCCGGCGCTCTGGCTGGCCTCGGCGGCCAATGTGCTGAATGAGATGCTCTCCGGGGGCGGAGCCGGGCGCACGGGCCGACGTGACGGCGCGGCTTCCTGGGAGCCAGATGACGATGCGGCCATGCCGGGCGAGTCGCGCGAGGACAGCCTTTTCGGCCAGCGGCTGGAAAGCGTGCTGGACAGTCTCGAGGAGGTGCTGGAAGGGGGCGATCCCTCCCTCCCGGCGTCGTTGCTGGTGGTGGAACCGGGGACCCGTCTGGGTGGGACGACCGTCATGCGCTTGCGCGGGGCTGCGCTGGAGCGCGGACTCGTGCCGCTGGCTCCCTGCACGCATGGAGCGGACTGCCCGTTGGAGCGGGGACGCAGCGGGCGCGGCTGGTGTCATATGACTTTCGACTGCGCCGGAGTACCTGACTGGCTTGCCCAGCTTTCCGACGCGGCCGGGCTGGCCAAGGACAGCCTCAGCCTTGCCCCGCTCCTTCTTTCCACGGCTGCGGAGACGGTGCAGGATGGCTTGGATGCGCGCGAGGCCGAGACGGCCGATGATGACGGCGTGTTGTCGCGGGCGGCCCTGCGGGTGCTCTCGGCTCCCTTTGCGGTGCCGGGCCTGCCGGGCAGGGCGCGGTATGCCTGCGGCGTGGGGGGACTGGCTTTGTTGGGGGATGCGGAATCCCTGCCTTCGGGGGGCCTTGTGGAAGCGGACATCCCGGAACAGCCACGCTTTGACCGGCGCAGCGGCGCGTTGCTCTTGTTGCCTGAAGGGGAAACTTTTGCAAAGGATGCGTCTGCCCGCGCACCCCGTCCGTCCGAAAAGCCTGCCGGACGACAGGAGCGGAGTCCGCGTGGATCGGGGGAGGGTAAGCGTTTTTCGCAGGACAAGCCGGACAAGCCCATACCGCGCAAAGGGCGCGAAGGCCGTCCCTCCCCTCCGTCACGACAAACGCCGCACGCCTCCCGGGATGAGCGGCAGGAGCATGGACGCCGCACGGATCGTGACGCCCCAGGCCGCCCGCCACGCCGTAAGCCGTCATGACCTGCCGGTGGCGCGCCGCCATCTGTCAGCGCGGAAAGAACAGCAAACGCCCGTCGGTGCTCCCGGCGGGCGTTCTCTTTTAGGGTCTGTTAATACTATTCGTTGTCTGTTTGGGGGGAAGGGAAACCCCTCCGCCAGCGCGGGAGCGGGTTTCCCTTCCCCCCAAGCCCCTCATCCCTTCCCCAGCGCGCTTTTACCGGGGGAACAGGCAGAGGCACGAGACACTCTCGCCCCAAAAGCAAGCGGCGTGTATACAGTCTGTTTGGCTTGTCTGTTGAAATTGTTTGAAAAATTTGTGTTAACAGGCCCTGGAGCCTTTTCGGTTTGAAACGCGTTGCGTTTCAGACCACACAGCTTGGCGTTTCGCGAAAAAAAACGAGGTGTTTCCGTACACTTTGGGTCGGGCGGCGCTGCCTCATATATATCTTATCTTCTCTTTGCAAAAGCGCGCTGGGCAAGGGATGAGGGGCTTGGGGAACACCTACAACACCCACAACGCAGGCGGCGACCGAAAGGCGGCCGCAGGCCGTGCCTGTTAGGCGACAAAGGAGCCTTACGGGCATCGACAGCAAAGCAAAGGGGGTTCTTCTCCCTCAAAAAAAGCGTAATGAGTCCTGACCCTAGAACGGAGCTGGGCGGCCCTCGTCGGCTTCCACCAGTTCGCGCAGGGCGCGGAGGTTCTCTTGCGCCTCTTCGGGCGTCAGGGAATGCAGGGCAAAGCCCGCATGGACGATGACGTAGTCTCCCACCCGTGGTTCTTCGGGCAGCAGCATCATGGAGGCCGTGAGATAGGTCTCACTGGAGCCGACCCGGACGCGGGCCATACCCGCATCCTGCAGTTCGACTATCTGGGCCGGAATGGCAAGGCACATGGCATGTCCTCCCAGCAAAGGAGGGCGCGGACGGCCGCGCCCTCCGGAATGGGTGCTACTTCTTCCTCCGCCGCCGGTCGCCGTCGCCGGGGCGGTAGAGGACGAGGTTCCAGAACAGGACGTACAAGGGCAGGGTCACGAACATGAGCAGGTAGGCCCATTCCTTGGTCTGGAGGAAGTATTGGTAGAAGGTCTGATATTCCATAGAGCCCCCTAGCCGTGGTGCCGGAAGTTCGGATGTTCGTACAGCACCGGCATGTGGTAGACGATGAAGCGGTAGACCGTGATGATCAGAGTGACGATGAAGACCGAGACCGTGATCTCATGCCAGCTCGGGAAGTAGCGTTCCGCGGCGGGCAGATGCCAGTTGAAGGCGATGATGCTCACGTTGAAACGGTTGAAGATGATGCCCAGCACCGTGATGATGGAGCCGATCTGGCAGATGTGTTCGTTGCCGTCGCGGGCGCCCTTGGCATAGATGAGGGCGGGCAGCAGGACGAAACCGAACATCTCCACCAGCCAGAGCACGCCGTAGCCCGAGAAGAGATAGCCCATGTTGTTCTGGACGATCATGTCGATGAGCTTGAGCATGAAATAGCCCATGAGGATGAAGGAGGCTGCCCGGCTGAAGCTCAGCGTGACGAGCTTGGAATCCTTGGCATGGTTGGTGTCCATGTAGAATTGCAGGCCCTTGTGGGTCAGCATACCTTCAAAAATGACCATGGACGCCCCGGCAGCCATGGAGCTGACGAAGAAGAACATGGGCATGAAGGGCGAGTACCAGAGCGGATGCAGCTTGCCGGGCGCGATGAGGAAGAGCGAGCCCAGCGAGGACTGGTGCAGGGTGGAGAGCGTCACCCCGAAGATGGTCAGCAGGATGACGGTCTTGGTGATGAGCTTGTGGAAGATCCGCAGGATGGGGAAGCGGTGGGCCAGCCATTCGATGGGCATGACGGAGAACTCGCAGAAGAGCACCGTCACATAGGTGGCCACGCACAAGCCCACTTCAAAGAGCACGGAGGTCGTGCCGGGATAGAAGAAGGCATAGGGCAGGCGCAGGGGGTGGCCAAGGTCGTAATGCAGGGCCACCACCACGAAGAAATAGCCCAGAAAGGCCGTGGTGACCGCCGGACGCACGGCCGAGTGGAAGCGTTTGAGTCCGAGCACATAGCATGCGACCGTGGTGAAATAGCCGCCCGCGGCCAGCGCCACGCCGCAGAGCAGGTCGAAACCGATCCAGATGCCCCACGGGTAGTTGTCGTCAAGGTTGGAGACCGCGCCGATGCCCAGAGTGAAGCGCATGACCGTCACCACCAGCCCCACGGCAAGGATGATGTAGGTGATGATGTTCCCCGGAGTCAGCCGGAAGAACGGGGTCAGATTGAGCATCTGATCCCGCGTGGGCATGGGGATGTCGTAATGTTCGGCCATTAGTGATCCTCCTTGCGGGCAAAGCGGCTGGCGTCCAGCGCGGCCTGGCGGCGTTCTTCCACGGCGTCTTCGAGGGCCTGGCGGGCCACTTCAGCGGCTTCGGGGCCCTGCTGGCGTTCGATGCGGCGTACGGCGTCATCCATGGCGGCGGCCATATCCTGCCGCACGGCGGCACGCATGATCTTGTTGCGCATTTCGTTGCGGGCTTCGCGGCTCTTGCTGATGCCGTAGAGCCCGCCGAAGAGGATGGGCCAGAAAGCGACGATGAGCGGCACCGTCCCCAGCGCGCCGTACGTCAGCTCGCCCATGGGCTGCGAGCCGAGGTGCGTATCCAGCCCGATGGCGTGCATCACCTCCGTGGCACCGGCCGGGCCCACGTCGGACTTGCCGACGGTCTCCTTCGAGGCAGGCGCGAGCACCATCCAGGCCGTGCCCCCGGCATCCCATTCGCCATAGATGTAATCCGTGTAGCGGCCGGGATTCTCCTCGATGCGTTTCCGTGCCAGACGGATGAGGTCGCTGCGGCGGCCGAAGGTCAGGGCGTCCATGGGGCAGGCTTCCACACAGCCGGGCAGCTGCCCCTTGTCAAGGCGAGGCTTGCAGAAGGTGCACTTCTGCACCAGCGGATCGAACGGCTCGTCGTACTGGAATCCTGGGATGTAGAAGGGACAGGCGATCATGCAATAGCGGCAGCCGACGCACTGTTCGCCGTTATAGGTGACGCTGCCGTCGGGATTCTTGGTGAAACACTTGGCAAAGCAGGCCGAGGCGCAAGCGGGTTCGTTGCAGTGGAAGCACTGCAGCTTGCGGAAATAGGGCTTGTCGTCGATGGTGTACTGATTGACGACCGTCCACTGATACGCCGAGGTCCGCCGACGGACGCCCAGCACGTCAAGATCGTCAAAGGGCTCCCTGGGCTGGGGCAGCGAGTTGACGGCATTGCAGGCCTCTTCGCACTGGCGGCAGCCGATGCAGCGCGTCACGTCATGCAGGACGCCGTAGCTGTTCTCATAGCCCGGAAAGACATGGGCCTTGGCCGCGGCCATGCCCGGCGCGGCCAGAGCGCCGCCGACGCCGGCCGTTCCCAGCAGGGCAAGGAATTTTCTGCGGTTCATGCGTACGTCCTCCTATTGCCCTTCTTGGGTACGCGGCTTGTGGCAGCTGGCGCAGGATGTCTTGAGCGGCCGGGCGACCTTCATGCCGTCATGGCAGCCCATGCACTGCAGGTGATAGGCGGCCTTGAGGGTGGGGGTACCGGGATCGGCCGGATCGATGCGCGCGGCGTGACAGTTGGCGCAGGACGGCGGGGTGGCCGATGCCGGGCTGTTGTGATGACAGGCCGTGCAAAGAGAGGCCGGATCCTTGTGGAAGGCGGCGGCCAGCTTGTCGTCCTGGATACGGCGCATGAGCGAGGCCACATGCCGCCGGTGATTGAAATAGTTGGGGCCGAACTTGTCGGACAGGCTGTCGAGGCTGATACGGCTGGGCAGCAGTTCCGGACGCAGCGGGGTGGCGTACCGCTTTTCCAGGACGGTGCGGGCTGCCAGTTCGTCCCGCTCGTCGTCCGGCAGGGTCCCGGATGCCGCCTGTCGCAGCTGCTGTGCGCTCATGGAGGGCGTCACGCTGTGGCAGACGCCGCACCAGCGGTCATCGCGGGCGGGCTTGGCGATGCTGTGACAGCCCGCGCATTCCCGCCGCTTGAGCTGCTGTTCATGACAGCTCACGCAGCTTTGCGGCGTGGGACCGTCGGTACGGGGCGCGATATCGGTGGCGTGCATGGCGCGCTCGAGCGTGATGTACTTGCCCGCCTCCGAGCCCTTGAGAGTATGGCAGTCGCTGCATTTCTGCGGGTCGCCCGTATGATGACAGACGGTGCAGTCCTCGATCTTGCGTTCGTGGATCAGGTGATTGAAGACCACGGGCTTCATGCTGCCTACGGCCTTCTTGTCGCCGTTGGGCAGCATCATGATGGCCGTTGGTGCGCCGCTGTCCGTCGCTTCCAGCTCATCGACGGCGGCCGCCTGCGCTCCGGCAGGCGGGAGACAGGTGAAGCTCAGCAGGAGCAGCAGACCTGTCAGGGAGAAAAGGGTGTGCCTCATAAGCGTTTCCTTGTGGCCGTGCCGGGTGTCAGCATATTCGACGACGACCTTGCGATATGGGTTGCTCCCGGATCTGCCGCATCGGCGGAAGGAAAGCCATTTCGCCGCCGCGATCGGAGGCAAAAGACGGGCGGATGCTTTGCCCGGGGCCGCTGCGTCACGCGTGTTACGGCATAACGCATGACTAGGGTACGCGCAGGCAGCGAGGGCGTCAAGGCAAGAGAGAGGACGACATGCGGAACTGTGTCGGCAAGTCCGTCAGGCAAGGGCGTCCCGCACACGGCGCAGGAGGGTCGCCGTCTCGCCGGGAGGCACGGCGACGGCCTCCCGCCGTCCGCGGAACCAGGTGAGCTGACGCTTGGCATAGGCGCGCGTATGACGCAGCCAGAGGGCGCGGCAGTCCTCAAGCGACAGCTCGCCGCGCAGATGGGCGAGCACTTCGGCGCAGCCGATGCCGGACCAGCCGGGGGCGGCGGGATCGTCATTGCGGCGGCGGGCGGCGCGGGCCTCCTCCAGTGCGCCTTCGGCCAGCATCTGGTCGATGCGGCGGGCAAGGCGCGGCTCCAGCCAATCCAGTGTGGGAGCCAGATAGAACAGGGGACCGGCGCAGAGGGGGGCGCTCATGGCGTGTTCATGCCACCAGCTGAATGGTCTCCCCGTGGCGTCCAGCACCTCGAGGGCCCGCACGATGCGTTGCCGGTCATGGGGATGGATGCGGGCCGCGTAAGACGGGTCACGGCGGCCCAGCTCCTCATGCAGGCGCTCTGGCCCTTCCGCGGCAAGGCGTTCCGTCCAGCGGGCGCTGATCTCCGGCGCGACGGGCGGGATGTCCGCGATGCCGCGCAGCAGGGTCTGGAAATACAGCCCCGTGCCGCCCACCAGCAGGGCGCGTTTGCCGCTGTCGCGCAGACGACGTACGGTCTCGGCGGCCATCTCGGCCCAGCGTCCGGCGCTGATCCTGGCATCCGTGGCAAGGAAGCCGTACAGATGGTGCGGACAGGCCGCGCGCTCCTCCGCCGAGGGCTGGGCGGTGATGCACGGGAAGTCGGCATAGACCTGTCGGGAGTCGGCGTTGACGATCTCCGCATCCAGAGCGTGGGCCAGCTCGATGGCGGCCGCCGTCTTGCCGCAGCCCGTGGGTCCGGCAAGACAGATGACGGGCAGGGGCGCGCTCATGCCTTGTCCGGCAGGCGGAAACCGCCAAAGGGGGCGGAAAGGCAGGGCGTCCCCTGCCGCACCTCGCCGCGGGCGCTCTTTTCCTCAAGGCGCAGGCGGACGTTTTCCGGTACGAGCCCCTGGATGTCCGCCCCGTGGCTGGCGGCGGCCTTGACGATGGTGGAGCTGATGAACAGCCACTGGTAATCCGTCATGAGGAAGACCGTCTGGATGTGCCGTTGCAGGCGGCGATTCATGAGCGCGAGCTGGAACTCGTACTCGAAATCGCTGACCGCCCGCAGGCCCCGCAGGATGGCGCAGGCCCCGCGTCGGAAGGCGTATTCCACCGTAAGGCCGGAAAAGGGCTCCACAAGGACCCTTTCCTCGTCGGCAAGGGCCTCACGGGCCATCTCCACGCGCTCTTCCTGCGAAAAGAGCGGTCTCTTGGGCGTATTATCGGCCACGGCGACGATGATCTGATCAAAGACTTCCAGGCCGCGACGGATGAGTCCCATGTGACCGTTGGTCAGGGGATCGAAGGTTCCGGGATAGAGGGCGATCTTCATGCGTTTGTCCAGATGAGGATACGGGTCTGGCCGAAGTGGCGTTCCGTCAGCAGTTCCAGCCCGTCAGGCGTCCTGACCTCGGCATCCAGCTCCACTTCGGCGGTAACGAAGGCCTCGGGCGTCAGCCAGCCGCGTTCCATCAGGCCGGTCAGCGCCATGTTGCACAGGTTCTTGTGGTAGGGAGGGTCCAGGAACACCAGACCGAAGGGGAAGCGCGGCGGCCGCAACAGGGCCTTGCGCACATCTTCCTTCACGAGGCGGGCGCGTTCGCCAAGGCCGAGCTCTTCGATGTTGCGGACAAGGCAGCGGACGGCGACGGCGGACTGCTCCACCAGCAGGGCCTCCTGCGCGCCGCGGCTCAGGCTTTCAAAGGCCAGGCTGCCGCTGCCGGCAAAAAGGTCCAGCACGCGCAGACCGTCCCAGACGAGGCCGCGCGCTTCCAGCATGGAAAAAAGCGCCTCGCGCGTCTTGCCCATGGCCGGGCGGTAGCCTTCGCCTTCCACGGTTTTCAGGCGGCGTCCGCCCAGGGTTCCGGCAATGATTCGCATGGTGAAGGATCCTGCTCCGAGGGGATGCTGTTTGTGCGCCGCACGATGGAGGCGGCATGGATAGAGCATTTTGCCTTTGAAAAAGGCGAAATGCGAGGCGGCGGCACAGCGCCGCCCGGCCAAAAGTGAGCGGAAAAACCGCGTTTTTTCCGCGAAACGCCAGGCCGTATGGTTTGAAACGCAAAGCGTTTCAAACTGAAAATGCTCTAGTGACCGGTCCAAACGGCAGACGGGAGGGCGGTCCGTCCCGTGGGGGAACGGGGCCGCCTCCCGCGCGGCCGCGTACATTTGGCGTTTGCCTACATGCGCGAGATAAGGCGCGTGAGGGCGTAGTCCATCTTTTCCAGCGCGTCCTGCAGGTCGGTCTGTTCCACCCACGGCCGCTGTTCCAGATCGGCCAGCCGGTCCTTGAACATGCCCCACTTGCGTTCCACCTCGCTGGTGAGGAAGTCCCAGTCCACCCGGGGATGGGCCTTGGCCTCGTGCAGCACGGTCTGGCGCACCTCGCTGCCTTCCAGCATCATCTCTTCGAGGTAGGCGGGGATGAGCGGCGTGATGCCGAACTGATCCTTGATGAGACCGGCAAGGATGCTCTGCGCCTTTTCTTCGCCGTGCACCAGCACGACCTGACTGCCCTGCGCCGCCAGCGGCTTGAGCCAGTCCAGCAGCTGGGACTGTCCGGCATGGGCGGAAAAGCCGCCGATGGTGTAGATGCGGGCCGCCACTTCCATGTCCTCTCCGAAGAGGGTGATGGTCTTGGCCTTGTCCACGATCTTGCGGCCCGGCGTGCCCACGGCCTGATAGCCCACGAAAACGATGCTCGCGCCCGGCCGCCAGATGTTGTGCTTGAGGTGATGCTTGATGCGTCCGGCGTTGCACATGCCGCTGGCGGAGATGACCACGGCCGGGCCCTTGTAATCATTGATGGCCTGGGATTCCGCCACGTTGAGCGTATACCGCAGATTGGGCAGCTCGAAGGGGTCCTCGCCCTTGCTCAGCAGGCGGGTGGCGTCCTCGTCGAAAAGATCGCGGTTGCGTTTGAAGACCTCGGTGGCGCGGATGGCCAGCGGGCTGTCCACGAAGACCGGCATGTCGTCGGGCAGTTTGCCCTGGGTGCGGAGCACATGCAGGCAATAGAGGATCTCCTGCGTCCGTTCCACGGCAAAGGCGGGGATGATGACCTTTTCGCCCTTGCCGTAGCTGTAGGCGATGGCGTCGGCCAGTTCCGCATCGCTGGTGCTCTCGTTCTTGTGGTTGCGGTCGCCGTAGGTCGATTCCATGAAGATGTAGTCGGCCTGGGGCGGCGTTTCGGGGTCACGCACGATGAGCGCCTGCGGGCGGCCGATATCCCCGGAGAAGATGAGACTCGTGGTCTTGCCGTCCTCGTGGGCCTCGATGCGCAGGGTGCCGGAGCCGAGGATGTGCCCGGCGTCATAGTAGGTGACCTTGATGCCGGGGGCGGGCTCGAATTCGCTGTGATACTCCACGGTATGCAGGAGCTCGTTGGTCTTGAGGGCGTCCTCGGTGGTGTAGAGGGCCTCCGGCGGATTGCTGAGTCCGCGACGGCTGAATTTCTTGGCTTCCCACTGGGCTTCCATCTCCTGGATGTGGGCGCTGTCCTGCAGCATGAGTTCCAGCAGTTCGCCGGTGGCGCGGGTGCAATAGATGGGTTTTGCGTAGCCCTCCTTGACCATGAGCGGCAAAAGGCCCGAGTGGTCGATGTGGGCATGTGTCACGAGGATGAAGTCCAGCGCTTCGGGGCGGTAGACCGAAGCGTCCCGGTTGCGTTCCTCGATGGCCTTGTTGCCCTGATGCATACCGCAGTCCACGCAGAAGCGCTTGCCGCAAGCCTCGATGACATAGCAGGAACCGGTGACGGTCTGCGCCGCCCCCAGAAATTGTACCTTCATGAAGAGCTCCTTGGTAAGGATGGACACGGCGGCTCGCCGCCGCATGAAGTCATTTCTTACTATGCCCCGCTTCCGCCGCAAGCGCAAGGCTCGGCAAAAAATGCCGCTTTGACGCAACGGCGCTTGCGACGTATACTGTCCGCAAACCCGGCGCGTCCATACCGCCGGACAAAGGAGAACCTCATGCCTGAAGTGCGACAGAATATCCTGGACGACATGACCTCCGTCACGTCGGAATCCTGGCGGACCTTCCGCATCATGGCCGAGATGGTGGAGGCGCTGGACAAGCTCAACCATCTTTCCATGAACTGCATCTCCATCTTCGGTTCGGCTCGCGCCACGCCGGATATGCAAGTCTACAAGGATGCGGAACAGATCGCCGCCATGCTGGTCAAGAAAGGCTTCGGCATCATCACCGGCGGCGGGCCGGGCATCATGGAGGCGGCCAACAAGGGCGCCAGCGAGGCGGGCGGGGAATCCGTGGGCCTGCATATCGAACTGCCGCACGAGCAGGGCTGCAACGCCTATGTGAAGACGCGCTGCAATTTCAATTATTTCTTCATCCGCAAGCTCATGTTCGTGAAGTACGCCATGGCCTATGTGGTCATGCCCGGCGGCATGGGCACCATCGACGAACTTTCCGAAGCCTTCGTGCTGGCCCAGACCGGGCGCATCCGGCCCTTCCCCATGATCCTCTATGACGGGAAGTACTGGGGCGGCCTGCTGGACTGGTTGCGCGGCTCCATGACCGAGGGCGGCTACATCAAGGCCGAGGAGGTGGACAGACTGGTGACCGTCTGCGACACGCCGGAAGAAGTCGTTGAGCATCTGTGCAAGATCGTCATCCTCTAGAACGTGATGCGGCATGGGCCTCCGGTCTCGATCCGAGGCCCATGCCCTGTCTTGGTCCCCGGCCCGGTCCGCCGTCCGGCTGGACGTGGGAGTCGCTCATGGAACGGGCCTTGCGGCAGGCGCGATCGGCGGCGGCCGCGGGAGAGGTCCCCGTGGGGGCGGTGCTGGCCGCGCCCGACGGGCGACTGCTGGCCGAAGTCCATAATGCGCCTCTCAGGCGGCATGACCCCACGGCCCATGCGGAAGTGCTGGCCCTGCGGCAGGCAGGGGCCGCGCTGGGCAACTATCGGCTGGGCGGCTGCGTGCTGGTGGTGACGCTGGAACCCTGCGCCATGTGCGCCGCCGCGCTGGTCCATGCCCGGCTGGCCGGAGTGGTCTACGGGGCGGCCGACCATCTGGCCGGGGCGGTGTCCTCCTGTGCGGAGCTGCTGGACGCGCCGTTCTTCAACCATCGTGTATGGCATATGGGCGGCATCTGTTCGGCGGACTGCGCCGCCGTCTTACGCGACTTTTTCGGCTGTCGGCGTCCGGGCGGCGGCGAAGGCGCCGGAGCGCGGCGGGAAGAGGAGGGCAGCCATGCTTGAGATCGTCATTTTCTGTTCCGGCGCGCTGGTCATGGTGCTGGAGATGGTGGGCGCCCGCGTGCTGGCGCCCCATGTGGGCACGTCGGCCGTGGTCTGGACGAGCCTCATCGGCGTGGTGCTGGCCTGTCTGGCCGTGGGGGGCTATCTGGGCGGACGGCTGGCGGACAGGCGTCTCTCCCGGCGGACGCTGGCCGGTCTGCTGGCCTGCTGCGCCGTGAGCTGCGCCCTGACGGCCCTTTTCCATCAGACGGTGGGCGAGGTCGCCGGCAGCCGTATCCATAGTCTCCAGTGGGCCGCCGTGGTCGCCGCGCTGGGGGTGTTCGCCCTGCCCGGCCTGTGTCTCGGCATGGTGAGCCCCTATATCATCCGCTTGCGCATGGCCACGCTGGAAACGGCCGGAGCGACGGTGGGGCGGCTCTATGCGCTGTCCACAGCGGGCAGCATCGCGGGGACCTTCCTGGGGGGCTTCATCCTCATTTCCTGGTGGCCGGGCAGCGTGATCCTCTGGGGGGTGGCGCTGGGAATGGGGGCGCTCTCCCTGTTGGCGGACTGGACGCGCCCGTGGAAGCGTCTGTTGCTGCTCCTCCTGCTGGCGGCGCTGGCTCTCTGGAGCACCGGCCGGGCGCAGCAGGCCCCGTGGCGGCTGGTGGAAAGCCCTTACAACAGCATCCGCGTCATGGACGGCGAGGACGGCGTGCGTCCCGTGCGTCTGGTGGCCACAGACCCCGGGTTCCATCAGTCGGGCATGTACCGGGATGATCCGGCCGAGCTGTACGCGCCGTATACTCGCTACTATGCGTTGGGCGCGCTGGTCGTGCCGCGGGCGCGCCGCGTCCTCATGCTGGGTGGCGGCGGCTATTCCGTGCCCAAGTGGCTGCTGTCCGGCCGGTCGGGTCTGACGGGCGACGGGCTGCAGTGTACGGTGGTGGAACTTGATCCGGCCATGACGCAGGTCGCCCGCGACTACTTCGCCCTGCCTGTGGACGACCCGCGTCTGCGCATCGTCCATGCCGATGCCCGCGCCTTTCTGGAACGGCAGCGGGAACAGTACGATCTGGTCTTTGTGGATGTCTTCAATTCCTGTTATTCCGTCCCCTTCCATATGGGAACGTGCGAAGCGGCGGCCCGTATGCGGGCTGCTGTGGCGCCGGGAGGGGCATTGATCATGAACGTCATCGGCGCGGCACAGGGCAGGGACGCGGCCCTGTTCCAGAGCATCTACAAGGCGCTGCGCACGGCCTTTGCCGAAGTGCATGTGTTCGGCGTGGGCAATCCCTACCGGCCGGAGATCCTGCAGAACCTCATGCTGCTGGCTTTCCCGGAGGCGCGTTCGTCGGACTGGCGGGACGCGCACGCCGCTCCCTCGCCCGAAATGGCGGCCCTGCTGTCCGCCCGTATGGAAGTGGAGCCCGATCCGAGCGTCCCGCCCCTGCGGGATGACTATGCCCCGGTGGAACGGTACGCCCTCATGCTGCTGGAGGCCCAGCGGCGGCACTGATCCCCCGGGATTTCCCTTGCTTGCAGACCATTCGCGAAAAGGCTATAGAGGAGAAAAAAAGGAGGGGATTATGGCTATTCCTGAACTGTCCATACCGGTAATGGATGCCAATCAGGTCGTGCTGAGCTTTTTGGGGCGCAAGCTCGGGAACGGGCAGGAGCTGACCATGTCTGAGAATTTCATGGCCATGACGGCTTCGGCCAAGGAGCTGCGTCAGGACTATGGTCCCACTCCGGCCGAGATGCAGCTTGAGCGTCCCGAACTGCCGGAGACGGTCAAGGGCGTCCTGGCCAATTACGCCGGGATCTGAATCCTCAACCTGCGCGCGGATGATGCCGCCTGACGGGGAGTATGACTTTGAACGAATCTATCGATGAATTGACCGTTCAGTATGAAGAAGACGGCAAGACCGTCCTCAAGGAACTGGATAAGGTGATCCTGAGCAAGGGGGCATGGACGACCATCCTCTTTCGCTATCAGGAGTGGCGGCCGCAGGTGGACGACTTCGGCCCGGACAAGTACACTATCCGCCGTTACAAGAAAGTCGGCGGAGAGTATCGTATGCAGTCCAAGTTCACCATCTCCAGTGCCGATCAGGCCCGCAAGATCATTGACGCGCTCGAAAGGTGGATGGGGGAAAGGGAGGACGATTGAGACTCCCGGCCTGTGACCGGCCCCAAGCACGTGCCGGTCATGACGAGACGCGGTCTGGGACCGCCGGTTTCGGAAAGGGGGGAAAATCCCCCCTTTTCTTGTATGCGGATCGGGGAGGCTCGCTCCCCTGACAGGGATGAAAAAGACGGCAGCCGTCAGAGGTGACGACTGCCGCTTCCTTGCATGGTGGGCCCACCAGGCTTCGAACCTGGGACCTGCCGGTTATGAGCCGGAGGCTCTACCAACTGAGCTATAGGCCCGAGACGCGCACTATAGCCGCAAGCAGGGCCGCGGGTCAAGCGCGTAATGCCGCGCTACATGGCGTTGCCGCACTGCAGCAGGCGGATCTGGTCATCCATGGCCTTCCTGAGGGGCGCCGGCAGGCCCATGATGTTCACATTGAGGAAGCCGCGCACGATGGTGGCCGCCGCCTCGTCCTCATCCAGACCGCGCGCCATGAGATACTCGATCTCTTCCTGGGCGATCTTGCCCACAGCCGCCTCGTGGGAGAGCTCCACGCCGTCCTGATTGCTGTCCAGTTCCGGGATGGCGTGCATACGTCCGTTGCCGAGGATGAGGCCCTTGCATTCCAGGTGCCCCTTGACGGGCGTGGCTCCCGCGCCGATGAAACCGCGGTTGATGATGGTGCCGCCCGTGGTCACCGCGCGGGAGATGATCTCGCCGCGCGTGTGGGGCGCATTGAGTTCGATGCGGTTGCCGCTGTCCACATGGGAGCCTTCCGGGGCCACGATGACCGAGTCGAAGCGGGCCACCGCGCCTTCACCGGCCAGCGTGATGCCGGGATACATCTGCAGGTCCCCCACGGGCTTGAGCAGGATGTAATTGTTCTGGAAAACGCCCCCCGCTTCCACGCGCCCGGCGGAACGCGGCCGCACGGTGGTGCTTTCGCCCCAGTTGTGGATCATGGTGAAGGTCAGCTTGCCGCCCTTCTCCACATAATACTCCGTGATGCCGAGGTGTGCGGAATGCTCCGCGTCATGGGCGGTGGCGCAGCCGCCCAGCACGTGCAGCTCCGCGCCTTCTTCCACGATGACGATATTGTGGATGCTCTGGCCCGCGCCGTGTCCCTTGATGAACATGCAGGACTGCACAGGCTCGGTGAGCTTGACGCCCTTGGCCACACGCATGAAGTAGCCGCCGTTGCAGTGCTCGCGGGTGAGGCGGGTGAATTCGTCCTTCTCGGGATCGAGCAGCCGCCAGTAGTGCTGGGGCAGACCGTCATACTTGGCGAGCGCGGCGCGGATGTCCATGAGTTCGAGGCCCTCATGGCGCGTGCCGCAGTGCACGTCCGCATGGTTGAGCTGCATGAAGGTGCCGCTGACGTGCTTGTCCTGCACGTCGATGCCCGCGAGGACGAGGCGCTCGCGGTCCTGTGCGGGCAGAGCGGTCAGATCCTGGATGGGGGCGGCATGTTCGCCGCCGGAGAAGTTGAAACGGGAAAGATCGACTGTGCTCATACCAGCGGGGCCTCCATGATCTTGCCGTAGCTGTCTCCGGCCAGGCAGCGCAGGCATTCCTGATAGCCGTGATTGGCGATGTGGTCGAGGATGACGCGCGGCCGGGCCTCACAGCAGAGCTTGCCGTGATACATGACCTGCCCCCGGTCGGCATTGACGTACTCCAGGATGTGGCCGGTGTGGGTGATGATGAGCCCGCTGGTGGTGCGGTTGCGGCTGCGCTCGCGCAGGGTGGCGCTACAGCAGGCGGGCACGCCGTCCAGCAGCTCCCGGACGGTATGGCCGACCAGGGCCATGTTCTCGAGGTCCACGCCGGACTCCGGCTCGTCGAAGAGCAGGAGGCGCGGCTGCTGGGCCATGAGCTGGAGCAGCTCGGAGCGCTTGATCTCGCCGCCGGAAAAGCCCGCGTTGACGTCGCGGTCGAGGAAGGTATCGAAGTGGACGCGCTTGGCCATGGCCGTGATGTCCATGTCCCGTCCGCGACCGCAAAGCTCCACCATGCGGCGGGTGGGCAGGCCGTGGATGGTGGGCGGCCGCTGGAAGGACATGCCGATGCCCAGACGCGCCCGCTCATGCATGGGCGCATGGGTGATGTCCTTGCCGTCAAAGATGATGCTGCCCCGCGTGACTTCGTAGCCGGAAAAGCCCATGAGCGTCATGAGCAGAGTGGTCTTTCCCGAGCCGTTGGGGCCGAACAGGATAAAGGTTTCGCCGGATTCGATGGTCAGGTCGATGCCTCGCAGGACGGGCGTGCCGTGCACCGAAACATGCAGATCTCGTATTTCGAGCATGTTCATCCTCAAGCTTGAGACGAGCGCCCGCAGGCGCTGTTGGCTGGCGGCAGACCCGGCGGCAGAGCCGGGACGCGCCTGAGAAACGAAAGGCCCCGGGCCGGTGACGGCTGCCGCCGGAAACCGGACCATGAGGGAGGCCGATGCGCCACAGACGGCCATCGGGCCCGCGCATAATCGCAGACTTGTTCCGCGCTGTCCAGCCCGCCGGACGGATTTCCAGCGTCCGGAGCTTGCGCCGGGCAGGGCAAGCGGCTAGTATCCCCCAGCAAGAGAACGCGCCACGGCGCATGAGGAGGTTTGGCATGTACATCATTACCGGGGGCGCGGGCTTCATCGGCAGCGCCATGCTGTGGCAGCTCAATCAGCAGGGCATCGACGACGTGGTGCTGGTGGATCATCTGGGCACGGACGACAAATGGCGCAATCTGGTCAAGCTGACCTACGCCGACTACATCCACCGGGAGCGCTTCCGCGATCTTCTCCAGCGCGACGCCCTGCCGTGGAAGGTGGAGGCCATCATCCACCTTGGGGCCTGCTCAGACACCACGGAGGCGGACGGCGACTTCCTCATGGAGAACAACTTCCAGTTCAGCCGGGACATCTGCCGTTATGCGCTGGACAAGGGGGCCCGCTTCATCCAGGCCAGTTCCGCCGCCACCTACGGCGACGGTTCGCTGGGCTTCAGCGACGATCCCGACCTGCTGCCGAAACTGCGGCCGCTCAACCTCTACGCCTATTCCAAGCACCTCCTCGATCTCTGGCTGGTGCGGCACGGGCTGGACAAGGAGGTGGCGAGCCTCAAGTTCTTCAATGTCTACGGCCCCAACGAATACCACAAGGGCGAGATGCGCAGCGTCGTCTGCAAGGCGTACAAGCAGATCACCAAGCACGGCGATCTGGAGCTTTTCCGCTCCACCAGCCCGGAGATATCCGACGGCGAACAGAAACGGGACTTCGTCTACGTCAAGGACTGTACGGCGCTCATGAGCTGGCTGCTGGAAAACCGCAACGTCAACGGCATCCACAATGTGGGCACCGGGCGCGCCCGCAGCTTCAACGATCTGGGCCGGGCGGTCTTCAGCGCCATGCAGCGCTCCTGCCGCATCACCTATGTGGACATGCCGCGTATGCTGCACGGCAAATATCAGAATTTCACGCAGGCGGACATGAACTGGCTGGACAAGGTGGGCTGCCCCCTCAAGATGACCAGCCTTGAGGACGGCGTGACGGATTTTGTGCAGAACTACCTTTCGCAGCCCGACCCATATCTGTAGGGAAGCCTCCTTTCGGCGGACGGCGCGGAGGCACGCCGCCGCAAAGGGATCGGGACGGGGGAGACGTAGACGTTTCCCCCGTCTTTTTTTCAGGGCAGGAAGAAACGCAGCCCGGCATAGCCCACCACATGGGCCATGTCGCCGGAAATGCTGCCGGACGTATCGTGCAGCGTCTGTTCCGCCAGCGGCGGCGTCTTGCCCGTCAGCTGGCGCAGGGCATAGAGCGCCAGCGCCAGCGGGGCCGCGCCGCACATGCTGATCCCCTCCCGCTGCGTGACGTGCAGCAGGCCGTCGGCGTCGCAGGCAAGGGCATGGCGCAGGGCCATCTCGTCCTTTTGCAGGGTGCGGTGCTGATCCTCGTAGTGGTTCATGTCCGAACTCACCACAAGGGCGACCTGCGGCATGTCCCCCTCCGCACTCCCGGAGGCGTTCGGCAGCAGACGCCCGGCAAGCAGGCGGGCCAGATCGCGCCCGGCCTGATGGAGCACGTCCCGCTGCCGTATCCCCACACAGATCGGCACGATGCGGAAGGGTTCCGGCTGGTGCGCCTGCAGGAAGGGCAGGATGACCTCCAGCGCGTGTTCGCGCAGATGGGCGTGGGTATCGGCTTCAAAGACGGTCGGCCCCTCGCAGAGCGCGGCGGCCAGACCGGTATCCACGGTGACCGGACCCAGCGGCGTGAGCCAGGCGCCGTCCGGCCAGACGGACAGGGGACGCCCCAAGCCCGTATGGTTGGGGCACAGGAGGATGAGGGTACGCGGCAGCCGCATACCCGCCAGCGTTGCGCCGATGACATGCCCGCAGAAAACGTGTCCGGCGTGCGGCAGCATGAGGGCGACGGGCGCGGTGTGGCGAGGGGCGGGCAGGGCATGTGCCCCGGCGTCCAGGAAGTGCCGCACTTCCTGCCGCAGATCCTCCGGAGCATCGGGATAAAAGCGGCCGGCGACCACCGGCTGACGGATAAGCATGAGACCTCCCTGCGGGAAAAGTGACGGCCGTCGTGCCCGTGGCTGTCCACGAACGATACGCCCCGCGGCGGACGCGGGCGCATCCCTTTCGAGCATCTTCAGCTTGGAACGCTCCCCGCTCCAAACCATACGACCTGTCGTTGCGTGGAAAAAAAACGCGGCCATTCCGCTTGGCTTGGGCCGGGCGGCGCTGTACTGCCGCCTCGGATGTTGCCTTTTTCAAAGGCAACATGCTCCACTGCGGCGACGGAGCCGGGGCAGGCGGCCGGGCTGGATGTTGGCCGGAAGATCCGCCCGGACGGGGAACGCGGGGTGCTCCCCCGTCCGGGCGCAAGTATCCTGTTCGTTAGAGCATTTTCAGTTTGGGACGCTTCCCGTTCCCAACCTCAAGGGCAAAACGCTCTAGTTGTCGATGCCGCCCATGAGGAAGAGGTGGGTCTCCATGTAGTCGTTGAGGCCCTCGCGGCTGCCTTCGCGGCCCATGCCGCTGAATTTCACGCCGCCGAAGGGCGTTTCCGCGGCGGCAAGGGTCACGTCGTTGATGCCGACCATGCCGTACTGCAGGGCCTCGGACACGCGCCAGATGCGCCCCAGATCGCGCGAGAAGAGGTAGGAGGCCAGACCGAAGCAGGTATCGTTGGCCAGAGAGACCGCTTCCTCTTCGGTGTCGAAGGGCATGATGGCGGCCACGGGGCCGAAGATCTCTTCCCGGAAGATGCGCATCTCACGGGTCAGACCGGTGAGCAGGGTCGGCTCGTAGAAGCGCGGGCCCATGCTGTGCGGCTTGCCGCCGGCCAGCAGGGTGGCCCCCTTGCTCAGGGCGTCCTGTACCAGTCCGTCCACGCGGCGGACGGCTTCCTCATTGATCAGGGGACCGATGGTCACGCCCGCGTCCAGACCGTTCCCCACGCGGAAGGCGTCCACCTTTTCCTTGAGGCCCCGCACGAAGGCGTCATGGATGCCGCGTTGCACCAGAAAGCGATTGGCGCAGATGCAGGTCTGGCCCGCATTGCGGAACTTGCTGCCCACAGCGCCGGCCACGGCGGCGTCCAGCTGAGCGTCGTCAAAGACGATGAAGGGCGCGTTGCCGCCCAGTTCCAGCGAAAGGCGCTTGAGGGTGGGGGCGCAGTCCGCGGCGAGCTGCTTGCCCACTTCGGTGGACCCCGTGAAGCTCAGCTTGCGCACCACCGGGCTCTGCGTGATCTCCCGGCCGATGGTGCCGGAGTCGCCGGTGAGGACGTTGATGACCCCGGCCGGGATGCCCGCACGGCGGGAAAGTTCGGCCAGAGCCAGCGCGCAGTAGGGCGTGGCGCTGGCGGGCTTGACCACCAGTGTGCAACCGGCGGCAATGGCCGGGGCAGCCTTGCGGGGCAGCATGGAGGAGGGGAAGTTCCAGGGGGTGATGACGCCCACCACGCCGATGGGCTGCTTTTGCGTCAGCGGACGCACACCGGCGCGCGGCGCGGGGACGACGTCGCCGTAAGCGCGGCGGATCTCCTCCGCGAACCACGGGAAATAGCTGGCGCCCTGCAGGATCTCCCCACGGGCTTCTGCCAGCGGCTTGCCCTGTTCCAGCGTCAGGATGCGGCAGAGGTCGTCGATATGTTCCTCGATGAGTTCGCCCCAGCGGCGCAGCTTTGCCCCGCGCTCCTGCAGGGGGACCTTGCGCCAGACGGCGAAGGCGGCTTCCGCCGCGGCGATGGCGGCGCGGGCGTCGTTGGCCGTACAGCGCGGCACGCTGCCCAGATCTTCACCCGTGGCGGGATTGATGACCGGCAGCGTGGCGCCGTTTTCGGCATCCTGCCACTGGCCGTTGATGTAGGCCTGGTGGCGCAACAGATCGGGGTCCTTCAGATGTTTGGGCATATGGCCTCCTTTATGTGTTGTGCCGCCTGTGCGGCGAAAATTCTGTACGGCCTTCCGAGTCCTGTTCCGGCCGCGCGGCTGTCCTCCCCGATAAAAGCGCGCTTGGGAAGGGTGGGGGCTTGGCGGAGGGGTTCCCCTTCCCCCCAAACAAACAGCGAAGAGCGTCAACAGTCCCCTAGAGCGGATTCGCATTGAAATCGTGTCCAATTTCCATGCTGACGCTGCCCTCACACTACGGAAAAAGCGTGGTTTTTCCGTGTGTTCGGTTGCGGGTAGTCGCTCTCGCGACTACCAGAGCGATCCACATTTTCAATGTGGGATTGCTCTAAAACAACTGTACGCCGTCGCACCAGTGGTGCCGCACGCGGCCCCGCATCGTCTCTCCGAGGAAGGGCGTATTGGCGCTCTTGGAGTACAGGGTCTCCGGGCTGACCGTCCATTCCGTTTCGGGATCGAAGAGGAAGAAGTCCGCCGGATCGCCGGGCTCGAAGCGGTTGCAGGGCAGGCCGAAAATTTCGGCCGGGCCGTAGCACCAGCGCTGATGCAGGAGGGCCTCGTCCCAGATGCCCTCGCGCACCAGCCGCCAGGTCAGCGGCAGGGCAAGATCGAGGCCGGTGAAGCCCTTGGGGGCCTCGTCGAGCGTGCGTTCCTTTTCATGCAGGGCATGAGGGGCGTGGTCGGTGCTGAGCACGCCGAGGATGCCGTCTCGTACGGCCTGGCGCAGGGCCTCCCGGTCCTCGGGACGGCGCAGCGGCGGGCTGACCTTGGCATTGGCGTTGTAGCCGCGCAGGGCGCTTTCATCGAGCATGAGATAATGCGGGCAGGTCTCGGCCGTCACCTTGACGCCACGCGCTCTGGCCCAGCGGAGCACGTCCACGGAAAGCGCCGAGGAGACATGAGAGATGTGGATGGGGATATCCAGATATTCCGACAGCATGGCATCACGGGCCACTTGTACGGCCTCACCGGCGGCGGGCTGTCCCTTGACGCCGAGCTCGCCGCTGAGTTCGCCTTCGTTCATGACCCAGCCCCGGGCCAGATCCGGGTCTTCGCAATGGTCCATGACCACCATGCCGAGATCGGCGGCGTATTCCATGACGCGGCGCATCATCTCGGCGCTGCTCACCGGACAACCGTCATTGGAGACGGCCACGCAGCCGGCGTCCTTCAGTTCTCCGAGCGGAGCCAGCTCCTGCCCGGCAAGCCCCACGGTGGCGGCGGCCACGGGATAGAGGCGCGGCCCGTGGGGCCAGGCGGTGCGGGCCTTTTCCAGCATGTAGCGGGTAACGGCGGCCGTGTCGTTGACGGGACGGGTATTGGCCATGCACATGACCGCGCCGAAGCCGCCGTGAGCGGCGGCGGCAAGGCCGGTGACCACGTCTTCCTTGTATTCGTAACCGGGGTCCCGGAAATGGGCGTGCACGTCGATGAAACTCGGCATGAGCAGCAGACCGTCGGCCTCGAAGACCTCACAACCTTCCGGCAGGGGCTGGTGTCCGGCCGGGGTCATGGTGAGCACGCGGCCGTCCCGGACGAGCAGGTCCACCGGGGCGTCAAGATGACGGGCATTTTTGATGCAGAGGGTCATGATTAGTCTCCATGCTGCGGGGCGGCGGCCCCTTCGTTGCGGGTGGCCAGAAGATAGAGGACGGCCATGCGGGTGGCCACGCCGGAGGACACCTGATCCAGCACGCGGCTGTGCGGACCGTCCGCCACGGCGTCAGCGATCTCCAGCCCGCGGTTCATGGGGCCGGGATGGAGCACCAGCGCATCCGGCCTGGCCTTGTCCAGCCGGGCGGGCGTCAGGCAGTAGCGGCGGGAATATTCCGTGAGGTCCGGCAGCAGACCGGCCTGCTGCCGCTCGAGCTGCAGGCGCAGGCACATGACGGCGTCGGAATCGCGCACGGCGGCATCCGGGTCGGCAACGACCTCCGCCGGCCAGTTGTGGACGCCCGCCGGCAGCAGGGTGCGCGGGGCGCAAAGACGGACGCGAGCGCCCAGCAGGGTGAGCAGGTGCACATTGGAGCGGGCCACGCGGCTGTGGGCGATGTCTCCGAGGATGGTCACCACGCGCCCGTTGAAATCCGTGCCCCAGTGGCGGCTCAGGGTCAGGCTGTCCAGCAGGGCCTGCGTGGGGTGGGCGTGCCAGCCGTCGCCACCGTTGACGATGCCGCAGGGCAGGCGTTCGGCAAGGAAGCGGGCCGCGCCGCTGCTGGGGTGGCGGATGACGATGACGTCCGGGCTCATGGCCTGCAGGGTGAGGGCCGTATCCTTGAGGCTTTCGCCCTTGTTGAGGCTGGAACCGGACTTGGCGAGCGAGTAGGTGTCGGCGGAGAGGCGTTTGCCCGCCACGTCAAAGGAGGTCTTGGTGCGGGTGCTGTTCTCCACAAAGAAGAGGATGACGGTCTTGCCCTTGAGCGTGGGCACCTTCTTGACGGGACGCTGGTTGATCTCCTGGAAGCTGGCGGCCACATCGAGGATGTGGAGAACATCCTCCCGGCTGAGCTGGGAAATGTCCAGCAGGTCCTTGTGCGTCCACTGATAGCGATTGTCGTTCATGGCAGTGTGGGGCTGAAGTCAAAAAAAGCCCCGCTCGCGCGGGGATGGGACAAATAAAAAAGATGCGTTCCGTCAGGGTACGAACACAGGAAAATCGTCGAAAAAGGGACGGTTGCGCGGCTCATACGGCAACGCTAGACCGGCGCGTCCGCTTTGTAAAGGAGAAAATGCCCGGTTGACGCTGCCCCGGCCTTTGACTAGGGTCAAGCTGCGTGTTCACGCCATGCGGGGGACGTTTCCCTTCGGCCTGCCGCCGGAGGGCTTTCCCGCGATCTCGGAGACATCATGAAACTTGTACAGACATATAATCGCAAACTGGCCGAATCCGTCTGGTGGAACCTGCTCTGGCTCACGGTCGGCGCGCTGCTGGTCACCATCTGCATCCAGTCCGTGGCCACGCCGCACAATTTCGTGGCCGGGGGCATCCTCGGCATGGCCTATCTGGTCTGGCACTGGACGGGCGCGCTGGATCTGCTGCTCTGGTATCTGCTCTTGTCCGTGCCCATCTGGGTCTGGGGCTGGTTCTTCGTGGGACGGCGCTTTTTGCTCTACACGGCGTACGGCACCATCTGCACCACGGTCTTCGGCATGTTCCTCAACGTGCAGATCCCGCTGCAGACCGAGGTGTACGCGGCGGTCATCGCCGGCGTGCTGCACGGCGCGGGCATGGGCATCATGCTGCGCACTCTGGGCAGCAGCGGCGGTACGGACATCATCGCCGTGGCCCTCAAACAGCGCTGGAACGTGCCCATCGGACAGTTCTCCTTCGGCGTCAATGCCGTGGTCTACCTGCTGGCGGGCTTCAGTCTGAATCTGGACCTCATCGTGGCCTCCGTGCTGATGATGTTCATCTCGGCCAATACGCTGGAATATGTGCTCGGCATGTTCAACCGGCGCAAGCTGGTGCTCGTCATCTCCGAGCGCGGCGAGGAGATCAGCGAAGCCATCCTGGTGACCGAGCGTTTCGGCGTGACCCTCATGCGCGGCAAGGGGGCGTATTCCGGCGCGGACAAGGAGATCCTGTTGACCGTGACCAACAATGTGGTGCTCAAGCGGCTGGAAAATCTGGTGTACACCATCGACCCCGGCGCGCTCTTCATCGTGGAGAACACCTTTTACGTGTCCGGCGGGCAGTTTGCCCGGCGGGACAGATAGGGCGGATGCCGACAATGCCCCGGAGCTTGCTGAGCCATCCGCGGCGTGTGCGGCAGACGTTTTGTCGCCCTGCATGAGGAGGTTGCATGTCCGACCGCCTTGTTATTCGTGCACGGACACTCGTGAGCATGGCGGGGGAGGCTCCCGCGCGAGGTGAACAGCTCTTTGCGCCCCTGCGCAAGCTGGATGATGCGGCGCTCGTCCTTGTGGACGGTCGCGTGGAAGAGGCCGTGAGCTGGAAACGCTGCTCGCCGCCCCCCGGCGCGGAGGTGCGGGATCTGGGAGACGTCTGTCTGGCCCCGGCGGTGGTCAATGCCCACTGCCATGTACAGCTCTCGCATCTGGCAGGGAAAACACGCTGGGGCGCGGGCTTCACCGCCTGGCTGGAAAGCCTCATCGCCCACCTGCGGGAACCGCTGTCCGCCGAAGCCATCACCGAGGCCTGCGAGGACATGGCTGCCCGGGGTACGGGGCATGTGGGGGATTTCGCCGGGGAGGGGCTGTCCCTCGTGGATGACGCGGCCCGGCGGTCCGGGCTGGGCATCACGCATTTTTGCGAATGGTTCGGGATGGATGCGCCTTTCATTGATGCTGTCCGTCCCTGGCCGCCGCGCTGTCGCGCCGCACTGGAACAGGATGAGGAGCGCCCGGTGGCGGATATCTCCGTCCCGCTGGAGGCGCGGTGCGTCCCTGCGGGACATGCCTTGTATTCCACCGCGCCGGAGGTGCTGCGCGATGCCCGGCAGTGGTGTGCGGCAAACGGGCGGGTCTTTGCCCTGCATCTTGCCGAGTCCCCGGAGGAGACGGAGCTCCTGCTGTCGGGGAGCGGGCCGCTGGCCGAATTGTATCAGGGGATCGTGCTGCCGGACGACTGGCAGGCTCCCGGTATGCGTCCGCTGGCCCTGGCCATGAAGCTCGGCCTCATGGGGGCGGGGACGCTGGCCGTACACGGCGTCCAGCTCGATGCGCAGGAGATGACAGTGCTTGCGGCCTCCGGGGCGGCGCTCTGTCTCTGTCCACGCTCCAACAGCCACTTGGGCGTGGGAGAAGCGCCGTTCCTCTCCGCCGTGGAAAACAACGTCCTCTGCTGTCTGGGGACAGACGGGCTGAGCTCCAATACGGATCTCGATGTGCGCAAGGAAGCGGTCTTCCTGCGCGAGACCTGCGACGCGCCGCCCGAAGCCCTGTTGCGCCTCCTGACGGTCAACGCGGCGGAAGCCTTGCGCCTGCCCTGTACGGGAAGGCTGGAACCGGGACAGCCCGGCAGTTTCTGCGTCCTGCCGGAAGCCCTGAGTTTTTAGAGCGTTTTGCCCTTGAAAAAGGCACACCGCGAGGTCGTATGCGGTGAAATGCGAAGCGTTCCCAACGGAAAATGTTCCAAGGGCGTTACGGCAAATTTTACGATCTCTTGCAAATAGATAAATAATGTAGGGTCATGACTAGCAGAGAGGATTCTCTCTGAGCATCTTGAGGAGGAGTTTGTAGATATCCTCATGACGGTGATT
>NZ_CALVHE010000007.1 GCF_944327235.1 uncultured Desulfovibrio sp.
ATGTGCCGCCATATAGTCTCTCCTCAGTGTAAGTGAAGAGATTATAACACACTCTTTAATTTGACGACACTACCTAGAAGAGCCCTCCGACGAAGATCAGGAAAATAAGGAAACTCAAGACCTCAACCATGGATCGACCTCCTGTGCGGGGGATCCTTCCCCCGAAATATGCAGTGAATAGTGGTGACAGCCTCTAGCGTTTGTCGGGACGGGCTACGGTGCGCCGTCTGGGCTGTTGTGGCTCGCTCTCGAGGTTTTTGCAGAGGACGGACAGCTTTTTCCGGGCCGCTTTCAGAAGGTTGCCGGTCTCATGCCGTCTGCGGGCATCCCAGGCCAGAAGGTTGCGTCTGGCCTGCGCGTGGAGGGCTTCTCCCCTGGCCTTGCAGGCATCGAGCTGCATTTTGGCCCGCTGGCTGGCCTCGCCGGCGAGTCCGCCGTATCCCTTCAGTTGCGCCATGTCGTCGGCGGAGAGTTTCACGTTCCGCCCGGCAGGGGCGTCTTCATCCTCCCCATCCGCGCACAGCTCCTCACAGGCGGAGAAGATCAGGCTGGTGGCGGTCTTCTGGCCGGTCTCGTCCGGGAGCGCTCCCGACAGATAGAGCCGGCAGAGATCATCGGCGGCGCAGGATCTGTTGCCGACTTCCATGCTCCGGCGGTAGCACATCTCGGCCCGCTCCATACTGGGCGGCTCCGTCCCGGCGTAGAGTGTGGCCAGGTAATGCATGGCCAGGAGATCGCCCGCTTCCGCAAGCTGCACGTTCCAGAAAAGGGCCTCGCGGGAGGACGGGGAGGACGCATCGAGCGGGGGATAAAGATGCATGGCGGGGTAATCGTCCGAATCTTCGATGTACAGATCCAGATTCTGGTAAAAGGACTCCTGAGCCTCGGTGTTGGACGCCTTGAGCAGGGGCAGATACTCCTGAAAGCTCTCCGGGGGCGTAAAGGGGAGGTCATGCCCGCAGACGCAGAGCAGCGCGGCGGCCTCCATGCCATCCCGGCTTCCGACGGAGCCGCTGCCCCGGAAGTGCTCGACCGCCCGCCCGCCGCCAGGCGGCCCTGCTGGCCTGGAGCGTCTTGCCGTTGAAAAAGGCAAGACGGGCGGCATAGCGTCGGAAAACGCGTTTTTCGCGAAGCATCAGGGCATAGGGGGGAACGCCGCGTGTTTCAACCGGGAAATACGCCATGCTGTCGTCCAATTCTCTTATGCCTGAGCCGCGTCGGCGGGTCAATGCGGCAGGCCTCCCCGACGTGGCGGGACGGCAGGCAAAAAGAAGGCTTTACAAGGCGTCGTTCGGCGGGTATAAAAAACTTCCCGTTAACAATATCACAAAACCTTGATATGCAGATATTGACATCACCTCAGGAGCTGGCGGCCCTCTGCCGCCAATGGCGCAAGGACGGCGAGCGTATCGCCCTCGTCCCGACCATGGGGTATTACCATGCCGGGCATGAATCCCTCATGGCGCGGGGGCGCGCGCTCGGCAGCAAGCTGGTGGTCAGCCTCTTCGTCAATCCGACCCAGTTCGGCCCCAATGAGGATCTGGCCGCCTATCCGCGCGACTATGAGCGGGATGCGGCCATCGCCCGCAAGCAGGGCGCGGATGTGCTCTTCATCCCCGAAGAGGGCAGCATGTACGCCCCGGATCACGCTACCTGGGTGGAAGTGCCGGACATGGCCCGTGGGCTGTGCGGGGCCAGCCGTCCCATCCACTTCCGCGGCGTCTGCACGGTGGTCATGAAACTGTTCTGGCTGGTGCAGCCGGATGTGGCCGTGTTCGGCCAGAAAGACTGGCAGCAGCAGGCCATCATCCGCCGTATGGTGCGGGACATGAACGTGCCGGTGCAGATCGAGACGCAGCCCACCATGCGCGAGGCTGACGGGCTGGCCATGTCGTCCCGCAATGTCTACATGACCGAGGCCGAACGCGCCCAGGCCCCGCAACTGCGGCAGGGCCTCGAGCTGGCCCGCCGTCTGGCGGCGCAGGGAGAGACCAGCGCCGCGCGCCTGCGGGATGCCGTGCTCCTCTACTGGGCCGAGCACCTGCCGCTGGGCCGTCTGGATTACCTGAGCGTGGTGGATGCCGACTCCCTGGAGCCGCTGGACACGCTCAACGGGCGCGGGCTCATGGCCTGTGCCGTGCATATGGGCAAGGCCCGCCTTATCGACAACATCCTTTTGCAAGACTAATCCCGCAAGGAGATACCCATGCAGACCAAGGGCAAATACTTCTTTACCTCCGAGTCCGTTACCGAAGGTCATCCCGACAAGGTGGCCGACCAGATTTCCGACGCCGTGCTGGATACCCTGCTGGCGCAGGACCCCGACGCGCACGTGGCGTGCGAAACGCTGGTGACCACCGGCATGGCCGTCATCGCCGGCGAGATCTCCACCAAGGGATACGCCGACCTGCCGCACGTGGTGCGCGAGACCATCCGCAACATCGGCTACACCAGCTCGGACATGGGCTTTGACGCCGACACCTGCGCCGTGCTGTCCTCCATCGACCATCAGTCCCCGGACATCGCGCAGGGCGTCAAGCGCGCCGCTCCCGAAGAGCAGGGCGCGGGCGACCAGGGCATGATGTTCGGCTTTGCCTGCTCCGAAACGCCCACCCTCATGCCGGCCCCCATCTTCTGGGCGCATCAGCTCTCGCAGCAGCTCACCCGCGTGCGCAAGGACGGCACCGTGCCCTTCTTCCGTCCTGACGGCAAGACGCAGGTCTCCTTTGAATATCAGGACGGCAAGCCCGTGCGCATCAATAACGTGGTGGTCTCCACCCAGCACGCGGCCAGCGCCTCGCAGGACGACATCATCGAGGCCGTGAAAAAGCACGTCATCCGCCCCGTGCTCGAGCCTTCCGGCTATTTCAATGAGAAGGATTGCGAGATCTTCATCAACACCACCGGCCGTTTCGTGGTGGGCGGTCCCATGGGCGACTGCGGTCTGACCGGCCGCAAGATCATCCAGGACACCTACGGCGGCAGCGGTCATCACGGCGGCGGCGCCTTCTCCGGCAAGGACGCTTCCAAGGTGGACCGTTCCGGTGCCTACATGGCCCGCTACATCGCCAAGAACGTGGTGGCCGCCGGTCTGGCTCCGGTCTGCGAAGTGCAGATCGCCTACTGCATCGGCGTGGCTGATCCGGTGAGCGTGCTCGTGTCCTCGCAGGGTAGCGGCGATGTGCCGGACGAAGTGCTGACCAAGGCCGTGCGCGAAGTGTTCGACATGCGCCCCTACTTCATCACCAAGCGTCTGGATCTCAAGCGTCCCATCTACTCCAAGACGGCCTGCTACGGCCACTTCGGACGCGAACTGCCCGAATTCAGCTGGGAAAAGACCGACGCCGTGGCCGATCTGCGCACGGCCGCCAAGGTCTAGTCCTCTCCGCCTTTCGGTCGTCATGCCTCGCCCCTCCGGGGGCGAGGCTTTTTTCTGCGGTCCCGCCCGCGCGGAGTCGATATCATCGAGAGGGCTTCCATGATGCCATCCTCCCCGTTGCCCCCCTCGCGGCCCAGTCTGCTGGACAGTCTGGCCCATGCCGCCCTGGCGCGCGCCTGTGCGGCCTTCCGTCAGTCCGGCGCGGAGATCTCCGCGCTGCCTCCCGTGCTGGTGGACGCCACCCTCGGCAATGGGCACGATGCCGCCTTCCTGTTGTCCTGTGCGCCGCCGGAGGCATTGCTGCTGGGGGTGGACATCCAGCAGCAAGCCGTCCAGGCGGCGACGGAACGTCTTGCGTCGGCCCGGCGGGAGCGTCCGGACTGCCGGGTGCAAATTTTTTGCCGCGGCCATCAGGAGTTGCCCCTGATCTGGGCGGGATTGCCGCCGGAAGAGCGGCAACGCCCCTTGCTGGCAGGCGTATTCAATCTGGGCTGGCTTCCGGGCGGGGACAGGGCCTGCCTTACGCAGGCGGATACGACGCTCACGGCACTGGATTTCCTGCTGGAACGACTCATGCCGCAGGGCTGCCTCAGCGTGCATTGCTATACGGGCAATGACGGCGGCCCGGAGGAAGAGCGCGCCGTGCTGCGGCGGGCCGCGGCTTTGCCGCCGCGCCGCTGGCGGGTCGTGCACTGCCGGGACGCCAACCGGGAAGCCTCCGGCGGGCGGGCGGAAAGCCTCATCCTCATGGAACGTCTGCCGGTTTCCCGACGAGAGTTGCGTCACGAAGCCTTCTACCAGACCCCGGTCGAGGAAGTATGACGGGGGATGGTTCAAAAATTTTTCTAGAGATTTCCGTGACAACGGGGAGGGCTAGAAAAAAGTTAAAAAAATTGTACGTTAATTGCTGGGGATATAAAATTAAAAGTTAATAAAATAAGTGTGTTAATTTGTTAGGCCGCTAGGGTTTTACTTGGCATGACATTTGCTAGAATAAAAGTACCTTCCTTTCTTAAACTGACAGTTCTCCAACCGGCCTGCCGCCCCAGCAGGCCGTTTTCCTTTTCGGCGGGGCAGCCTTGCATAGGGAAGCGGAGGCAGCGTGGCAACGGAACGGCAGACGCCGTCGGATGTGCGGCGGGTGAGCGAATTCTTGCAGACTTTCTGCGTCGTCATGCTGGCAGGCGGCGCACAGACCTTGCGCGTGGAGCGCAATGCCCGTCGCATCGGCACGGCCTACGGCATGGCGGTGGAGCTGGCCATGTTCTCCCGCCACATCATGCTGACGGTCAGCGACGGCGCGAGCGGCGAAACATGTACCGCGGTCCGTTCCCTGCCGGCGGGCGGCCCGAACTTCACGCGTGTGCAGGCACTCAATGCGCTGGGCTGGCGCATGGTCAATGAGCACCTCCCGCTGGAGGACGCCTGGCGGGAGGTGGAACATATCCTGTCGCTGCCTTCCGTGCCGCCGCTACGGCTCTGTCTGCTTGTGGCCTGCGCCAATGCCGCCTTTTGCCGTTTGTTCGACGGGGATGCCGTGGCCATGCTGCTGGTCTTCGTGGCGACCCTCATCGGTTTCAGCGTGCGGCAGGCATTGAGCCGGGTGGGCATGAATCCCAAGATCGTCTATCTGTGTGCCGCCTTCTGCGCCTCGCTGACGGCCTCCTGCGGGGTCGTCTGGCAGTTGGGGACGACACCGCAGACCGCGCTTGGGGTCAGCGTGCTCTTCCTCATCCCCGGCATCCCGCTGATCAATGCCGTACAGGACATCCTGGACGGGCATGTGCTCATGGGCATCGTTCGTGCCGTACAGGCGGGTATGCTCATCGCCGCCATCGCGCTCGGTCTGTCGCTGACCATGCTGCTGGTGGAGGGGGCGGGCGTATGAGCGACTTTTTGCTGCTGGCGGGCAAAGTGGCGGCGGACGGCCTGTTCGCCGTGGTGGCCTGCATCGGCTTTGCCCTCATCTCCAATGCCTCGCGTCCGGTCTGCCTGATGGCGGGCCTGCTGGCGGGGCTGGGGCACGCCACGCGTTATGTGCTGCTGCATCTGGGGATGGGGATCACCTCTGCCTCGCTCTGCGCGGCCACGCTCGTCTCCTTCTGCAGCATGTTCTGTGCGCGCCGCTGGCATACGCCGGCGGAGTTTTACGCCTTCCCGGCCCTGCTGCCCATGATCCCCGGCATGTACGCTTACCGGACCATCCTGGCCACCATGCATTTCCTGTCCGCCGCGGAACCGTCCGCCCGCGAGGCCCTGCTGGTGGAGATCGCCTATAATGCCCTGACCACCTGCTGCGTCATGGGAGCGCTGGTCATCGGGGCCATCGTGCCTCTGTTCGCCCTGCATGAGGAATCTCCGCTCGCGCGCTGGCGTCACCACAGGACCGCCGGGCCGGAAGGCGGCGACGCGGAGCACGGCGGCGGGGCGCGGCAGGACTGAGGCCGTCCCCCATAGCGACGGCGTTTTTTTTGCCTTTTCACGCGGCCTGTGGTACTGCCTGTGCGCTATGGGCGACAGATCACGCCGGTCGGCCGCAGCGCTTCGCGCCGTGGTCGCCGGACGCGCCTGTTGCCGGATCTTTTTTGGAGGATGTCCCCCATGTCCAAGCCAGCTTTTCTTGCGTCCGAATACGCCCCGGCCGCGCCGGAGGCCGCCGCCTTCCACATCATCCCCGCGCCGCTGGAGCAGAGCGTCTCCTACGGCGGCGGCACGGCCCGCGGGCCGCAGGCCATCCTGGAAGCTTCCCAGCAGCTCGAAGCCTGGGACGGCTGCAGCGCCCCGGGCGAAGGAGGCTTCTACACCGCTCCGGCCATCCCCTGCTCCGGTCCTGTGGAAACGGTGCTGGAGCGCATAGAGGCCGCCGTGCGCGAAGCCCTGGCTTGCCGGGCCTGTCCGGTACTGCTGGGCGGCGAGCATACCGTGACGCTGGGGGCCCTGCGGGCGCTGGCGGCCGAAGGGGAGCCTTTCGGCGTCGTGCAGTTCGACGCCCATGCCGATCTGCGGCCCAGCTATGAAGGGTCCATCTATTCCCATGCCTGCGTCATGCATCGGGCCGTGGCGGATCTCGGTTTGCCGCTGGCGCAGTTCGCCGTGCGGGACATGAGCCGCGAGGAGGTCGCCGTCCGGCGGCAGTACGGCGTCGTCTGCCATGATGCGGACGCGCTTGCCCGTGAGGGACTGCCGGACAGTCCGCTGCCGGAGGACTTCCCGCGCCGGATCTATATCTCCTTCGATGTGGACGGCTTCGACGCCTCTCTCATGCCTGCCACGGGGACGCCGTCCCCCGGCGGCCTGTTCTGGCATCAGGCCATGCGGATACTGGAAGCCTGCCTGCGCGGGCGTACGGTCGTGGGGCTGGATGTGGTGGAACTGGCTCCCATCCCCGGTCTGCATCATGCGGACTTCACCGCCGCCAAGCTCGTGCACAGCCTCATGGGTTTCGCTCAACGGGCCGGGAGATAGGTGGCGTGCCCCTGTTCGATTCTCCCTTTGAAGGCATGACGCTGGCCGGACGGGTACGCAATCCCAATATCCGGGTGGGGCGGCACAGCTATTATTCGGGCTATTACCACGGGCATGATTTTGACGACTGCGCCCGCTACCTGGCCGCCGACCGCGACGATGTGGACAAGCTCATCATCGGCAGCTTCTGTTCCATCGGCAGCGGGGCAAGCTTCATCATGGCCGGCAATCAGGGACACCGCACCGACTGGATAGCGACCTTCCCCTTTTACTACATGCGGGACGAGGACGCCTTTGCGGCGGCGGTGGACGGCTTTCGTCGGGCGGGGGACACCGTCATCGGCAACGACGTCTGGATCGGTTCCGAAGCCATGATCATGCCCGGCGTACAGGTGGGCAACGGGGCGGTCATCGCCGCCCGTGCGGTGGTCACCCGGTCCGTGCCCGCCTACACGATCGTGGCGGGACCCCCCGCACGCGCCGTACGCAAACGTTTTGACGACGAGCAATGCGCCCTGCTCGAGGAGATGCAGTGGTCGGAGTGGCCGTTGGAGCGCATCCGGGAAGCCATGCCGATGCTGTGCGCCTCCGATGTCCGCAAGTTGTATGCCTTTTGGGACAAGGGGCGCTTTTCCGCCTCGCAAAAAGGAGAGTGAGATGAAGGAGACCGCCGTGACCTTCCGCGCCGCCAAGGGGCAGCGCAAATTGTCCATGTTGACGGCCTACGACTACACCACCGCCCGGCTCATGGAGCAGAGCGGAGTGGATGCCCTGCTGGTCGGGGATTCGCTGGGCATGGTGATGCTTGGTCATGCCGATACCCTTTCCGTCACCATGGAGGACATGATCCGGCATTGCGCCGCCGTGGCCCGGGGCAGCGAACGTCCCCTGCTGGTCTGCGACATGCCGTTCATGAGCTATCAGCTCTCGCCGGAACAGGCGTGCGCCAATGCCGGCCGTCTGGTCAAGGAAGGTCGGGCGCAGGCCGTCAAGCTGGAGGGCGGCGCGGAATTTGCGGAACATGTGCGGGCCATCGTGCGGGCCTCCATCCCGGTCATGGGGCATATCGGTCTGACGCCGCAGTCCGTGCACGCGCTCGGCGGTTTCAAGGTGCAGGGCAAAGCGCCCGAAGCGGCCCAGAAGCTGCTGGACGATGCCCGCGCGCTGGAGGTGGCGGGAGCCTTTGCGCTGGTGCTGGAATGTGTGCCCGCCCCGCTGGCCCGGCGGATCAGCGAGGCGGTGACCATCCCCACCATCGGCATCGGGGCCGGGCCGGATTGTGACGGACAGGTGCTGGTCTGGCAGGACATGCTGGGCATGGTGGACGGCATGTCCCCCCGGTTCGTCCGTCATTTTGCCGAGTGCGGCACGGACATGCGCGCGGCCTTTTCCGCCTATGTGCAGGCTGTGCGGGACGGCAGCTTCCCGGCGGAAGAGCATTGCTTCACCATGGATGGAGCCGTGCTCGACAAGCTTTATTGACGTATCCGCTGACGGAGCGGGCAGCCGTGCGGGCCTTCCGCCGCTGTCCGTTCCCGTTGCGGGCGTGCCGTTCAGGCTGTCGTGTCGTCGGACGCTATCGCGCGGCAGACAGCTTCCAGCCAGAGCAGGCCCGGCCAGAGGCAGGCTTCATCAAGATCGAAATTCGGCGCATGGTGGCCCGCCTTCAGGCTGCTGCCGAGGATGGCATAAGCGGCCCTGCCGCCGTCGGCCTGTACCGCGCGCATGAAGACGGCGGCATCGTCGCTGGCCCCCATATCGACGCGTTCCTGGACGTGCGCGAAGAGCGGTTTGCCGTGCTCCGTGCGCAGGGAGCGGGCCAGCATGGCCAGCCGGGCGGCAAGATCCGCGTCGCTGGCGGCCGCGGGGGCCTGCCCCACCACCGAGATGCGGCAGCCCAGACCGTACATGGCGGCCGCGCCTTCCAGCACGTCGCGGGCGCGTGCAAAGAGGTCGTCGGCCATCTCGCAGGTGATGGCGCGGGTCTCGCCGCGCAGGACGGCCCTGTCCGCCACCACGTTGCGCGCACCGCCGCCGCGCAGCTCTCCGACATGGATGCGGCTTTCTCCATCCCCGTAACGAGGCAGGTCATGCAGACCGAGCAGGGCCGTCGCCGCGCCCTTGAGGGCGTCCCGGCCTTGTTGCGGCGCTTTGGCGGCATGAGCGGCACGTCCGCTGAACACGGCATCGAACTTGGTGCTGGCCATGAGGCCTACGGCGCCGGTGGCCAGCGTGCCCGTGGGGAGGCCCAGGCCAATATGCACAGCCAGAAAACGGGGGATGCCGCGCACCTGGTCCAGCATGGCGGCCGCGCCGCGCACGCCCTCTTCCGCAGGCTGGAACAGGAGGCGGACACGCCGCCGCAGTTCGGGGCCCGTCCGCAACAGGGCGGCGAGGCCCAGACCGAGCGCCGTATGCGCATCATGCCCGCAGGCGTGACATTGCCCGGCATGACGTGAGGCATAGCCGCCCGCGGCCGGAGCATGTTCGGGGGAATGGCTTTCCGTCAGCGGCAGGGCGTCCAGGTCGAACCGCAGGGCAAGGGCCACCGGCGCGGCCTGCGGGCCGATATCCACGACAGCCCCGGTACAGTCGCCCATGCGGTGCAGCAGGGCCTCGTCCGCGCCCTCGCCCTGGGCACGGCGTCGGGCCGCCGCCAGACGCTGCGCGCTGGGCAGGCCCATGCGGGCCGTCCGGTCGATCGCTTCCGCCCCGACGCGCGGCGAGAGCCCCAATCCCTGCAGGATGGCGGCAACGCGGGCCGTGGTCCAGAATTCCGTCCAGCCTTCTTCGGCGTGGGCGTGCAGCTCATGTCGCCAGCGCGGCAGAGCGGCACGTATCTGCTGTGCGTCCATATGATGCGTCCTGTGGTGATGAGCGTTCGTCCGTGGCGCAAGGGGGCGTCGGCCTGCGGGACGCCTCGTCGCGACGGACAGGTCTGCAACAAAGAAACGTACGGGGAGGGAGCGCGTCGTGCGATGCTCCCTCCCCGCCGGGAAATGGCCCGCCTGAACGGGGACGGCCTCAGGCCCAGATGAGATGCAGGATCAGATAGGACAGGCAGCCGATGACCGAGGCCGCGGGCAGGGTCAGCACCCAGGCGATGACGAGCTGTCCGGCCACGGTCCAGCGGACGGCGCTGAGGCGCTTGGTGGAGCCGACGCCGAAGATGCAGGCGGAAATGGTGTGCGTGGTGCTGACCGGCGCGCCGACCATGGAGGCTCCCGCGATGACGATGGAGGCCGACGTCTCGGCGGCAAAGCCGTGGACGGGTTCCAGCTTGAAGATGCGGTGGCCCATGGTCTTGACGATCTTCCAGCCGCCGATGGCCGTACCGAGGGCCATGGCGCCCGCGCAGCTCAGCTTGACCCAGAGCGGCACATGTTCCGTCGTGTCGGCAAAGCCGAAGATCATCAGTGCCAGCGTGATGATGCCCATGGTCTTCTGGGCGTCATTGAGGCCGTGGCTGGTGGCCATGAAGCCCGCGGACAGGAGCTGGAGCTTGCGGAAGGCTCGGTTGACCTTGCTTCGCTGTATGGGGGCGCAGACCCAGTAGATGATCCACATGAGCACGAAGCCCACGGCATAGCCCGACAGAGGGGAGATGATCAGCGGGAGCAGCACCTTGTTGACGATGCCGCCGAGGTTGAGCCCGGCCATGCCGCTATGGGCGATGGCCGCTCCGATGAGCCCGCCGATGAGCGCATGGGAGGAAGAGGAGGGGATGCCGAAATACCAGGTGATGCAGTTCCAGCCGATGGCTCCGACCAGCGCGGCCAGCACGAGGACATGGCTGCCCTCCACCACTTCGGGCAGCACGATGCCGCTGCCCAGCGTCTTGGCGACCTCCGTCCCGAGCAGTGCGCCGATGAGGTTGAGCGCCGCCGCGCAGCCCACGGCAAGCCGGGGCGTGACCACCTTGGTGGAGACGACCGTGGCGATGGCATTGGCGCAGTCGTGCGCGCCGTTGGTGAAGTCGAACACCAGAGCGACCAGCACGATGAGCACAAGAAGAAGGGGGATCTCAAACATTTTTCAATACCGCTTCTTCAAGGGTTTCGGCAAGGCTGTTGACGTTTTCCAGCAACATGCTGATGCGGTCGTATGCCTGGCTCCACTTGAGCATGTCCATGATGGCGGCGGGGGTGATCTCTCCTTGCGGGTCCATGAGTTCGGCCAGGCCCACGGCCAGCAGCATGTCGCACTCGTCGCGCAGGGTGCGGAAGGCGTGGGTCTTGTGGCAGTCCTTGCGGTGGGTGAGACCGTCCAGCATGAGCTGGGTGAGGTCGAGCATGGCGCTGATGGTGCGGGCCATCTGCACCATGGGGAAGCGCATCTTGGAGAATTCAAAGATGTGCAGACGGGTGGTGAGCGTATGGATGCAGTCCATGGTCTCCTCCTGCATCTGGTTGATGCGGAGGATGTCTTCCCGGTCGATGGGGGTGATGAAGGTTTGCGAGAGATCGCGGATGATCTTGACGTGCAGCACGTCGCCCTGTTCTTCCAGCAGGGAGATCTGCTTGTGGGCGTCATCCACGGCGTCAAGGTTTTCCATCATGCCCACCAGATGGTGGACCATGTGGCGGAGCAGGGTGTTCTGCTCCATGAGCATTTCAAAAAAAGGGGCAGACTTGGGCAGCAGGGATGCGAACATGCCGTCTCCTCAAAAAAGGTGGCGGAAAAAAGACATGGGATTCAGACGCGTTCCCGCACCGGCGCGCGGGCCGCAACGGCCTTTTCCGTGAGAGATATAGTATCGTAACGGCTGTGGGATTCAAGCCATTTTCGGAAATGATTTTCCAGAAAGGGCAGTCGCTCCCATGTCGGCAGGCACAGCCATCGCCAGCCGGGACCGGTCAGGCAGGCATGATGCAGCAGGAAGCGTTCCCGGCCCGGACCTGCGACGGCATCCCCCGGCCGCGCATAGCGGCCGTCGCCGCAAAGCGGCAGGCCGAGACTGGCCGCGTGGGCGCGGATCTGGTGACGTGCCCCGCACCGGATGACGCAGGCCGCAAGCGTGACGGCCGGGGCGGGAGCGGTCAGGCCGTTGGCGGTCTGCGCGGCGGCGGCTTCATCCCCGCGCAGGACATGCAGGGGGAAGAAACGGGTATGGCGCAGCGGCGGGGCCATCTTGTCCAGGATGCGGCTGACGCTGCGGCTGTCCACATCCAGCGCCCGGTCCGCCGTGAGCGGGGCCTCCAGCTCGCCGCGCAGCAGGGCCAGATAGTATTTGGCGCATTCCCCGCGGGCTTCGGCCGCCCGGAAGCGGCGCGCGGCGTCATCGGAAAGGGCGGCGCAGACGATGCCGGAAGTGGCCTGATCCAGCCGCTGGAGGAAATGCAGGGGAGCGGTCTGTGCGTCCTCGTTCCAGAGCGCCCGCGCGGCGTCTTCCAGATTGGGCGCGGTCCTTCCGGCAAGGGGGCTGCTGTGTAGTCCGGCGGGCTTGAAGAACGCCACATGGTCGCCCTGCCGCCCCAGCAGGCGGACGGCGCTGCTCAGGCCGTCGTCGGCCTCTCCGTCGGGGAACAATTCGAGGCGCTGGCCCGCCCGCAGGCGCTGGGCCGCGACGGCGGTCTTCCCGTCCACCCGTATGCCGCCGTCGTCGATGCGGCGACGAGCGGCCCGCAGGCTCAGGCCGCAAACGGCCATGAGGACCCGGTCCAGCCGTTCCCCGTGCTGCGCGGCCTCCACGGTCACATGACGCACTTGTCCCGGCGCGCTCATATATCCTCTCCCCGGCTAAGGCCGCAGAGCAGGCGGGCCACCTTGTCCGGGGCATGGCGTTCCGGCATGTCCGGGCGCACCATGTCCACGTCCAGCACGCGCAGGCCGAGGTCCGCCAGCGCCGTCGTGTCGCAGCCCCCTTCATACACGCCATGCCGTCGGTCCACCACGACCCATTGCAGCAGCTCTTCCGGTCGGGCATCCGGGCAGTCCGCCCGCAATGCGTCAAGGATCATGCGGGTCTGGCTCAGGATGGACAGGCCGCAGACCTCCCTGTCCTGCCCTGAATTGGGCAGAAAGACCTTGGGACAGGCGGCCGATCGGACGGCCCGGCCCACGCCGGCGGGCAGCAGATTGGCCAGCACGCTGGTGTAGAAGCTGCCCATGGGATAGCAGATGAGGCTCGCGCTTTGCAGATAGGTGGCCGCCGTACGGGTGATGGCCGGGCGGCAGGGCGTGGTGTCGTGGAAGGGTCTGTCCGGCTCGTGCACGGTGAGGAACAGGCGGCGGATATGCTGCCCAAGCTGGCCGAACTGGTGCTGACCGATCACCCGGCTGCCGTCGTCCAGCAGTGCCGCAAGGTGCAGGCTCTCTTCCACGATGGGCGTGACCACGCCGCGCGCCTGCAGGAGTCGGGAAAAAAAGGCCAGCACCGGCCCGAGATCGCGCCGGTGTTCCAGATAGCCCCCGGCCAGCATGAGATTGCCGAGACTGGCATACCGCGCATCGAAATGGGGCGGCATCCGGCGCAGGAAGAAAGAGAGGTACAGCCGCATGGAGGCGGCAAAGACATCCGGCAGTTCCCGCCAGCAGGGATGGACGCTCTCGCCCAGCCGCAGCAGTTGCTGGCGCAGGTCCTCCGGATCGCCGTCTTCGGGCAGGCGTCGTTCCCAGAGCTCCAGGACCGCATCAGGGATGATGTCCCTGTCGGCCAGGGCCGCCAGACGATTGCGGATGTCGCCCACGGCGGGCATGGCGAAGGCCCGGCGCAGACTGGCCGTGCTGCCGCCGGAATCGAAGGGCGTGACCAGATGGACGGAATTGTGCGTCAGTCGGGTGAGGCTGCGGCTGACCTCCCGCAGGGCCGTACCGCCGGTAAAGAACACCAGACGCGGGCCGAGCGCCGGAGGGGGCGTCTTCATGGCAGTTGCCTCACAAGGCCCAGCTCGCACATCTTGAGGAAGATGGCTCGTCCCACCCAGGCGTCCGTGGCGGCATAGAGGATCTGGCGTTGCGTCAGTTCGGGCAGGCCCCAGTTGGAGCATTGCGGCCCCTTGGAGATGCGCCAGCCGAACAGATGAGCGGTAAGGGAGCGCAGCCCCTGGCTGCACATGCGGTTCTGGCGCGCCATCTGGCCGAGATCCACATGCCCGGCCGGGGTGAAGGGATGGATCTTGCCCAGTTCCCGCATGTCGTCGCCAATGCCGACGCCGACCTTGAGATAGCGGCCGTCGGCCAGCAGGTCGGCAAGGTAGTCGCCAAAGGGCAGCCAGCCGAGCTGTACGAGATACACGGCGTCGGCGGTGGCGAGCTGCACCAGCGAAGGCTGGTTGATGCGGCCTTTGCGGAAGGAGGGGCGAGTCTCCGTATCGAAGCCGATGACGCGCTCATCCAGGAGCTGGGGCAGGGCGTTGCGCCAGTCCGCCTCGTTGCGGACAAGGTAGATGGGCCCTTCGTAATGCCGCAGGGGCAGGGCATTGATCTCGTCGCTGCTCAGGCGACGGCGCAACTCTTCAAGATTCATGGCCATGTTCCCCGGCAGGGCCTCAGGGGCGCTCCTGCCGTCTATTTGCCGATGCAGAAATGTTCAAAGATGCTGTTGAGCACCTCTTCAGTGCTGTTGCTGCCGGTGACCTCATCCAGAAAGGCCGTTGCCGCGTCCAGACGTACGGCGCAGCAGTCATAGGGCGTCCCGGCAAGGATGTCCGCATGGAGTCCTTCCAATTCCTGTCGTGCCCGCTCCAGAGCCAGCGCTTGCCGTGCGTTGGGCGCCAGACCGTCCTCCGGCGGCGTTCCGGCCGTCCCGGCAAGGATGCAGGCCCGGAGCCGCGCGGCCAGTTCGTCCAGTCCCTCACCGCTGCGCGCACAGAGCCGCAATGCCGGGCGCTGTCCCGCCCAGGCGGGAGGGAATACGGCCGGATCGCAGAGATCCGCCTTGTTCCAGACCAGCAGGACGGGGATATCCCCGGCGGTGGCCAGCACTTCGGCGGCGGCCGGTTCCGGGCAGATCGCGGCGGCCGCCCCGTCCTGTCCCAGTGCGCCGCCGTCCACCACGAGCAGGATGGTGTCCGCCTGGGCCAGTTTTTCCCGACTCAGGGCGATGCCCAGATGTTCCACGCTCTCGTCCGTCTCCCGCAGCCCGGCGGTGTCCACCAGACGTACGGGCAGCCCGTCCAGATCGCAGCCCTCCTCGATAAAATCGCGCGTCGTGCCGGGGATGTCCGTGACCAGCGCCCGCTGTCGCCCCAGCAGGGCATTCATCAGACTGGATTTCCCGGCATTGACCGCTCCGGCCAGCACCACCTGCGCGCCCTGCTGCATGACGCGCGCCCGGCGCTGCGCCCGCAGCAGGGCGTCCAGCGCGTGGATCACGGGGAGGATGCGCCCGGCAAAGGCGGACGGGGGAAGGCTCTCCACTTCCTCTTCAGGGAAGTCCACGGCAAGGCACATCTGGGCGCGCAGCCCGTCCAGTTCCGCCCGAAGCGTGCGCACCCGGCGTCCGAGCAGCCCGTCCAGCCGTGAGAGACCGAAACGCACGGCCTCGCGCGAGGGCGCGGCGATGAGCTCGGCCACGGCTTCGGCCTGGCTCAGGTCCATGCGGCCGTTACAGAACGCCCGGCGGCTGAACTCACCGCGCCGGGCCTGCCGCGCGCCGAGCCGCAGCGCGCTCTCCAGTACGGCCTGCACGATGTACATGCCGCCGTGGCAATGGATCTCGGCCACGTCCTCCCCGGTGAAGGTGCGGGGACCGGGCATGAAGACTGCCAGCACGTCGTCGAGCGCTTCCCCGTGGCAGTCCAGCACGCGGCCATGATGCAGCTGCCAGGGACGGAAATTGACGAAGCCCGCCGAGAGCGGCAGGAAGAGCCGCGCCAGGATGTCCTTGGCGCGCGGCCCGGAAAGGCGCACGATGCCGATGCCGCCCGCCCCCGGAGCCGTGGCGATGGCCGCGATGGTGGTCATGCCTCGTCCCGTGCGCGGTCGCCTTCAACGGCGTCAGGTCCCGCCGCGAGCTTCTCGGTGTCGGCGGCATCCGTCGCCGCCGGTACGCTGTCAGCCGTCAGAGGCGAAGCCTCGGCGGGCGTGTCCGGTCCGTGGACGGTGGGGGTGATATCCTCCGCTCCGGCTTCGGGACGCGCACGGCGGCGGTTCTCGCGTTCGCCCTGCGGCAGGCGCTCGCCTTTTTCCGGGCGACGGCGCAGGATGACGACCCGTTTCAGCGGCCCGTCCCCGGTGCTGCGGGTGAGGATGTCGTCCATTTCCTGCAGACAGAGATGGATGATGCGCCGGTGGTAGGAACTGAGCGGGCGAGTGGAGTAGGAGCGCCCCGTCTGGCGCACCTTGGCCGCCAGCGCCAGCGCCATGTCGCGCAATTTCTCCTCCTGCCGCTGCCGGTAGCGCCCGGCATCCAGCTGGACGCGCACAGCGGCATCCATGCCGCGCGAGACGATGCGCGAGGCAAGATATTGCAGGGCCGCCAGCGTCTGGCCCTCCCGCCCGATGAGCAGGCCGGAGTCCTCGCCGCAATCCACGGCCACACGCACCCGGCCGTCCACGATGTCCACTTCCGGCGCTTCCGCGGACTGGCTCAGGATGGGCCGGATGAGGCGGCTCACGCAGTCGCACGCCAGTTCGCGCAGGCGGTCCTGATCCAGCTCTTCCAGCGCGCGGCGCGGCAGGGTCTCGTCGGCCTCGTCCATATCGTCGTCCGCCGGGGGCCGCCGATTCTCCCGCTGTGGGGCTCGTCCGCCGGAGCGCTCCCCGTGGCGGGAGCGGTCGGAACGCGGCGCGGCTTCCGCACAGCTCGGTTGCGCGCCGTTGTTTTCGGCAGCCGGTTCGGTCGCGGCCTCTTCCGTCGGCTCCGGAGCGGGCTGGACGGGAGCGGGCATGGTCTGCCCCTTGCGGGCGGGCAGCAGCGATTCCTCACGCGAAGCGATGGCCTTGCGGGCGGCCTTCTGACCGCGTTCTTCGGAGCGGCGGCCTTCCCGCGCCTCGCCTTCCCGCGCGGGGCGTTCTTCCGTCCGGCCTCTGCCGCGACGGGGAGCGCCTCCTTCGCGTGCGGCGGCATTTTTCTCCGACCGCGCTTCACGGGCCGACTCGTCCGCAGGCGTCTCACCGTTCTGGCGACCGCCGGCGGCGTCCGCCTCAGCGGCAGCCGGGCGGCTGCTCCGTCCAAGCGCGCTTTCCACCACTTCCCGCAGAGCGGCGCGACGGGCGCGGACCTTGGCCTTACGGGCGCCGACGATGCCGAAGATGCCCGTCTTGGCGTCCTGGATGATCTCTATCTCGAGCTTTTCCCGCGTGGCGTTGTAGTAGGTGCAGGCCTCTTCAATGGCCGCATCCAGCGTTTTGCCAAGAAATTCCTTGAAACCTTCCATAACTACCCCGATAGAGCGGGCGGCCAGGCCGCCCGCCCGTTAGGAACGCATTGTGGCGGCCGACTAATTGTCGGCGTCGAGACGTCTGTTCTTGCGGTGCATCAGCCCCTGCTGGGCGATGGACAGGATGTTGTTGACCAGCCAGTACAGCACCAGACCCGACGGGAAGCCGAGGAACAGCACCGTAAAGATCAGCGGCAGGAACATCATGACCTTCTGCTGGGTGGGGTCGGTGGGCGGCGGGCTCATGCGCTGTTGCAGGAACATGGTCAGGCCCATGATGATGGGCGTGATGTAGAAGGGGTCCTTGGAGGACAGGTCGGCCAGCCAGAGCTTGTCGGTGAACGGCAGGAACTCGACGAAGGTGGCGTGACGCAGTTCGATGGCCGTGAGCAACGCCTGATAGAGGCCGAAGAACACGGGGAGCTGGACAAGGATGGGGATGCAGCCGCTGGCGGGATTGACGCCATAGGTCTTGTAGAGGGCCATGACCTCCTTGTTCATCATCTCCTTGTTGTCCTTGTACTTTTCCCGGATGTTCATCATCATGGGCTGGAGCTTCTTCATCTTCTCCATGGAAGCATAGCTCTTGGCCGTGAGCGGCCAGAAGACAGCCTTGATGAGCACGGTCAGGAGGATGATGGCCAGGCCCCAGTTATTGACGTACTGATGGAAGAATTCCAGCAGCCAGAGCAGGCCCTTGGCGATGATGCTGAACATGCCGAGCTCCACGCTGCCCGCCAGGGGTTCGGAGACTTCCATGAGCAGCTTGCGCTTCTTGGGGCCGAACCAGTAAGAGGCTTCCAGATCGGTGGTCTTGCCGGGCGTGAGCTGGATGTCCTGCTCCTCCACCGCCACGCGGTAGACGCCGCCCCGCAGCAGGCCCTTCACGGTGACGTTGTTCGTGTTGCCGGGCAGGATGGCCGACAGGAAATAGGTGCTCATGGGACCGGCCCAGCTGATGTTGCCGGTGGCCGTGACGCCCTTGGTCAGATCTTCGGCGTCGCTCTCCTGACCGAGGGAGTTGTCCAGATACCAGGCGATGCGCATGGCGTCGTACTGGCCGCCGCCGGCATTGCTGGCGTCGGAGGCCACGGTGTAGGCCACGCGAGCGCTGCGGGTCTGGTCGCCCAGCGGGGACAGGCTGGTCTTTTCGCGGATGAGGTAACTGTCGGCGGAGAAATTGAGCTCACGCACCACGCGCAGGCCGTTGACTTCGCCCACGAGGCGGAGTACCGCGCTCTGTCCGGCGGCGAGGGGACCAGAAGGCTCGGCCTCCACCGCCCACTGACCGAGACTCCAGGACGCGGCCCCGTCGATGACGAGGCCCAGAGGGGCGGATTCCGCCGTGGCACTGTCCACCAGTTCGACCGGCGGCGAATCCGGCTGGATGGTGGCGGAATAGTGCTTCAGGCGGAAGGAGCGCACCACGCCCCCGCCGCTGTGGATGACAGCCTCGTAAAGGGGCGTGGAAACGACGATGTCCCGTCCCGGGACCGGAGCAAAGACCGTGAGCGGCACGGAGGTGCGGGCCTTCTCGGCATCGGCCTTCTCCTGTCTGGCCTTCTCGGCCTCGGCCTGCTGCTGCGCCGCCACTTCGGGATCGGGCTTGGCGATCCATCCCATATATTCTGCGAAGAAGCTCCAGCCGAAGAGCACGGCAAGACAGAGGACGATGGCCAGAGCGAGGTTTTTGCTGCTGCTAGTTTCTTGCATCGGGGGTGGTACTCCTGTGAGGGACAGGTTCCGCAGGCTGCGGGCGCGCGGGAGGGACGGGATCATACCCTGAACCGCCCCAGGGATGACAACGCGCCAGACGGCACAACGTCAGCCACCCGCCGCGCAACAGACCGTGACGGGTGATCGCCTCAATGGCGTAGGCGGAACAGGTGGGGACGAATCGACAGGAGGGGGGCAGCAATGGCGAAAGGCACAACTGATAGAGACGGATGGGCAGGATGGCCGTAGCGCGCAGAGCCTTCTTCAGGGACGGCATGACTGCGTCTCCTGCTGCTCCCGCTGCCGGCGCTGCTGCCGCCGGAGCAGGGGCTCCAGTTCGGCGCGCACCTGAGCAAGGTCGAGTCCAGACTGCCCCGCGTGCTTCTTGGCCACGGTCACGATGTCGCTATCATACGGCAAAAGAGCCTGATGCAGGCGATAAAACTCCCGCAGCAGGCGCTTGAGCCGATTGCGTGTCACAGCATTGCCGACCTTGCGTGAAACGGCCATCCCGACACGGACTCTACCGCTGCCGGGTCGTGGGAATATGAAAAGGATGAAATTCCCCGTGTGATGACGCCGCCCCTGCTCATAACAGAGGGCGTAATCCGCATGTTTGCGAATCCGCCCTTCTTTCGGCAGTTGCTGCGGTGCCATCATCATGGCGCTTGTGCACGGCAAGGGCCTGCCCCGCCGCAGGTCTAGGCGCTCAGCTGCTTGCGGCCCTTGGCGCGACGGCGGCGCAGGACGGCGCGACCGCTGGCGGTAGCCATGCGGGCACGGAAACCATGCGTACGGGCACGACGGATTTTGCTGGGCTGGTACGTTCTTTTCATGGTCATATCTCCTTTCGTAAAGCGGCTGCGGACATGGGGCAGACGACCCGGCGCGAGGTAGGCGCATTCAGGCAGAAAAGTGTCCGCACGGCAGATTGTGCCTGCCGGAACGGGCCGCAGGCAAGACGTTCGAAAAATGGTTCATACATGGCATGGCGTGATTCGTCAAGTCCTCCGGCGAGGCCGTCCGGCGTCGCCATGCCGTGACGGGCGCGGTTAGCCTCCGCTGCGGGCGGTCATGCCGTTCTGGACGCCGGTCATGGCCGCCGTGCCCTGGACCCCCGGAAGGTTGGGCATGGGCTGCGCGGCCGCCGAGCCGGGCAGGGGCGGCAGCGGCGTGCCGGGGACCGTCTGCGGGCTGTAGACGTCCGCCGGGCCGCCGACAGGCGCGGGAGCCGCGGCCGGAGCGGCGGGTTGCGCCACAGCCGGGGCAGCCGGGACGGGAGGCGTCATGGCGGGACTGGTCGCCGCACCGGGCGGCAGAGAGCCTGCGGGGATGATGGCGGGCACGGGCTGGGCGTCGTACATGCCAAGTCCCGAGACCGGCGGCGTGCCGGGCACCGGGGCCCACGGACCGCCGGAGACGGGCGCCACGGGGCGCGGCACTTCGGTCGTGACGGCTATGCCGCCACCCCTGCGGCGGGAAGTTTGTTCGATGGGCACCGTGCCGGAGCTGACCGTCCCGCCGGATTTGGCGGCAGCCGGTTTGCGCAGGGACGTGGATGCGGCGTCCCTGGGGGCCTTCTGGGTGCGCACGGCGGAGGTCTTCTGTCGTGCGGACCGACGCCGCGTGGCGCTGCGACGTGCCGGAGCCTTGCCCCCGTCGATGAGCTGGGGATGGGAGGCCGGATCCACGAAGGGCAGGCCGCCCATACGGATCTGGCGCGGCTGCGCCACGGAGAGCCAGTACAGGCGGGCCCCCCCGTAGTCCTTCCAGTCCTGCACACGCTGGTTGATGTCGATGGAGCCGGAATCCTGTGACAGGCTGGCGGCGTCGGCCGTCAGCGGGGCTGCCGTCATGCCGAGCAGGCAGGCAAGGCCGAGCGGAAGAATTATATGGCGCATGGAATGTCACTCCTCTTGTGCTTCAATCGGAAGGCGTGGAGAAAACATTAGTGCCGGAGCGGCGGAGAAGCAAGAATTTTCAGCGGATGGACAAAACAGGGCTGACGGGAGGGCGGGTCGCTCCGCCTTGACAGAGGCATTTGCCTTGGGTCAATCTGGCGGACGTGCCGCCCGGCGCGGCGCGGATTCTTGCGGCAAGGAGAAGCTATGCACTGCACGCCCTGCGGCGGCCCCACGCAGCCCTGTATCAGCATCATCGGCATGGCCGGAGCGGGCAAGTCCACGGTCGGCCAGGCGCTGGCGCAACTGCTCGATTGGGCTTTCATGGACAGCGATCATCTTATGGAATCGCTCTATGCCAGCCGTCTGCAGGGCGTCACGGACGAGCTCTCCAAGGAGGCCTTTCTTGATCTCGAGGCCTGTGTGGTGAGCAGCGTGCGCGCGCCGCGGACGGTGCTTGCCACCGGCGGCAGCGTGATCTACCGGGAGGAGGCCATGCGCCATCTGGCGTCGCAGGGGCCTGTGGTCCATCTGGAAGTCCCCTTTGCCGTCATCGAGGAGCGCATCGCCCGCAATCCCGACCGGGGCCTGGCCATAGCGCCGGGGCAGACCCTGCGGGGCCTTTTCGAGGAACGTGAGGCCCTGTACCGGCGTTATGCCGGTCTGAATTGTCCCGCCGAAGGACGGACGCCGCAGCAGTGTGCGGAGTGGATCCGGGACCGGCTGCTGGAACAGGGACGCATCGCGTCGGAATACGCCGCTGGACGATGATGCGCTGACGCCGGACCGTACGGCGGTCGGCGCGGCCGGGCGGACGGCGGCGCGGGAGGGAGACGTGCCGGTTCTCAGGGAACATCGCTCACTTTTGGTGGCCATGTGCGCCGCCCAGTTTTTCATGCCGTTCATGATGGCCGGGGTCAATGCGGTGCTGCCGCCGCTGGGCGAGAGCCTCGGCGCCAGCGCGCGCGAGCTCAGTCTCGTGGCCGCCGTCTATTCTCTGGGACTGGTCATCTTCCAGCTGGCCGGAGGCACGCTGGGGGACATCTTCGGCCGTCGTCGCGTCTTTCTTGCCGGTATGGCCATCTTCGGCTGTACGAGCATCGTGCTCGGCTTTGTGGGCGATATGACGCTGTTCATCGCGCTGCGCCTCGTGCAGGGGACGGGCTGCGCCCTGCTCAGCTCCTGCAGTCTGGCCCTGCTCGTCTCGGCCGCGCCGTCCGAACTGCGCGCCAGCTATCTGGGCATCAGCGGCGCGGCGGTATACGCGGGCATCGCCTGCGGACCGCCTCTGGCCGGTTGTGTGGCGGGCTGGCTGGGCTGGCAGTGGCTGTTCTGGCTGACAGGACTGGCGGCGCTGGGGGCCATGCTGCTCACGGTGTTCCATGTGCGGATGGAGTGGCGTCCCGCCAGAGGGGAACATTTTGACACGGCGGGCTGCCTCATTTATGGCTGTTCCATGGCCGCGCTGACCATCGGCGCGTCCGAGCTGGCCGACTATCCCGGCCTTGGCGGGGCCATGCTGGCGGCATGGGCCGTGCTGGCCGTGGTCCTGTGCCTGCGGGAGCTGCGTACGGCCTTCCCGCTGCTCGACGTGCGGATGCTGGCCCACAATCGGGTGACGAGCCTCTCGCTGGTGGCGGCGTTCATCAACTATTGTTCATTTTTCGGTATGCTCTTCTTTTTCAGCCTCTTCCTGCAGATGGGACGGGGGATGAGCGTACAGGACGCCGGGCTCGTACTGGCCATGCAGGCGCTGGTCCAGGCGCTTTCCAGCCCGCTGGCCGCGCGCCTCTGCGGTCGCTGGCAGCCCGGCCATGTCTGTACGCTGGGCACGGTGCTCTGCGGCTGCGGTCTGTTGCTGGCGGCCTTTCTGGAGCTGGACTCCACGCTCTGGATCATTTTCGGCACGCAGGCCCTGCTGGGCGTGGGGGTCAGCTTCTTTGCGCTGTCCAATACGGCCATCATCATGGAAAGCGCCGGGGAAAAGAACGTGGGCCGCGCTTCGGGGCTGGTGGGCATGGTGCGCACGGCGGGTATGCTCTGCAACATGGTCATCATCACCCTGACGCTCAGTTTTTTTCTGGGGCATGAAGCTGTCGGGCCGGACAACATGCCGCAGTTCTTGCGGGCCATGCGCACGGATATGATCCTTTTCGGCGTGCTCAACCTGCTTGGCGTGACGTGCACCCTGGCCCGCAACGGCAGTCGGCCGAATGGGGACGGGCGGAAAGAGATTGCCTAATCTTTTCGGAAGCCTCTAAAGTAATCGCGCGCGCGGTCGAAAAGAATGCCAGAAGGGAATGGGGAGTCTTATGTCTGATATCGCTGCCGTTCGCTTGCGCCAGAGGGTCCAGGGCTACGAGCTGCAATTGCTTGCCGCTCGGCGTCTGACTCGTCTGCGCACACGTATGCGGCTGGCGGCGGGCGAGGCTCCGCAGGATCCTGATCCGACCCCCCGGCGCGGCGTCTATGTGGAGAAGGTCGCGCAGGAAGTGTACGAAAGCCTGTTGTTCACCGGCAGTGACAATCCTGTGGTGGAGGATATCCGCAGGGCGCTCAGCGAGCGCGTGGGCTTTACCATACGCTTCACCTATCCTCCGGGGGAGGGGCTCTGTTTCGTCCGGCAGGACGACAGGGGGGCACGCAAGCTCTCGGCCGAGCTGCAGGCCCGCGTACGTCGCCTGTTGTGGCGCATAACACGAGAAAAAATTGACAGGAGTATGCTGGACAAGCCTGCTCCTGTTCGGTCCTGATTCATCAGGCAGGAGGACAAGATGGAAATTCAACATGCGTCCGGTTTGCTTGGTTCCGTGCGGGATGTCTACGCGCAGGGCCGCCTGGAGAACGCCGGCGAGCGTCAGCATGTCGGCACGTCTCATGCCGCACAAGGGGATTCCATAAGCGTCTCGAAGGATGCCATGCTGCTCAGCGAGGCGCATCGCGTGGCACAGAACGCGCCGGATGTGCGCGCGGACAAGGTGGAGGCCCTGCGTATGCAGGTGGCCAACGGTACCTATACGGCGGACAGTCGTCTGATCGCCGCCAATCTGTTGCGTGAGGAGCCCGCGCTCTTCACGTTGTGATCATCCTTGCATCTCCGCATCATGCACGGGGAGGACGCCATATGCGGCGTGCTCCCCTTTTTTTGCGTCCGGACAGCGCCAAATGTCTGGCGCGCCGATCGTGAAAATGTCGTATCGTTGCAAGTAACCTCCAGGGATCATTTGTTGTTTTTATTTTATGGCGTGATTTTTGCAAATTCTCCTGCGCCGTATTGTCGGCAGAGGAGAATAGCGAATGAATCTGAATCCGGTTCGCATTGCGTCGTTCCTGCTGGCCCTGATCGTCCTGTCCCTGCCGGGGCGGGCGGAGGCCGTGCGCATCAAGGACATCGCCACTTTTTCCGGCGTTCGTGACAACCAGCTCATCGGCTATGGTCTGGTCGTCGGTCTGGCCGGGACGGGCGACAAGAAAAATTCCGTCTTTACCCTGAGTTCCATGAAAAACATGATGGACCGCATGGGCGTAGGGGTGGATGCCGATGCGCTCAAGGTCAAGAACGTGGCCTCGGTCATGGTGACGGCCCGTATGCCGGTGTCGGCCAAGCCGGGCACCCGTCTGGACGTGACCGTGTCCTCCGTGGGGGACGCTACCTCCCTTTTGGGCGGCGTGCTGCTGCAGACGGCCCTCAAGGGTGTGGACGGCAAGATCTATTCCCTGGCGCAGGGGCCGTTGACCGTGGGCGGTTTCTCCATCACCGGGGCGGCGGCTCGCGCGGCCCAGAACATCCCCACCGTGGGCACCATCCCCGGCGGGGCCATCGTGGAACGGGCCATCCCCTTTGAATTCAATCAGCAGGATCAGCTGACGCTCAATATGCGCATGGCCGACTTTTCCACGGCCCAGCAGATAGCCGAACGGCTCAATGAAGCCATGGGCGGGCCCTACGCCAATGCGCAGGACGCCAGTTCCGTGGTGGTCAATGTGCCGCCGCAGTACCGCAGCAACCTCGTGCCGCTCATGGCCTCCGTGGAGAACCTCGAAGTGTCGCCCGACGTTCCCGCCAAGGTGGTCGTGGACGAAAAGACGGGCACGGTGGTGCTGGGACGGGACGTGCGCATATCTCAGGCGGCCGTGGCGCACGGCAACTTGCAGATCGTGGTGCAGGAGAGCGAGCAGGTCTCGCAGCCCGGTCCCTTCTCCGCCGGGCAGACGGTGGTCACTCCAGGCACGGACATCAACGTCCGCGTGGAGAATCGGCGTCTGGTGATGGTGGAAGGCGCGACGCTGCAGGAACTGGTGGACGGCCTCAATGCCATCGGGGCCACGCCGCGCGACCTTATTTCCATTCTGAGAACGCTGCAGGCGTCGGGATCCCTGCACGCCAGCCTGGAGGTGATCTAAATGGGCGCTTCTTCACTGGATTCCAGCATGATGCAAGCCTCGCTCGGCCAGAGCCAGGGGCGGCAGCTCGAGCTGCAGAACAGGGTGCGCGGCCTCAACGAGTCCGCTTCCAGCCGCCTTACGCCCGAGCAGAAGGAAAAGCGGCTGCGTGAAGCCTGTGAAGGTTTTGAATCCATCTTCATTCAGAAGATGTGGCAGCAGATGCGCGCCACCCTGCCGCAGAACGGTCTGTTGCACAGCCGGGACGAAAAGATGTGGCAGGACATGTACGACCAGGAGCTGGCCAAGTCCATGGCCAGCGTGGGCGGTATCGGCCTGGCGGACATGATGTACGAACAGCTTTCGCGCAATCTGGTGTCGGCCAGCCGGGGCACGGCCGGTACGGCCGGGCGTTCGGCGGCTTTCGTGGCCGAAGCCGCGCCGCTGGTCGCGCCCGCTGCCGAAAAGCCTGCCGAGGTCGGCAAGGGGCCTGCCGTGGTGGCGGACGCCACGCCCGCCGCGTCGCAGAACGCCGGCATCTATGAAGGATATGCGCCGGTGAGCGGGGTGGTTGATCAGAACGCCGCTGCCGCAGCACAACAGCAGACCGCCCCGCAGCAGCTGGCGGCCTTGCAGCCGCCTGCGGCCCCGCAGTCGACAAAGCGGCAGATCGAAGTGCGCCGCCATCAGCGCACTTCCGACCAGCTTTCGGGCCTGCAAATGGCCCAGCAGGCCCAGCGGCAGGCCGGGGACAAGCTGGGCAACGGCGTACGCCCCGCCACGCGGCGTCAGCGGAAGGAGGAAAATGCCTGGCAGGCGACCCAGCCCGCCAGCGTGGCCCAGGCAGGAGCAGCGGTCCCCGCGGCTAACGCGTATGCGCAGCCCGCAGGCCCGGCGGCCAGTCCGGCAGCCATGCAGGCCGCCATGCAACCGCCCCTGACGCCCGCGCAGATAGCGCAGCCTGTAGCGCCGTTCACGCCAGCCGGTACGGCGGCGGCCATGACGGCGGCGGCCCAGCCCGCCCAGTCCGCGCAGCCCGCGGCTCAGCAGGCCAATGCGTCGGATGTGGTGCGCGTCCGCTATCAGACCAATATCCCTCAGCAGGCGCAACAGTTGCGGCAGGGCCTCAATCAGGATCTCATCCGTACGCTCAATCTGGACGCCGGAGGCCAGAAGGCCGGTCAGGGCATCCGGGCCTACCACGTGCAGGGCAACAGCGCCGCTTCCCAGCAGGTGATCCAGACGCCTCAGGCCGCCCAGCTTGAAGCCTCGCAGCTGCAGGCACAAGTACAGCAGCAGAACATGGATGCCGCGCAGGGACAGGCCGGTCAGGCTCCCGTGGCGCCCCTGAGCGGCGCACAGGCGACGGCGCAGGCGCAGCCTGCGCAGCAGCAGATGCCGGCCTCCGGCATCCCGCCGCTGACGGCGCCCCATGCCAGCATGGGACAGACGCCCGTCTTCCAGCCCGCGCAGAAGGGGGAAAAGTCTCGCCTGAGTGCCGAGGAATCGCTTATCGCGGGCGTTCCCATGTAACCTTGTCCACGAACGGCATATCTCTTGCACAATAGAGTGTGCACGCTCCACCGGCGGCAGAAAATGCCGCCGGTCGCATTAGCGGGGGGCGTGTGCAAAAACTGCAAGGATATGTGTATGTTTCAGATCGTTAGTCAATCTCTGCAACGTCAGGCAAGGGCGTTGTCACTGTTGTTCGAGCTGCTGGAAGAGGAATATTTTTCCATCATGGAGCGCAAGACGGAGACCGTCGTGTCGCTGGAATTCTCTCTCCAGGAGCTCATCCGTCAGATCGCAGTGGAAAAAAGCTGCGTGATCCGGTCGCTTGCCGGGCAGCGCGTGCTTGCGTATGCCGAAAGCCTGCCGGAAGAACAGGCTGACGAGCTGAGGAATATTTTTGCCGAAGTGGACAGGGGGGAACAGCGTGCGGCGCGCCAGGCGTCCCGCAATGCGCAGCTTTCGCTTGCGCTGCTCGACCAGAGCACGCGCAATCTCCGTCATTTGACCAAGCAGGTCACCCCCCCCGATGCCGAAATCTACGGATCGCAGGGAACCATGTGCTACAAGGCGCATCCTGATGCGGCCATTATTTCCGGGAGGCTGTGATTATGCTGAGTGGTTTGATGAACATAGGGAAGTCCGCCCTTAACGCCTCGCAGGCGTGGATATCCGTTACCGGTAACAATATCGCCAATGCGGATACCGAAGGTTACTCGCGCCAGTATGTGGACCAGCGCGATTCCTACGCCATCCAGGCCAAGCCGGGCGCCCAGGGGCTGGGGGTCAATGCCCAGCAGGTGCTGCGCTACTATGACGCCTTCCTCGAGCGCTCCTATGTGCGGCAGTCCACCGTGTCCTCCCGCTGGAACGAACAGGACACCATCATGACCTCGCTGGAAGGGCTCTTCAACGAATCCAACCGTTCCGGCGTGAACTCCTCTCTGGGCCTCTTCTTCGATGCCTGGAAGGACCTGGCCCTGTATCCCGACAGCACGGCCCACCGCGAGGCGCTGCTTTCCTATGCCGAATCCATGGGGGACATGTTCTCCTCCACAGTGGACAGCATCAAGCAGCTGCAGAGCGACATGGACAAGTCCATCGACGAGACCGTCGCCCGCGTCAACGAGATCTCCAAGGCCATTGCCGACGTCAACAAGCAGATCACGGCCAATACGGTGGAAGGGATCAGCAATCCCAACAACCTGTATGACGAGCGCGACCGCCTGGTGCGCGAGCTGGCGACCCTGGTCGATGTGGAGACCATCGACAACGGCAAGGGCGACTTCCGCGTGCAGCTGACTACCGGTCAGCCGCTGGTGGACAAGCAGGAATCCTGGGAACTGGAGATGCTGGACCCGCAGGCCGAGAACCGGCTGCGTCCGGAATCCACCTATCAGGGCCAGATCGAATTCGAAGGCTCCGACGGCTTCGAGTACACCGTCGAGATCGTCAACGGCGGCAACGTGGGCGACAATCCGCCCCCGTCGTTCCGCGTGTCGCTGGACGGCGGCAAGACCTGGCTGCGCGACGACAACGGTCAGGAGCTGCGCTACGACATCACGGACAACGACGGCGACGGCAAGATCGACCCGGTCAAGGTGAAGAACCTGACCATCTCCTTCACGGATACGCAGAATTTCCACGCGGGCGACAATTTCGACATCGTGCCTAAGCGCGCTCTCTACTGGATCGAGCCCACGCGCGGTCCGGAAAACGTCACGCCCCAGCGCTACCTCAACGGCACGGAGAACACTAACCGCGTGACCGGCGGCAAGCTGGCGTCCTACTTCAACATCCGTGACGACAACTGCAACCGCTATCTGGACGAAGTCAACGCCACGGCCGAAGCCCTCATCTGGGAAGTGAACCGCCTGCACAGTCAGGGCGTCGGCCTGAAGCCGCTGGACTACGCGCAGGGCACGCAGACCATCGGGGCCATCAATCAGGCGCTGGGTTCGCCGCAGTCCATGCACGCCTACAGCGACCGTCTCCAGGCGGGCAACGTCAACTTCCACTTCTACAACAAGACCACCGGGGAACACGTTTCCTCCGGGATGCTGGACTTCGACGCCGCCACGCCCGGCGTCCAGAACTTCGATCCTTCGGTGCATACGCTTGAGGACGTGCGCGACGCCATCAATCGCTCCTTCCCGGATGCGGCGGGCAACATGCTCAACGCCACCATCCAGGACGGCAGGCTGCTCATCGAAGCCAACCCCGACAGCAACGTCAACTTCGCCATGGGCGCGGACAGCAGCGGTCTCATGGCCGCGCTGGGCATCAACGGCTTCTTCTCCGGCACCGATGCCTCCAGCATGGCCATCAACAACGAGCTGTATCAGGATGCGGATCTGGTGGCCGCGGGCCGCGTCAACGGTCAGTACCAGATGAACGTGGGCGACAACTCTCTGGCCAACGACATGGGTCTGCTGTCCACCAAGAACGTGGTGATCTCCACCGTCTGGAAGACCGTGGATAACCAGAGCATCACCTCGTATTATTCCAACCTCGTCACCACCGTGGGTTCGGACCGGCTCCAGGCCAAGACCAATGCCGAGTACAACACCACGCTCACCCAGGATCTGAGCGACCGCGTGGCTTCGGTGTCCGGCGTCAACCTGGACGAGGAACTGGCCAATCTCATCAAGTACCAGAGTTCCTACACGGCGGCCGCCAAGCTCATCACCACGGCCGACCAGATGCTGGAGACCCTGCTGGGACTCAAGCAGTAGGGCACAAGGAGGGGACATCATGGCAATCCGCGTAACGCAGCGTAATATGTACGGCAGCATGATCAACAACATGCAGAACAGTCTTGCTGCCTATATGGAAAGCGTCATGCAGGGGTCGACGCAAAAGCGCATCAACCGGCCGTCGGACGATCCCGCCGGCGCCTTCCGGGTACTGACCGCCCGTAACCAGATCCAGAACACGGATCAGTACAAGACCAATGTGGAGACCGCCAAGGGCTGGCTGCAGCTGGCCGACAACGTGGTGGCCACTCAGACCAGCAACGTCCTGACCCAGCTCAAGGAACTGGCGGAACAGGCCTCCACGGACACCTATACCGCCGAACAGCGCAAGATCATGGCCGACGAAGCGCGGGCGCTCTTCGGCTCCCTGCTCAATCTGGGCAATACGGAATTCGACGGCAAGAGCATCTTCGGCGGGCACAAGTACGACATCAATGCCTTTGAGGAAAGCCTTGCCGTGACCTCCTGGGACGAGAACTGGGGGCCAGCCGCCAATGAGGGCGCCTTCACCATCGAAGGTTCCTCCAAGAGCACCGTCATGGTGCAGTTTACCAGCGACGGCACCGTGGGCGACGACGACCTGAACTATCGCTGGTCCGCCGACGGCGGCAAGACCTGGACGGAAGGCACGCTGGCGGCCAATGCCGACCCCAACGCCTCCTTCACCATCAACGCCAACGGGGTGACGCTCACCGTGCCGCGCGGCCTGCAGACCAGCGCCGCCGATGTCGATCTCGGCCCCGGGGCCAATAACGGGACCCTGCTCTATATCCGGCCTACGGCTGTGTACAAGGGCGACGACAACAATCCTCCGCCGGACATCGTCGTCATGGGCGGACAGGATGGTCTGGGCAAGGATCAGGTCTCCGCTACGGGCAACTTCGGCAAGGACGTGCTGGTGCGCTTCGATACGGAGGCGGATCTGGCCACTGCCGGTAATGAGTTCAACTATTCCTACAGCACTGACGGCGGCAACACCTGGGTGACGGCCAAGGGCACGACCACCGGCGGCGATACCCTGCGCCTGACCATCCCCGGCGGCTACATGGACTTCAATACCGCGGGCGTCGCGGGCGGCTCCACCATCCCCGCCGGCGCGCAGATCATGGTGCATCCCGACCGCGCGGATCTCAACTACGAGATCATGGAAGACACCTACGTCTCCGTGAACAATGTAGGCATGGAGATCTTCGGCGGGTACTACCAGGGCAAGCCCGCCCTGCCCACCGACCAGAACGTCTTTGAGCTGGCGGGCGAATTCATCGCCTATCTGGAATGCGACAACCGCGACGGCTGCGCGCAGGTGCTCGCCAAGCTGGACAAGACGTGTATGCCCTACGTGGAGTCCCAGGCCGCCAAGATCGGCGCCAAGGAAAACCGCGTGGAGACCGTGTACGACATCCTGGATTTCCGCAAGCTGGACCAGCAGGAACTGTTGAGCAACGTGGAAGACATCGACCTGACGGAACTGCTGACCAACCTTACGCGGCAGCAGATGACCTACAGCATGGTGTTGCAGTCGTCTTCCATGATCATGCAGCTCAATCTTTCCAATTTCCTCTAATGGACGGCATATGCTCATACTTGCCCGTCGTCCAGGGGAAAGCATCTGTCTTGGAGAAAATATACGTATAACTGTGTTGAGTATGCAGGGGAAACAGGTTAAATTGGGACTTGATATCCCTGCGGACACGACCGTATACAGAGAAGAGCTTTACAAACGCGCTGAAGAAGAAAACAAAGGCGCCATTCCCACAAACAACGAAGACCTTATGGTGGCATTGCAGCTATGGAAGAGAAAAAAGCCCTAGAGATCGACACCCGTCTTGGCCGTCGGAGCATCGAAGCCGACAAGATCATCAATTTCCCCCGCGGCCTGGCCGGACTGGAAAACGAGCATTCCTTCACCCTGCTGCAGATCCAGCAGGGAGGAGCGCTGCTCATCCTGCAAAGCACCGAAACGCCCACGCTGGGCCTGATGGTCACGGACCCCTACAGCTTCCTTGACTCCTATCCCGTCATCATCGGTGATGCGGAGCAGATGCTGCTGGGTCTGGAAAAGCCCGAAGATGCGGCCATCCTGGTGACCGTTTCCATCCCCATGGGCAAACCTGAAGAAGCCTGCCTCAATCTGAGCGGTCCCATCGTCATCAACTTCAAGACGCGCGTGGGCCTGCAGGTGCCGCAGTCCGGCGACGGGCCGCAGAAGGTCAGCTTCCGTGAAGTGTTTGAGCGCATGAGCCAGAAAGCCGAAAAGGCCTAGGCGAACATATCACAGCCCAAGAAAAGCGGCGGACAGGTCAGATGCCTGTCCGCCGCTTTTCCTTTTTAGCTCACTTTCGCTTGAAACTCTTCACGTTCCAAGCCATACGGCCTGTCGTTTCACGGAAAAAGCGCGGTGTTTCCGCGTTGTTTTGGCGGGTGGCGTTATGCCGCCGTCACCATGTGTCTCTGTCTCTTCCCCGGTAAAAGCGCGCTGGGGAAGGGAAGGGGGGCTTGGGGGGAAGGGAAAACCCTTCCGCGCCGGCGGAGGGGTTTCCCTTCTCCCCAATAAACAGTGAAGAGTGTTAACAGGCCCTAACCGCGCGTACGCACGTTCTCGGCCATGAGTTCGACGATGTGGCTCACCTTGATGGGCAGCCCCTTCTTTTCCACGCCGCCACGGATCTGCAGCACGCAGCCGGGGCAGTCGGTCACCAGACGCTTGGCGCCGCTGGCCTGCACGTTGCTGAGCTTGTTCTCCAGCAGCTGGGCGGCCACTTCGGGGAACTTCATGGAGTAGCTGCCGCCGAAACCGCAGCAGACGTCCTCTTCCGCGCAGGGCACGTATTCCGCCGCCTGCGCGATGAGTTCGCGCGGAGCGTCCTTGACGCCGCAGCCGCGGCAGAGGTGGCAGGGCAGATGCAGGGTGACCTTTTCGCCGCTCTGGTTGAAGTCCTCGGCTTTCACGCCCAGCGTATCATGCAGGAAGGCGCTGAACGGCTGGACGGACTGGGCCAGCGCTTCCGCCTGATGCCGGTAGGGGCTGTTCTCCAGGATCTCGGGGTAGACGTTCCTGATGTGCGAGGCGCAGCTCGCGCAGAGGGTCACGATGGCGTCATACTTCTTGTGGGCAAAGGCGTCCACGTTCTGCTGCGCCACTTCGATGGCCGTGGCGCGCTGGCCCATGACATCCAGCGGCAGGCCGCAGCAGGTCTGTTCCAGGGGGAAGTCCACGTCCACGTTGAGCGCCGTCATGAGCTTGACGAAGGCTTCCAGCTGATCCGGGAAGATGAAGTCCTGCGCGCAGCCGCTGAACAGCGCGATGCGCATACGAGGCTCCCGCAGCACGGGTTTGATGCGGGCCCAGCGGTCGCGGAAGGATTCGGCGGCGATGGCGGGCAGGGCCTTGTACTGATGCTTGCCCAGGAAGATGGCGGGCAGATGACGCAGATAGCTCACGTTGTCGCTGCCCGTCCCGGTGAAGGGACGCTGGGCGAAGCTCGCGAACTTGATGAGGTTGTGGAACATCTTGCGGTTCTTCATCACCGAGGACAGCAGGCTCATGGGCAGGCCCGCGCCGTCCTTTTCCACCAGGCGGGCACGGATCTCCCGGATGAGGCGCGGCAGGTCGATGCCGCCCGCACAGACGTTCTTGCAGGCTTCGCAGCCGATGCAGTTCTGGCTGAGGATCTTGGCCTTGTCCTGCCCGTGGTAGAAGTAGGTGAGGATGAGCCCGATGGCCCCGATGTAGACGTAGCCCATGCGATGGCCGCCCACCAGACGGAAGACCGGGCAGACGTTGGCGCAGGCCCCGCAGCGCACGCAGCGGAAGATCTGGGAGAAGATGGGGTCCTTGGCGATCTCGGTGCGGCCGTTGTCCAGGAAGACCACATGCATGATCTTCTTGCCGGAGGGAGAGGCCGCGCAGTCGCCCGCGCCGTCCATGAAGGTGACGTAAGAGGTCAGGCGCTGGGCCGTGGCGTTGCGCGGCAGCACCTGCAGGGCCGTCAGGGCCACATCCAGCGTGGGCACGAGCTTGTCCAGACCGGCCAGCACCACGTGCACGCGCGGCAGGGTGGTCACCATCTCGGCATTGCCTTCATTGGTGACGGTGCTCACGCTGCCGTTTTCGGCCACGGCGAAGTTGCAGCCGCTCACGCCCATGTCCGCGCGCAGGAACTTGCGGCGCAGCTGCACGCGGGCCACCTTGACCAGCCGCTGTACGTCCGTGTCCTGCGGGACGCCGGTGGCCTTGGCGAAGTCGTCGGCCACCTGCTGCCGGGAAAGGTGGATGGCTGGCATGACCATGTGCGAGGGGCCTTCATGCCGCAGCTGGATGATCCATTCGCCAAGGTCGGTCTCGTCCACCACGAGGCCGTCGGCCTCCAGCCGCGTGTTGAGGTGGATCTCCTCGGCGGTCATGGACTTGGACTTGATGACGTACTTGACGTTGTTCTCTTTGGCGATGCGGGCGATGATCTCGTTGGCGTCGGCGGCCGTGGCCGCCCGGTGCACGATGACGCCGCGTTTTTCCGCCTCGGCCCGGAACTGGGTATAGAGCTCTTCCATGTGACGGCAGGCGTCGTCCTTGGCGTCGGCGATCTGCCGGATGAGGCCGCGTTCGTCCACTTCCTTGAAGATGGCTTCGCGGTTGGCGCGGTAGGACACGGCAAAGGTGTCCAGCGTCCGGCGCAGGAAGCCGTCTTCCAGCGCGCTGTCGATATCCTTGTGGTATGCGGATACGCTGCCGAGTTTTTCGCTGTTAGACATGGGCATCCTCCAGAAGAACGATATGCAGTTCCAGCGGGCCGTGCACGCCCACGGCGCCGATGCGCTCGATGTCGGCGGTGCGGCTGGGGCCGGTGATGAAGACGGTATAGCTGCCGGGACGCTCGGCCATGCGCTCGCGGAGCTGTCCGGCGATGGACGGCAGGTCGGGGTAGATCTCCGAGGCGCGCAGGATGAGGATGTGCGTCTCGCTGATCATGCCCGCCAGACGAGTATCCTCGTTATCGCCCACGGTCAGGCAGGTGCCGCTGGCGGCCACACCCAGCCGGGCCGTGGTCAGGCCCACGTCGATACCGGCCAGATGGTTGCGCAGGCCGTCCCGGCGGCAGGCAAAGCCCTGCGCGGCGCAGGCTTCGGCCAGGGCGGCAAAGTCCGCATCCGGCAGATCCGGCGCGGCAAGGATCTTCTGCACGCGGGTGGGCACTTTATTGGGGCCGTCCGGGCCTTTTTCCACATCTTCATCGGCCAGCAGCTCGCAGGGCGCCTTGCGGGTGCAGACGTCCACGGCGTACTGCAGGGCGGCGGCCATGTTGGGCAGGCGCTGCACCTGGGCGGCAACGGCCTCCGCGCGGGCTATGAAGAGATCGACAAGTTCCTGATCGACAGGGGCCATGAGTCACTCCTTTGAAACTATGCCGTCGGCCCGTCGCCCAGTCCCAGATGCTGTGCGTACAGCTGGACAGGATGACGGACGGTGACGGCGTCGTGATTTTGCGAAAGCATATCTTCCAGCTGCATCATGCAGGCCGGACAGGCGGCGGCCACCACGGCGGCGCCGCTCTCCACGATATTGTCCCGTTTGCGCTGACCGATGCGCCGGGAAAGGTCATAGTGGGTCAGATTGAAGGAGCCGCCGCAGCCGCAGCAGCGATCGGCCTCGTTCATCTCCACCAGACGGCAGGGCCCGGACGCCTTGATGAGCGTGCGGGGCTGGCTGCGGATCCCCAGTCCCTTGGAGAGGTGACAGGAGTCATGGTAGGTGACGGCGAGCGTCCCCTCGCCGTCGGGCAGGGCCTCCACCTTGAGCACATCCACCAGAAAGGCGGTGATGTCCCGCGTTTTCTCGGCCAGGCGGGCGGCGGCGTCGCGTTCCAGTGAGCCGAGACGCTGGGCATAGCGCGGCCAGAGGGAAGCGATGGTCTTGGTGCAGGTGGGGCAGGGCGTGATGAGGTAGTCGAAATCCCCGCGCAGTTTGGGCAGGTTGACGGCGATCTGCCGCAACATGCCTTCGGCGTCGCCGGACGCCAGCGCCGGCATACCGCAGCAGGCCAGCCCTTCCGGCAGGAAGACGGCCACCTTGTGATGGCGCAGCACCGCAAGGCAGGCCCGCGCCATGTCCACATAGAGCTTGTCCCCCATGCAGCCGAGATAGAAGGCCACCTTGAGGCCGCCTTCCGGGCGCGGTTCGTCCAGAGGCCCGACGAGGGCGGACAGGGGACGCAGGGCCAGCGGACGCACATGCCGCTTGCCCAGCATGAAGGAGAGCATGGGCGCGCAAGCCGTCTCCTGCGCGTCATGGTTGCGACGCAGCACGAGGCGCTGCAGGGGTGCGCCCACGCGCACGCTCATGTTGAACAGCTCCGGCCGGGGCAGCAGGAAGCGGAAGATCATCTTCTTGAGCGGATGCAGGCCGAGGTAGGCGTTGACCACCTCGCGCGCCTCGAAAAAGATCTCCGTGATCTTCACCCCGGAAGGGCAGGCCGCTTCGCAGGAACCGCAGAGCAGGCAGCGGTCGAGCTTGCCCGCCACGGCCTGCGGATCGCAGATGAGTTCATGGGCCAGATTGCTCACCAGCGCCAGCTTGCCGCGGGCCACGTCGGCCTCCTTCATGGTGGCCCCGAACATGGGACAGACGCCCTGACAGAGGCCGCAGCGCATACAGGCCGCCAGCCGGTCATCCAGCGCCATGAGACGCCGGGCGAGAGTGTGCAGATCGCTCATGGCACGACCTCCTAACGGATGCTCACCAGCTTGGTGGGATTGAGCAGGCCCTTGGGGTCGAGGGCGCGCCGCAACCGTTGCGAGAAGAGGATGGTGCCGCGCGAGGTCTCCTTTTCCATCCACTTGGCCTTGGCCGTGCCGATGCCGTGCTCGCCGGAAAGGGTTCCGTGCAGGCTGATGGCCGTCTCGAACATCTCGTCGATGGCGGCCTCCACCCGGGCGAACTCATCGGCATCGCGCTTGTCGCACAGGAAGGTGGGATGCAGGTTGCCGTCCCCGGCATGGCCGAAGGTGCCCACTTCCACGCGGTACTTGGCGGCGATGTCGGTGACGGCCTTCATCATGGCCGGGATCTGCGAGCGGGGTACGGTGGCGTCCTCAAGGACGGTGGTGGGTCGGGCGCGGGCCAGCACGGGCAGGGCCATGCGGCGCGCTTCCCAGAGCTTGGTCTTTTCGGCGGCGTCGCGGGCCACATGCACGGCCGAGGCTCCGGTGCTCTTGAGTACGCGCTCCACGGCTTCGGCGTCATCGGCCACCTGCGCCGGATGGCCGTCCACCTCGATGAGCAGGATGGCGGCCGCGTCGCGCGGCAGGCCGGCATGGGTGAAGTCGTCCACGCGTACGATGGTGTTGTTGTCCAGGAATTCGAGCGTACAGGGCACCACATGGGCGGCGATGATGCCGGCCACGGCTTCGGCGGCTTTCTGCATGTCGTCGAAGACGGCCATGAGCGCCTTGGAGGCCTTCGGCGGGGGCACCAGCTTGAGGATGGCCTGCGAGATGACGCCGAGCGTGCCCTCGCTCTGGGTGAGCATGCCCGCCAGATTGTAGCCGGTCACGCATTTGACGGTGCGGGAACCGCTCTTGACCACTTCGCCGGTGGCGTCGAAGAATTCCACGCCCATGACGTAGTCCTTGGTGACGCCGTACTTGAGGCCGCGCAGGCCGCCCGCATTTTCCGCGATGTTGCCGCCGATGGTGGAAACAGACTGCGAGCCGGGATCCGGGGGATAGAACAGGCCCTTCTTTTCCACGGCCGCGGCAAACTGCGCCGTGATGACGCCCGGTTCCACCACGGCGTAGAGGTCGTTCTCGTTGATCTCGAGGATGCGGTTGAGGCCGTTGGTCAGGATGACCACCGTATCCGGCGCGTCGGGGATGACGCCGCCGGAAAGATTGGTGCCCGCGCCGCGAACGGTCATGGGGATGCCGTTGTCATAAAGCTTCTTGACGCACTGGCCGATCTGTTCGCAGGTGGTGGGGCGCACCACCAGCGTGGGGACCACGGGCGCGAGCACCGCGGAATCATAGGAGTAGCTCTGCCGGTCGGCTTCGGAGCTGAACACATTTTCGGGGCCGAGCAGGGCCTCGAAATCCTTGATGAGAGCATTGTTCGCCATGGGAAAAACCTCGGATCCCGCCGAAAGGATACATTTTGTCACAGTACGTCGGCGGAATAGTGAAAAATGATGACTGTCTTACGTTAGAGGGGACGGGCCTGTAAAGTCCGCCCCGCTGTGTTCGGCCAGCGCACAGATGAAGGCAAAGGCCTCCGGACTGACCGGCTGTACGGACAGGCGGCTGCCCCGCCGCAAAAGCTCCATGCCCGCCAGTTCCGGGAAGGCGGCCAGATCCTTGCGCCGCAGGGGGCTGGGGAAGGCCCGCTCCAGCCGCACGTCCACCATCTCCCAGATGGGCTTCTCCGGCGTGGCGCGCGGGTCGAAGTGATCGTTTTCCGGGTCCTGCGCCGTATGGTCGGGATAGGCTTCCCGCACGATGCGCACCACGCCGATGATGGCGGGGTCGGCCCCGCTGTGGTAGAAGAACCCCAGATCGCCCGCCTGCATGGTCTTCATGAAGTTGCGCGCCTGATAATTGCGTACGCCGTCCCAGGATGTGGTCTGCTGCGGCGCATCGGTCAGGTCCTGCCAGGAAAAGCAGGCAGGTTCGGATTTGAACAGCCAGTAGCGCATCGAGGCGTCCCCCTGTGGGCATGCCGGCAGGCAGCCTGCCGGTGACGGTGGATGAATATGCAAACATGTGGGCAAGAGCCCCGTCCTGTCAAGATGGCAGGGAGGAAAGAAGAGTATGCAACCATTTTTTTCCTTATTTTCTTGACGCATGCAGGGTAAATGAGATATAATTCTGAAAATACCCTGCAAAAAAGGGGCCGTCCTACTTCTCCCTCGGCATGGCATGATGACGGAAGAGGGCGGCAAGGATGAACTTCTAACCGTCTTTGGAGAGTCATATGGCTTGGACTCAGGTGTACGATCCCGCCGGGGGTGCGTTGTTGTCCGCGCTGTGCGCGGCGGTTCCGCTCATTGCACTTTTTTACATGCTGGCCGTGCGCCGCGCCAAAGGGCATCATGCCGCCGGCGTGGCCGTCGTGCTGTCCTTCGCGCTGGCTGTGCTGGTCTGGGGGATGCCGGCCACCACGGCATTCAGCTCCTTTCTCTACGGGGCGGCCTTCGGCCTGTTCCCCATCGTGTGGATCGTGATCACGGCGGTCTGGGTCTATAATATGACCGTCGAATCCGGCGAATTCGAGTACATCAAGCAGTCCCTGGCGCGGTTGACCGACGACCGCCGCCTCCAGGCCATTTTCATCGCCTTCGCCTTTGGTTCCTTCATCGAAGGCACGGCGGGCTTCGGCACGCCTGTGGCCATCACCGCCGCCATGCTGGTGGGCCTGGGCTTCAAGCCGCTCTACGCCGCCGGCATCTGTCTCATCGCCAATACCGCGCCTGTGGCCTTCGGGGCCATCGGCGTGCCGGTCATCGTGGCCGGGCAGGTCTCGGGCTTCTCCGACCTGCACATCAGCGCCATCGTGGGCCGTCAGCTGCCTTTCCTTTCTGTCATCGTGCCGCTCTGGCTCTGCGTGGTCATGTGCGGCTTCAAGCGTTCGCTGGAAGTGCTGCCCGCCATCATCGTCTCCGGCGTCTGCTTTGCCGGCTCGCAGTTCGTGTTCTCCAATTTCCACGGTCCGACCCTGCCGGACATCATGTCCGCCATCATCGCCATCATCGGTCTCGTGCTGCTGCTGCGCGTCTGGAAGCCTGTGCGCATCTTCCGCTTTGAAGGCGAGTCCGAAGCCGTCCTCGAGGGCGAAGCGCCCCGTTTCGGCGTGGTGGTGCGCGCCTGGGGGCCTTACATCATCCTGGCCGTGATGGTCTTTTTCTGGGGGCTGCCCCAGTTCAAGGATCTGCTCAACGCCGTTCCCGGCGCGGTCATCAAGTTCAGCTGGCCCGCTCTTGACGGCCTCGTGCTGAAGGCCGCTCCCATCCTGCCCGCGGGCAAGGATCCGGTCTATGCGGCGCAGTTCACCCTCAACTGGCTCTCCGCTGGCGGCACGGCCATCCTCATCGCTGGTTTCCTCTCGGTGCCGCTCATGCCCGGCTACAGCTTCAGCCGTGCGGTGAGCTGCTTCGTCCGTACCGTGGTGCAGCTGCGCTTCCCCATCCTGACCATTGCCATGATCCTGGGGCTGGCCTATCTCATGAACTACTCCGGCATGAGTTCCACGCTGGGCATCGCCTTTACCCTGACCGGCAGCATCTTCCCCTTCTTTGCTCCGCTGCTGGGCTGGCTGGGCGTGTTCCTGACCGGTTCGGACACCTCGTCCAACGCGCTGTTCTGCGGCATGCAGCGTTCCACCGCCGAAGTGGTGGGCATGCCGCCTGAACTGGCCGTGGCCGCCAACTCTTCCGGCGGCGTGACCGGCAAGATGATCTCGCCCCAGTCCATCAGCGTGGCTACCGCCGCCACCAGCATGGTGGGACAGGAGGGCGATCTTTTCCGCTTTGCTCTGCCGCACAGTATCGCCATGACGCTCTGCATCTGCGTGCTGACCTGGCTGCAGGCCACGGTGCTGAGCTGGATGCTGCCGTAGATCACGCAACGATAGTCGTCAGCAAGGGCCGTGCCTTCGGGCATGGCCCTTTTGTTTTCCGCGACGGAAGGACCTGTGGCGGGTGAACGACAGGGGGAACGGCTCCCGCAAGTGCGACCATGAGAAGGATGCCGGCGGTCATCTTGGCTGCGGAAGGTGTGTGGAGCGCCCTCAGGCGATCGTCTCCTTGTAGTCCTGCCTGTCATGACCGTTGCCGCCACGTATGCTTAGGCGGACGGTCTCTGTATATATGTCCGCTCCCTGCGGTTGGGGAGGAAAGGGGAGAAAGGGACGACACGAAGGATGTCATGCCCTCGTCTCGCGTGAGGGGGGATGATCGAAAGGCGGCCGAAGGCCGTGACCGTTAGGCGACGCAGGAGCCTTACGGGCATCGACAGCAGAGCGAGGGGGCGCTGCCTCGAACAGGCAACGGATGGTGCCGGCAGCGCCTAGCTGCCGGTGCGGCGCGGCTGGAGATAGCCGGTATCGAGATTCAGGCGGCGGGGATGGTTGACGCCGCTCTGGGCGGGCAGGGTGGCGAGGCCTTCCACGGAAAGCGGTTTGCGGGAAAGGCCGAACGGCTCCAGTTCGCTCATGGGCACGGCGGTACGGGTCGCGCCGTCACCGACGATGTAGATGACCATGATGCGGCGGTCGGCGTGTCCGGCCAGCAGCACGGTGGCGGCGGGATGCCCGCTGGACACCTTGCCCGTGGCATTGTTGAGCAGGGAGGGCATACGCACATCGCTGCGGTGCAGGATCTCCAGGAAATCGTTGCCGGTACGGCCCACGAAGCTCACCAGCGAGCTGCCGTCCTGACTGACCAGCAGGCTGACGGGGACCGTGCCGCCGTGTATGCCGATGTAGGTGGGGCGGGCCCCTTCGGGCATGAGCTGCCAGCCGTCGGAAGAAGCCGCGGCGGTCAGCGGGAGCGGCAGCAGGGACAGTGCCGCCCAGAGAAGGGACAGGAAACGCAGCATCATGTGTCCTTGGCGAAAAACGCCGGTCATCCGCGGAACACCGGGAGGATACGGGCAAAAGACTGCCCTATTGAAGGGCTGTAGCTGTTTGGGCCTGCCTTGTCAAGCCGGAAAGACCGCCCGTCGTTCGTTGGTCCGCGCGGGATCAGCGGCGCTTGCGCCGCTCCTTGGCGGCGGGTTTTTCCGGCTGGACGGCAGGAGCGGGCTCCGGCTTCGGCGTCAGATCCGGCGGTGCGGGGATGACCGGGATATTCTCGCTGTTGCCGAGCCACTGGAGGAAGAAAGCCAGCAGTTCCTGCCGCAGCAGCTCCTGCTGACGGAAACGCTCCTGCGGCGTGACGCTCAGGCAGAGTTCGGGCAGCTCTTCGGCAAGGGAGGGCGGGCAGGGCGCCAGCAGAGCGCCCCCGTCTGCGTCCGGCAGGCGCAGGAAGCGAGCCCGCTGCGCCAGACGGCGGGCCAGCTCCTCGGTCAGGCGGCTGTCGCTGTCGCCGTCCTGTGCGGCGCTGACCAGCAGCAGGCGCGGATGGAACCAGCGCAGGCCCGTGTCGAACAGCATGAGGTGCGTGGGATTGACGGCAGCCACCACCTTGATGCGGGTATCCGCCGGGCTGACGGTGAGCGGCAGCTTGTTGCAGAGCTTGACCAGCTGACGCCGCGCCCAGCTGTTGCAATAGGGATCTTGCGGCGACGCCGCCGCGCAATAGACATCCAGACGCTCGCAGTCGGGCAGTGCGCCGCCCAGCAGCAGGCCCGTGGTCCCTCCAGCGCCGAAGCCCAGGAAGCCGATACGCTGCGGGTCGATGCTCTTGCCGAGTTTTTCATGGCGCAGCAGCTGGTCGATGAGCGCGCCGGTATCCTTCAGCCGTCCCGCGAACTGCTGCCAGGTATGCAGCTGGTCCATGTTGCGCATACAATCGCGGGCGTGCGTGGGGGCCGCCACCACGAAGCCGTGTTCAGCCAGCCAGGCGGCCGTATCATGATAGGAGAAGCGCGTGCCCGCCGAGGGATGGGAAAGCACGATGAGCGGGAAGCGTCCGGCCACGGCATCGCTGTTGCGGGCCGCCTCCACCCGCCAGGGGGGGAAGCGCAGCTCCCGCGGCGTCCAGTTGGTGGGATACCAGACGTTCACGTCCAGACGCACGCCGTCGTCCGGCAGCCAGAATCCCAGCGTGCACAGCCCCACACGGTAGGTCTCTTCCGCGCGGGCCGGGGCGGGCGACAGGACGGCAAGCAGCGTCCCGCACAGCAGCGCGGCGGCCAGAAGGGCGCGCAACGGGCGCGGAGCGGAGGGACGGCGGTGGGCAAACACGGCGGACAACGGGGAAAGCGGCATGTACGATGCACCTCGACGGGCAAAATGTCCCCTGTTGTGCCATAAGCGGCCTTGGGGTACAAGAGCATGACGGGTGCCTGTACCCGCGACGTCTTTCCTCGAGGTTATCATGGAATTGCTCTCCTATCTGGTGGACTTCGTCCTGCACATCGACGACCATCTTTTTGAGCTGGTGGCCAATTACGGTCTGTGGATCTACGCCATCCTCTTCGTCATCGTCTTCTGCGAGACCGGCCTCGTGGTGACGCCCTTCCTGCCGGGCGATTCTCTGCTTTTCGCGTCAGGCGTGGTCGCCGGGACCGGGCACATGGGCTATCTGGAAGTGCTGGGCGTGCTGCTGGCCGCGGGCATCTGCGGCGATGCGGTGAACTACGCCATCGGACGGCATGTGGGACCGGCCATCTTTTCCCGCGATTCGCGTCTCATCAAGAAGGAGCATCTGCTCAAGGCCCATGCCTTTTATGAACGACACGGAGGCAAGGCCATCGTGCTCGCGCGCTTCGTGCCCATCGTGCGGACGTTCGCGCCCTTTGTGGCCGGTATAGCCCTCATGTGCCCGCGTCAGTTCTTTTCCTACAATGTGCTGGGATGCTGCCTCTGGGTGGGCAGCCTCGTCTCGGCGGGCTACTTCCTGGGCAACCTGCCCTGGGTGCGGGAGAACTTCGGCATCATCGTTTACGCCATCATCGTCATTTCCGTGCTGCCGGTGATCATCGAGCTGCTCCGGGCCCGTTTCGGCAAGCAGCCGACCACGACGCGTGAGCTGGCCAATCCCTACGAAAGGACGTCGGAGGACAAGTAGCCGCTGCGGCGGGCGCTGAGGATGCTCACTCGCCGTCCGCGGCGTCGAGCACGCGCAGTCGGCCGTCTTCCATGAGTGCGGTGCGGTTGAGACAGGATGGGCCGTCCGTGGGCAGATGGGAGACGAAAACAAGATGCAGGCCCTCGGCCGCCAGCTTGTCCAGCAGGGCAAGGTACTGGCGGCGACTGCTCTCGTCCAGACCGGAACAGGGTTCGTCCAGCAGCAGGATGTCGGGATTGCCCAGCAGGGAGCGCGCAAGGAAGAGGCGGCGCAGCTGCCCCGTGGAAAGGCTGCGTATGGATTTCTCCGCCAGCGTGATGCAGTCCAGCCGGGCCATGACGGCACGAGCCTGGGCCAGCTCCTCTTCGCTGTATTCGCGGTAGTTGCCCACGGTATTGTCCCATCCGGAGCAGACAAGTTCCAGCGCGCTCAGGCTGTAGCCGTACTGGGCTTGCGCGAGGTCGCTGACCAGGCGCACGCCCTTGCGGATGTCCTGCAGGATGCTCGTCTTGCCGCCCTGTCCGGGCAGGTCGCGTAGCAGGCTGCCCCCGTCCGCCACGAATTCGTCCCCGGCCAGCATCCGGAGGAAGGTGGACTTGCCTGAGCCGTTGGCCCCCACGATGCGCCAGTGTTCCCCGCGTCGCAGTTGCCAGTTGATACCGTGCAGCACTTCCTTGCGGTCGATGAATACCGTGGCGTTGCGCACTTCCAGCAGAGGGGCGGCGGATCCCCCCATCCCCGTGACGGCGTGCGGCCGGGCGGGAGTCGGCAGCGGCGGGGCGCTTCCTTCCGTCTCGTCGGGCGTCTGCCCCTCAGGCAGGAGCCGTCCGGCCACGACCCAGCGCACATGGCGGCACCAGTCGGGAAGCTGTTCGGGACGGTGTGTGCTCATGATGACGGTGCTGTGTTCTCGTGCTCTGTCCAGCTCTGCGAAAAACAGGTCCCGGTGGCGGTCGTCGAGGCCGTCGGCGCATTCGTCCAGCAGCAGGAGGGCCGGACGCCGTACCAGGGCGCGAGCCAGCAGCAGCAGGCGCAGCTGCCCCTGCGACATCTCCGGTACGCAGACATCCAGCAGCGGGAGGGCATCCAGACGGCGGGCCATCTCCTCGGCGTCCCGCAGGCGTTCGTCCGCCGTGGTGCTGTAGAGCAGGGGCGTGTCGTCAAAGCCGGTGAGCAGCAGCTCCCTGCCGCTGATGTACCAGCCCTGCCGCTGATAGTTCTCCTGAAGGGCGGGGGAGACCAGCGCGCTGATGGCCCGCCCGGCAAGGGGGGCGTCTTCGGGGCCGTCCGGCCCGTTCCAGAGCACGCGTCCTTCCGTGGGCCAGCACTGACCGTGCAGCAGACGGAGCAGCGTGGACTTCCCCGCGCCGTTGTTGCCCATGAGGGCGTGATGCGCGCCCCTGTCGATATGCCAGGTGATATGCCGCAGGGCCCAGGTATCCGCCTCGCCGGGCAGGGGCAGGCTGACGTTCTCCACGCGCACAAGTTCGTTCATCGCTCATCCTCGACAAAAAAGAGGCAAGGGGCGTCCGGCGGACGGCTGGACGGGGCAAGCGGGCGGAAGTCTAGCCGAAGGCGTGCCAAAAGACCAGAGGCGGCAAGAGCCTCTCCAGTGTGGAACGCTTTGCGTCTCAAACCATACGGCCTGGCGTTTTGCAAAAAAAACGCGGTCGTTCCGCCTGGTCTCGGCCGGGTGGCGCTGTGCCGCCGTCTCGCATTCTGCCTTTCTCAAAGGCAACATGCTCAAGAGGCCCCGGCAACGAAAAAGGCCGTCCCCCCGCAGGGAGACGGCCCGGAGAACAGGCTCTTGTCGATTGAGAGCATTGTCAGTTTGGAACGCTTTGCGTCGCAAACCATACAGTCTGGCGTTTCGCGGAAAAAAACGCGGTCATTCCGTTTGGTTTCGGCCGGGCGGCGCTGTGCCGCCGCCTCGCAATTTGCCTTTTTCAAAGGCAAAGTGCTCTACTGGGCCTTTTCCAGGATGACTTCCGCATCGGGATGCGCCTGCCGCATGGCCTCATGCATGGCGGCCGCATCGGCAAAGGCCCGGAAGGGGCCCACGGTCTCCGCCTTGTCCAGACTGCGGAACCGCACATAATAGGCTTCATCCGTGGAGAGCGGCGTGCCGTCGGCATCGCTCACCACCTCCAGCCGTACATTGCCGACGCCGCGGCGGCGCATGTCGATCTTGTCAGCCGCCGCATAGGAAAGGTCGATGATGCGTCCGCGCGTGAAGGGGCCTCGGTCGGTCACGCACACCATGACGCTCTTGCCCGACTGTTCGTCGGTGACGCGCACCACGGTGCCGATAGGCAGCGTACGATGTGCCGCCGTGAAGGTATACATATCGTAACCGACACCGCTGGCCGTCTTCTTGTTATGAAATTCGGGGCTGTAGTAGGAAGCCTTGCCGAGGAGGAAATCGGATTTGCGGGCACGCTCCAGCCAGACGTCACGGTTGGCATCGGCGTGTTGGGATTTCTCGGCGGTGGGGGATTTTTTTCGCTTTTCCTTGCGGGATTCGGCCTTGCTCTTGGTGGGGGCCGTCTCTTTCGCATGAACAGCCAGCGGTGCGGCGAGCCCGATACAGGCCACGGCAGCCGCACAGATGGCAAGCCTGCGCATCAATTTCATGGGGTCTCCTTTGCTGAAGTACAGGTGCGCCTCCCTAACACGGTCGGCGCAGGCCGCATGGATGCGACCCACTCGGTCTGCGGTCGGGGACCGGCAGACAGGGTTTGCCTTTACGGGTGATACTCCTCCTAAGTGGGGGAGAGTATGCCCCAGACAACAGCTTATGTCAAGCTGAACTCTCCTTTTATTTCAAATGGTTATCAGTAGCGCTCCCCGCCGTAGCCCTGAAAGGTGGGGGGCCGCCGCCCGCTCGCGGCAGCGGTCGGGGGCCGTCTGGCCTTTGCTGCGGGCATGGGGTAGCATCGCTTCCCGTCAGGCGCGGACGACGCGTGCGCGGCGCTTCGTGCCGTTGTCCGGCGGGCCGTCAGCGGCTGCGTCCGGCCTGCGTAATGCCATTCGTTCGAGGTTGTCATCATGACGCAAGACATGTTTGCCGCACGGCGGGAGCGCCTGCGGGAGCTTTTGCGGCGGCGGGGGCTGGATGCCCTGCTCGTGAGCCGCGCCCCCAATCGGTATTATCTTTCCGGCTTCGAGCTGCATGATCCCCAGTGCAACGAAAGCGCCGGGCGTCTGGTCATCTGCGCCGACGGCCGGGACTGGCTGGCCACGGACGCGCGCTACAAGGACGCCGCCGCCCGGCTCTGGGACGGGGAGCGGATCCTCGTCTACGGACACGATACCGCCGGAGAGCTGGCAGGGCTGCTGCGTCGCTGCGGCGAGCGCATCGGCCTGGAAGCGCGCGCGGTGAGCCTGGACTTTGCCCGCGCGCTGGGACGGCGGGCGGGTGGGGCCTTCACGCTGGAGGGCGCGGACGGTCTGGTGGAGGAGCTGCGCCTCATCAAGGACAGCGCGGAGATCGCGGCGCTGGAACGCTCCTTTGCGCTGAACCACGAGCTCTTGCGCTGGCTGGAGGAGGAATTGCGTCCCGGTCGCAGCGAGCGTGAACTGGCGTGGCTCGTGGAGCGTTTCTTCCGGGAGAACGGCGCGACGGAACAGGCTTTTGCGGGCATCGTGGCCGTGGGGGCCAATGCCGCTCTGCCGCACGCCATCCCCGGCGAGACCCGCGTGACGGAGAATTGCCCCGTGCTGGTGGATGTGGGCTGCCGGGTGGACGACTACTGTTCCGACCAGACGCGCACGTTCTGGGTGGGGGACAGGCCGCACGCGGAGTTCACGCGGACGCTGGAGCTGGTGCAGGCGGCGCAGCAGGCCGCGCTGGACATGATGCGGCCCGGCGTCCGCATGTGCGATGTCTACGCCACGGCCCGCAAGGTCTTTGAGGAGGCGGGGACCGCCGAGTTTTTCACGCACGGTCTGGGGCACGGCGTGGGACTGGAGACCCATGAAGCGCCTTCGCTCTCGCCGCAGCGGGAGGATGTGCTGCGGCCCGGTATGGTGGTGACGGTGGAGCCGGGGCTCTACTATCCTGAATGGGGCGGCGTGCGCTGGGAATACACCGTGCTGGTGGAAGAGGACGGCGTGCGCCTGCTGTAGGCCTGGGGCGGCTGCCGCGCGCATCGTCCGGCAAATGACCGTCCTGTCTGTCGGAAGAGCTTGACAGGCGGAGGGAATCAGGGTAATAACTCCCGTTCCTTGCTCGCGCCGGAAGGGTGCGGGCTGATCAGTCCAAAAGGAGATAACCATGCGGAAATTCGAAACCCTGCTCCTCCTTTCGCCGGAGCTTTCCGCCGAGACCCGCGAGGGCATCCTTGCCGCCCTTACCGGTGTGGTGGAACGTGAAAAAGGCGTCATGGAAGAAGTGGATCACTGGGGTATGCGCGATCTGGCCTATCCGGTGCGCAAGCAGATGCGCGGCTACTATGTGCGCCTCGTGTACAATGCCCCGGCCCAGCTCGTTGCCGAACTTGAGCGCAACATTCGCATCACCGACGGCATCTTCAAGTTCGTGACCGTCAAGCTGGCTGACGAAGTGGAGGTCGCGTAATGGCTTTCAAGAAAAAATTCGCCCCGCGTCGCAAGTTCTGCCGTTTCTGCGCGGACAAGGATCTGCCCCTGAACTACAAGCGCCCCGACGTGCTGCGTGATTTCATCACCGAGCGCGGCAAGATCATCGCCCGCCGCATCACCGGCACCTGCGCGCATCACCAGCGGCTGCTGACCACCGAAATCAAGCGCGCCCGCCAGATGGCCCTGCTCATCTACACGGCCACCCATGATTCCGGCGTCAAGAAAAAGAGCATGATCTAAGGAGGCGCACATGAAACTGATTCTTCGCGCCGATGTGGAAAATCTCGGCAATCTTGGCGACGTTGTGAACGTGCGCCCCGGCTACGGCCGCAACTTCCTGCTGCCGCAGGGCCTTGCCATGGTGGCTTCCGACGCCAACCTCAAGGTCTTTGAACTGGAACGCAAGAAGCTGCAGGAACGCATGGACGCCCTGCGCGCCGATGCCCAGGCCGTCTGCGCGCGCCTCGAGGCGCTGGAAGTCGTCATCCCCATGCATGTGGGCGAGAACGACAAGCTGTACGGCTCCGTCACCTCCACCATCATCGGGGACGCCCTTGCCGCCCTTGGTGTGGAAGTGGACCGTCGCCGCATCCTGCTGGATGCCCCCATCCGCAGCCTTGGCGAACATCCGGTGCGCGTGCGTCTGCACGCCAGCATCATCGCCACGGTGCCGGTGAAGGTCATTTCCGACAGGCCGGAAGAGCCCGCTGAAGCGGAAGCCGCCCCGGCTGAAGAGAATGCGGAAACCGCCGCCGAATAAGGCGTATGGCCACACCATCCGATAACAACGCCGCCTCCGGCTCCCGAGCCGGGGGCGGCGGTTCCTTTTCGGGCCGGGGCGCGGGCGGCCGCAATGCCGAGGCGGACCTGCTGCGCCGCGTGCCGCCGCACAGCGCCGAAGCCGAGCAGGCCGTGCTCAGTGGCGTGCTCATGCGGCCCGACGTGCTGCATGTCGTCGTGGACATCCTCACGGCGGAGGACTTCTATCTTCCCGCGCATACGGCCATCTTCGCCGCCATCCTCGACCTCTATCGCAAGAGCGCGCCCATCGATCTGGTGACGCTGGCCGAGCAGCTCCGTTCCCGCGGCTCGCTGGAAGAGGCGGGCGGGGCCGTCTACCTCGGTGAGCTTGCGCAGGCCGTGGTGTCCGGCGCCAATGCCGAATACTATGCCGGCATCGTGCGGGACAAGGCTTTGCAGCGCAGCCTCATAACGGCCTGTTCCGGCATCATCGGCAACTGTTACGACGCCTCGCGCGATGTGGGCAGCCTGCTGGACGAATCGGAGCAGGCGGTGTTCGCCATCTCGCAGCGTACCACGGGGCGGGATTTTTCCGACGCCGGCGAGCTGGTGGCCCGCGTGTTCGACAATCTGTCCCGCATGGCCAGTACGCAGGACCTCATCACCGGCGTCACCACCGGTTATGCCCGGCTGGACAAGCTTACTTCCGGTCTCCAGAGATCCGACCTCATCATCGTGGCGGCCCGCCCCAGTATGGGCAAGACGGCCTTTGCCATGTGCATGGCCCTCCATGCCGCCATCCGTCAGAACATCCCTGTGGCTGTCTTTTCGCTGGAAATGAGCAAGGAGCAGCTCGTCCAGCGTATGCTGGCCGTACAGGGCAGGGTGGACGTTTCCAAAATGCGGCGTCCGGCCCTGCTCACGGACGCCGAGTGGGCCCATCTGTCGCAGGCGGCGGACACCATCTCCGCAGCGCCCATCTACATCGACGACACGCCCGCGCTCTCCACGCTGGAACTGCGCTCCCGCGCGCGTCGTCTCAAGAGCGAGAAGGGGCTTGGACTTGTGGTGGTGGACTATCTGCAGCTCATGCGTGCCGGGCGACGGGTGGACTCGCGCGAGCTGGAGATCTCGGAGATCTCGCGTTCGCTCAAGGGACTGGCCAAGGAGATGGATGTGCCCGTGGTGGCGCTCTCCCAGCTCAACCGCAAGGTGGAAGAACGCAGCGACAAGCGGCCCATGCTCTCGGACCTGCGCGAATCGGGCGCCATCGAGCAGGATGCGGACGTGATCATGTTCGTCTACCGGGACGACGTCTACCGCTACACCAAACCGGCCGAGCGGCCGCCCAAGGGCGTGGCGGAGATCATCATCGGCAAGCAGCGTAACGGCCCGGTGGGCGTCGCTGAACTCATGTACGTTTCTCCCTATACGGCCTTCGAGGATCTTGCGCCGGACTGGGTGCCTTCGCCTTCCGAGAACCTCGGCTAGCGTCTCCCCGCCCGTTTGGGCGTCTCCCCTCTCTCCCCGTGCGGCGGGGAGGATACGCTACGCGCAGACAGTGGCTTGTCTTCCCCCGGTCGGGCAGCGTGCGGCGCTGCCGGCGCAGGGCTCCTTTTTCTCGTCCCGTCTCGTCGGCGCTCCATCCGTCTCTTGTCCGGTCGGTCTCCCGCCGTTGTGGCTCGGTGAGCGCGCATGTCGGCGCTTTTTCTTCCCGTTCTCCAAGCCGTTTGTGCGCACAATCACTTTGTGCCGTCATCCCGTTGGAAAATCAACGTTTCACAAAGTAACGAACTGGCATCACTTTTGCCGTCCCAGCCAAAAACGCTGCCGGGACGTTTGCGCAAGCCGTTTTATGCGCTACAGTTTTTGTCTTGCGCGTTGACAAGGCGCAGAAAGCATGATTTTGTCATATCAACAGTCGCGTGCTGACAAGAGGTTTGATGGGAGAGAGCGCGCGGCAAGACTGCTTTTTTGAGAGGGTGTTTTTTCATGTCCAAGTCCATCTATGTGGGGAACCTTCCCTGGTCGTCTACCGAAGAGCAGGTTCGCGACCTCTTCGCCGAATACGGCAACGTGCATTCCGTGAAGCTTGTCAATGACCGCGAAACCGGCCGCGCCCGCGGTTTCGGTTTCGTCGAAATGGATGACGCTGCCGCCGAGGCCGCCATTGAAGCTCTGGACAACCAGAACTTTGGTGGGCGTACGCTTCGCGTCAACGAAGCCAAACCCCGCGCCCCCCGTCCGCCCCGCTATTAAGGCGTAAGGACTGCCCCGAAGCCCCGTCTTCGGGGTTTTTCTCCCACCCTAAACAGAGTGATATACTATGAAATTCAGCGCACGCCTCCTTTCCGCCTGCGTCGCAGGCGCGGCTCTCTCCCTCTCTCTGTTCTGCGCGGCCCCCTCCGCCGCGGACAAAACCTTCACCCTGACCAGTCCGCAGCTCAAGGACGGCGGCGTCATGGGCATGGATCAGGTATTCAACGCCTTCGGCTGCACGGGAAAGAACGTTTCCCCCGAACTGGTCTGGAGCGATCCGCCCAAGGGCATCAAGAGCTTCGCCGTGACGGTCTATGATCCCGACGCGCCCACCGGCAGCGGCTGGTGGCACTGGGTGGTCTCCAACATCCCGGCCGACGTGCGCAGCCTCAAGCTCAACGCCAGCGCCGGCAAGAGCCTGCCCGCCGGTGCTGTGGAATCGCTCACCGACTTCGGCGCTCCCGGCTACGGCGGGGCTTGCCCCCCGCCCGGCGACAAGCCGCACCGCTATGTGGTGACGGTCTATGCGCTGGATACGGCCGACATCGGCGTGACGCCGCAGACCCTGCCCGCCATGGCCGGATTTTCCCGCTACGGCAAGGTGCTCGGCAGCGCCAGCCTCACCGTGACCTACAGCCGCTGACGGCGGCGGCAGGGGAGCGGCCCGCGGCGGCGACGCCTTGCCGTCAGGGCGCTTTTCTGCCATGATGCAACGACATCATTGTCCGCAAGGGATTCAACACAGCAGGAGGCGATATGCTCGATCCCAAACAATGTGTGCTTTATAGCGGCGGCGCTGCCGGAACCGAGCAGTTTTTCGGGGCACTGGCCGAAAGCTGGGGTATCGAAGAAGTCAACTACAGCTTTGAAGGCCACCAGATGGAACGCAAGCGCGGCGTGCGCGTGCTGACCAGCGAAGAACTGGCCCTCAAGGACGTGAGCCTGACCTATGTTTCCAAGCTGATGAACCGTGAGTATACGCGCGCGCCCCTGTTCCGCAAGGTGCTGCAGTCCATCTGCTGGCAGGTGAGCAGCGGCAACCAGATCATCGTGGTGGGCGCCATCCAGCCGGACGACACCGTCAAGGGCGGCACCGGCTGGGGGGCGGAATTCGCCAAGATCTGCAACAAGCCGCTGCTGGTGTTCGACCAGCCGCGGGATGCGTGGTTCGCGTGGGAAAAGGATGTCTGGACCGAAGTGAAGGACCCTGTCGTCGACCATGCGCATTTTGCGGCCACCGGTACCCGTTTCCTTGAGGCCAACGGGCGGCAGGCCATCCAGGAACTCTTTACGCGCTCCTTCAGCCGCTAGATCGGCGGGAGATGACGAACCTTTGACGACCGCGCCGGAGCATGACGACCGGCGCGGCGTTTCGCGTCTGGAGAGGCGAGGCCGCGGGCATGGCCTCCCGGATGTCCGTTTGCCAGGGAGGCAGCATGAGCCGGAGCTTCAGCGAAACCGAACGCGCCATCCTGCGTATCGCGCAGGCCGATCTTCCCGACAGTCTCACCCCTTATGCCGATATGGCCGCCCAGACCGGCAGCAGTGAGGAAGAGGTCCTTGCCCTCTTGCAGGAACTGCGGGACTCGGGGGCCATCCGCCGTTTCGGGGCGAGCATCAAGCATCAAAAGACGGGCTGGAACCATAACGCCATGGTGGCCTGGCAGGTGGATGCCGACAAGGTGGACGCCTGCGGCAAGGTGGCGGCGCAGAATCCGCATATCTCCCATTCCTACTACCGCCCCAGCCCGGCGGAGGACTGGCCCTATACCTTCTACACCATGATCCACGGCCGCAGCGAGCAGGAATGCCTCGACGTGGTGCGTGATCTGGCCGCCGCGGCCCCCCTCGGCCCGTATGCCGTGCTGCGGAGCCTGCGGGAGCTGAAAAAAATCTCCATGACCTATTTTTAAGGAGCCGCAATGGACAACAGCACTTCCAGCCAGCTTTTCGACAGGGCCTGCGCCGTCATCCCCGGCGGGGTCAACAGTCCGGTCCGGGCCTGCCACAACGTGGACAGCCTGCCGCTCTTCATTGCCGAGGCCCACGGTTGCCATATCCGCGACGTGGACGGGAACGACTATGTGGACTTCGTGCTCTCGTGGGGCCCCATGATCCTCGGGCATGATCACCCCGCCGTGACCGCTGCCGTGCGTGAAGCCGCGGGACGCGGCACGAGCTACGGCGCTCCCTGCCCGGACGAGGTCACTCTGGCCGAGGAAGTGGTGGCCGACATGCCCACGCTGGACATGGTCCGCATGGTCAATTCCGGTACCGAAGCCACCATGAGCGCTCTGCGGCTGGCGCGCGGCGTGACCGGCCGGGACAAGGTGGTCAAGTTCATCGGCTGCTACCACGGTCATGCCGACCCCTTCCTGGCCGCGGCCGGTTCCGGCGTGGCGACCTTCGCCATCCCCGGCACGCCCGGCGTGCCCGCCGCCGTGGTGGGGGATACGCTGCTCGCGCCCTATAACGATCTGGACGCCGTCCGCGAGCTCTTTGCGGCGCACGGCAAGGACATCGCGGCGGTCATCGTGGAGCCGGTAGCGGCCAACATGGGCCTTGTGCTGCCCGTGGCGGGCTTCCTGGAAGGGCTGCGCGAGCTGACCAGCGCCCACGGCAGCCTGCTCATCTTCGACGAGGTCATCACCGGTTTCCGCGTGGCCTTCGGCGGGGCGCAGGCTCGTTTCGGCATCGAGGCGGATCTGACCACCTTCGGCAAGATCATCGGCGGCGGCCTGCCGGTGGGGGCCTTCGGCGGACGCCGGGCCTATATGGAGAACGTGGCCCCGCGCGGCAAGGTCTATCAGGCCGGTACGCTTTCCGGCAATCCGCTGGCCATGGCCGCGGGCATGGCCACGCTGCGTGAGCTGCGGCGGCTGGACTATGCCGCGCTGGAAGCCCGCACCGCCGCCTTTGCCGGTGAGCTGGCCTCCATCCTGGCCGCCAAGGGCGTGCCCATCCAGATGCCCACCATCGCCTCCATGTTCTGCCCCTATTTCAGCGAAACGCCGGTGCGGAACTTTGCCGATGCGCAGAAGTGCGATCAGAAGCTCTTCACCACCTTCTACAAGCAGATGCGGGAGCAGGGGATCAATCTGGCGCCTTCCGGTTTCGAGACCGGCATGGTCTCCTTTGCCCATACCGACGACGATTTCAACAAGGCGCTGGACGCCGCCCGCAAGGTGGAGTTCTAGCGTCCTGCGGATATTGCGTACACGAAGGGGGGCGAAAGCCCCCCTTTTTCCTGTCGCGGTCATCGTGAACACTTTCCGTTCGGGACGTTTCGTGTTTCAAACCCTGTGGGCCGCCGTCTCGCGGAAAAATCGCGTTTCCCCCCTGGTTTTGCCGGGCGACGCTGTGCCCCCGCCTCGCGTTTCGTCTTTTTCCACGGCAAAACGTGCGTGTCCGTGCTGTCCGCTTCCGTGACGCTTTCGGTACGCTGTCCGGCGGCCGACGTTATTGTGCGAAAAAAATGTAAAATCAAGGCCACTTCTCGTGCCGCGCGCTAATCATTCTCGCACTCCGTACGATAAACTATAAAATACCTGCTTCCGCCGCGGTCGTTCGGCAGCGGGCGTTTGCCGAAGGACGAGCCTCAGGAGAGACATGCCCGGAAAGGCAAGGAGCAGGCCCCGTATTCAGAGACAGGACGGACTACATGAATTTTTTTCAGAAAATACGGCATAGTGCCCGTTTGGTAGACCTGTGGGGCTCCGCGGCGGGCGTCGGACTATGGGACGTGGAACTTTTCAACGCCGACCCGCTATCGCCCAAAAGCCACTGGACCTGGTCATCGGAATTCCATCGTCTTCTGGGATTCACCAGCAAGAGCGAATTCCCCGATGTGGTCGGCTCGTGGAGCGATCGTCTGCATCCCGACGACAAGGGGCGTACCTTTGCCGTCTTTGGCGATGCGCTTTCGGGCAAGACCGACCGCTATGACGTGGTCTACCGCCTGCGTATGCGTGATGAATCCTATCGCTGGTTCCGGGCCACGGGCGGCGTGCAGCGCGACAGCAGCGGCAAGGCCGTGCGCGCCTGTGGTTCGCTGGTGGATATCCACGAGAACCATCAGCGGGAGGAGATCCTCCAGCTCTGGAGCACCGCCGCCGGTGTAGGTCTCTGGGACGTGGTGCTGGCGGAGGACGGCGACCCCATGTCCCCCCGCAGCCACTGGACCTGGTCAGCTGAGTTTCGTCGTCTCCTGGGCTTTTCCAAGGTGGAGGAATTCCCCGATCTCGTCACGTCCTGGACCGACCGCCTGCATCCCGACGACAAGGGGCGTACCTTTGCCGTCTTTGGTGAGGCGCTGGCGGGCAAGACCGACCGCTATGACGTGGCCTACCGCCTGCGGATGCGTGATGAATCCTACCGCTGGTTCAGGGCCACCGGTGGCGTGACGCGGGACAAGGCCGGCAAGGCCGTGCGCGCCTGCGGTTCGCTCGTCGATATCCAGAATGTGGAAGAGCAGAAGGCCCGCATCTTCTCCACGGCCGCGCATCTGGAAACCATGGCCAGGACCTTGTCCACGGCGGCCCAGCATCTTTCGGAGTACATCGCGCAGTCCGAGCAGGGCGCCGCCCAGCAGGCGGCCCGGGCGACGGAGACCGCCACGGCCATGGAAGAGATGAATTCCACGGTGCTTGAGGTGGCCAAGAATGCCGGGCAGGCGTCGGACGCCTCCTCCTCGACGCGCAACAAGGCCGAGGACGGCGAAAAGGTGGTACAGAAGGCCATCGACGGCATCGAGGTCGTCCGGCAGCAGGCGCTCACGCTCAAGACGGATATGGGACAGCTGGACAAGAGCGCTCAGGCCATCACCCAGATCATGGGCGTCATCTCCGACATCGCGGACCAGACCAACCTGCTGGCGCTCAATGCGGCCATCGAAGCGGCCCGCGCCGGGGAGGCCGGGCGCGGCTTCGCCGTTGTGGCGGACGAAGTGCGCAAGCTGGCGGAAAAGACCATGGCCTCCACCGCTGAAGTGGACAAGGCCATCGTGGATATCCAGAAGAGTACGGAAAAGAGCATCGCGCAGGTGGACATTGCCGCCAAGGCCATCGAGGACGCCACCCTGCTGGTCAATCAGTCGGGCGAGGCCCTTCAGGAGATCGTCCACATGGCGGACATCACCGCCGACCAGGTCCGCACCATCGCCACCGCCGCCGAGGAACAGTCCTCCACCAGCGAGGAGATCAATCGCTCCATCGCGGAAGTGAACGGCATCGCGGGCAGCACGGCCCAGGCCATGCAGGAAGCGGCGCGTGCGGTGAGCGAGCTGGCCAGCCAGTCCGCCGCGCTGGAAAAGCTGGTGGGCGAGATAAAAAGTTAGCGCGCTTTGCCGTTGAAAAAAGGCAAAACGCGAGGCGGCAGGCAGAGCTGCCGAGGGCTGGAAAACAAAAAGCGTCCGCGCAAGCGGACGCTTTTTGTTTCTACCGGTCGTTATCCGGCGGGAAACTAGCCTTCGCTGGGCTGGGACGACGCCACAGAGGAGACGATGTTCATCATCTCGCCGTCGAGTACGCCGGCTATCTCCACATCGCCCTTGTTGTAGATGGTCCCCTTGACGGTCCCGGCCACGAACATGCGGGAGGTGGCGTCAACATGCACGTTGCCGACCACCATGCCGCGCACGATGAAGGTGGAATCGTTTTTCAGGTACACGTCCCCGTGGATCATGCCCGCGAGGTCGAAATAGTCATTGTCCACCACGACGGTGCCTTCATGCAGGCCATTGGAATTGACGAAGATGGTTTGCGGCGAGATCATGGCCCCTCCTTATGCGTCCCATAAATGACGGCGAAGTATAGCGCCCGGCGTCAAGGCGCGTCAAGGCGCGTCAAAGCGGATCAAGGCGCATCAGGGCTCGCGGATGGAGGACGGCGGGCGGAAGGCTTGCGGAGAGTCTTGTGCCGTCAGCCGCAAGCCGCTACAAGCAGAAAAAAAGCGAGGATGTCATGCCGTCAGCCGACAGCGCCGCCCGTGTGGATGTGGCCGTCAACATTTTTGCCAAGCCCTATCAGACCGCCCTGTCCCTGCTGTCCCTCTTGCGGGCCAGCGGACCGCATGTGGGCACCATATACTTGCAGTTCGAGCCGTACGGTTCGGAGCATGACGTGGTGAGCCCCTACCTCATCGCCTCCTGGCTGACCGAGCAGCTGGGCCCGGAGCGCTGCCGCGTCTTTCAGCCGGACTACTGGCTCGATCTCAATGCCGCCGATACGCAGCGTCTCCACGATCCCGCCTATCGCTACGGCATCCGCTATCAGTATGCCTTTGAGCACAGTGAGGCGCGTCTGCTCTTTCTCATGCATAATGACGTCTTCGTGCAACGGGACATCCTGGGGGCCATGCTGGCGGCGCGCGGCGACGCCTTTGCCATAGGGCATCTGGGGCAGTGCTGGAACTGTCCGGCCTCTCGCGCCGAACTCATGCGGGAGCTGTTCGGTCTGCCGCCGTGCGGGCCGGGCAGGCAGGAGGAGTTCCGCCCGGACTATGCGCAGTTGTGCGCGCTCTATGCCCTCGCTGTGGAACGGGGCGTCTTTGTTCGTCCCTATCCCGAAGGCTTCACGGGCATTTTTGATCGTCAGCCCTGGCCGCTGCCGGAATGCCGCATCAACGAATGGGCTTGTCTGCTCGATCTGGAGCGTACCCGTCCCCTTACCTTGCCGTTCGGGGCGGCCCTGCCTCCCGGAGCCTACCGGCAATGCGGCCCCATCTGTCTGGATATCGGCGTGGAGTGGTTCCGTGCCATGTATGCCCACGGCTTCCATGCCCGGCATTTCCCGGTGGCGGATTACCTCAAGCACTGGGTCGGCACGGGCAAGGTGACGCGGCGGCGGTATCTGCAGGCGGAGGACAATGCCCTTGCTCTGCTCAAGCGGCATTTCCCCGCCTATGTGGACTGGTTGCGGCGCAAGAGCGGCAAGTCCATCTGATCTTTTTGTGTTGCCCCGCTGGCTGACGGCTGCCGTCCGGCTGACGACCGAATGGCGGCCAAGATGTCGGGGAGAGCGTTTTGCCGTTGGAAAAGGCAAAACGCGCGGCGGCAGCACAGCGTCGCCCGGTCGAGACCAGGCGGGAAAACCGCGTTTTTTCCGCGAACGCCCAGAACGTATGGTGTGAAACGCGAAGCGTTTCACACGGAAAATACTCTAGGTGGTGTCGTCAAATTAAATAGTATGTTATAATCTCTTCACTTACAATGAGGAGAGACTATATGGCGGCA
>NZ_CALVHE010000008.1 GCF_944327235.1 uncultured Desulfovibrio sp.
TGCCGCCATATAGTCTCTCCTCATTGTAAGTGAAGAGATTATAACATACTATTTAATTTGACGACACCACCTAGAGCGTTTCACCTTTGAAAAAGGTGAAACGCGAGGCGGCGGACCGCGCCGCCCGGCCCAAAGTGAGCGGAAAAACCGCGCTTTTTCCGCGAAACGACAGGCCGTATGGTTTGAAACGCAACGCGTTTCAAACCGAAATTGCTCTGGCATGGACGGGGGAGGGCGGGGATATCCTGCGAGAGGTGGCGCTTTCCCGATATCGTCAGGGCACGGGAAAGGTGGTCTTTGTCGTCGTCGGCGGGCTGTGGTCCGCCTTTGGGCCTGACAGGGAAACAGGTCGCGATACGGCGGAGCAACGGACAGAAAAACAGCGGGAGGAGGCCAGCTCCTCCCGCTGTGTGGGGACGGGGGGACGCCGCTCGTACGGCGGGCGGGATGCGTCAGGCCGTCTGGTGCATGGCCCGGCGAACGGCGGCGACTTTGCCGACGATGTCTTCAGCGCCGACCAGCTCGGAAACGAGGGCGCAGCATTTGGCGCCATGTGCGGCCACCTCGGCTATGTTATGTTCCTTGATGCCGCCGATGGCCACAAAGGGCGTGTCGATGTTGGCCGCCACCCAGTCCAGATAGGCATAGCCCACGGGCGCGGTCACATCCTCCTTGGTCTGGGTGGCGAAGATGGGGCCGACGCCCAGATAATCCGCCCCGAGGCGGACGGCTTCCTGCGCCTGTTCCGGGCAGTGCGTGGAAAGGCCGATGCACATCTTGCTGCCCACCAGCGCCCGTACGTCCGGCAGGGGGATGTCCTCCTGTCCGATATGCACGCCGTCGGCTTCGGCCAGTATGGCGAGGTCGATGTGGTCGTCCACGATGAAGCAGGCCCCCGCCTCGCGGGTAAGGCGACGCATGAGGCGGCATTGTTCCAGCATCTCGCCGCCCTTCAGCTTTTTTTCCCGATACTGGATGATGCGTACTCCGGCGGCCAGCAGGGCGGACACCACGGTCTCCAGCGGACGCCCCAGAGAAAGGCGGGAATCGGTCAGGGCATAGATGTCGGTCTCATTGGGCAGGATGACGGGCATGGGGACTCCTAGGATTTGAAGGAAAGCCAGAAACGGCGCAGGCAGCTTTTCAGCAGACGCCAGGGACGAAAAGACGTGTGCAGCAAATGTGCGGGAACGCGAAAATCTTCCACGGCGCATCCCGAAGGGTGCAGGAGGGGATAGCGCGGACGACAGCCGTTGGCAAGGCAGTCGGCGTGTCCCCGACGCATCAGGGCCGCGGCCAGCGGCACATCCTCCACGGGACAGCCGAGGACGGCGCACAGGGCTTCGTCCAGCGCCACGCAGGATGAAGAGGCGGCCAGCAGGCCGAGCGGATAGGCGGCTCCGTTGGAAGGGCCGGTCACATGCATGGCCACGATGCCGTCCAGCAGTCCGGCGGCAGGGGGCAGAGCGGTCTGGAGGGCCGCCAGACAGGCGGCAAAAAAGTCGGGGTCCTGCCCCTGTGCGGTATGGATGACGGCCTTGCGCAGGCCGCTGACGCAGCCGAAAAGGTTCTTGGCGCTCAGGGTCAGGCGCATCTGGGAATGCGCCTTGACGCGGGCCGCCGAAAGGATGAGGTCGCTTTCCAGCGCAAGACGGCTGACCGGGAAGCTGACGCCGGTATCCAGCGCAAGACGTTGTGGAGCATCCAGCGCTTCCACTCGCAGGCCCAGCGGGGCGAGGGCATCCGTCAGGCCGATCTTGCGGGCCACGGCCGAAGCTGTGCCGAAGCCGGGCGAATCCGCTACACGGACGCGCGCGCCCTGATCCAGCAGCCAGCGGCAGGCCGACGCCACCACGGCCGGACTGGTGCAGGCCAGGGGACGGGCCGTCACCAGATTGGGCTTGAGCAGTACACGCTTGCCGTAAAGGTCCCGCAGGGGGGCCTCCTCCGCGCAGGCATCCAGCAGGTCGGGCAGCACTGCGGGCGTCTCGTTCTCGTGCGGGCAGCGGGCAAGGGCCACCGTAGGACAGCGTCCGCTCCCTTTTGGAGCGGGGTCCGCCGCGCGGGGCAGGGCAGAGGATGGCGCTTCTTCGTCATGCATGGAAGCACTATGCCGCCCGCTGTGGGGCTTGTAAAGCCTCGCTCGGCAACTCCCCACAGGGGGGCATGTACGCTTTTCAAGGGGCGGGTCTTGGAGTAGGCTCCTCCTGTTTCCGAAACTGGAGCCCGCTTTGCCGGGCACATCCCCTTTTTTCTAGCCGAGCGGAGGGAGGAATGCCCCGTTATCTGCGTCTGTGTCTGACCGTGCTTGCGGTCTGCACCTTGTACATGTGTTTTCAACCCGTCACGGCGGGCTGGGCGGCGGACGCCCCGACTGCCGACGCTAAGGCTGATGCCGGCGCCCAGCAGAAGGACGGCGCAGCCGATGCGGAGAAAAAGAAGGGGCCGGACAAGCCCGCGCCGGATCCGTGGGGAGACATCTGGGAAGGACAGCGCGATTACCTGATCCGCGTCATCAGTGAAGTCCGCCAGATGGATTCCCAGTTTTCGGGGCGTATCACCAGCCTTTCGGTCAGCGAGGAAAATGAGGCCCGCCGTCTGCTGGTGCTGGCCAATACTTTCAAGAAATGGCCCAATGCCCTGGAAGCTGTGGACCGCCGTCTCGGACTGACCTACCGTCGCGTCCAGATGTTGCTGGAGGAACCTCTCCAGCAACGGCTGCAGGTGCAGACTCTGCTGGAGAGGATGCGTACCCTGTCCACCTCCCTGCCGGACGATACCCAGAATGCCGGTCCGGAGATCAAGGGCTATGCCCGGGATATCCGGCAGGCGCGCAGCCGTCTGGAAAGCCTGCTCAAGCGCTACAATACGGCGCTTGCCCCGGCGCAGAACCTGCTGCGGGATCTGGAAGCCGCTCAGAAGGACATCAATGCCCTGTTGCCCGGCTTGTGGAAAAACTACTATCTGAGCGGGGCTGTTTCCTATCTCAATCCCGAGACCTGGGGCAAGGTGCTGCAGCAGCTCCAACTTTTCACGCAGGGTATCAAGCTCCGCCTGCCCGTGGAGTTGCCCACCACCAGCGAACAATGGAAAAGCGTCGCCCTGCGCCTTTTCCTGAGTCTTGCTTTCAGCCTGCTCATCGCCGTACTGCTGCGCCGTCGCTGCCGGAGTTGCCGTACGGACGTCACCATGAAGCATCTCGTCAATATCAGCGTCCCCTGGCTCCTGCTGGGCATGAGCGTGCTGTCCGCCTCCCTGTCCGCGACGGATGATACGTTCCGGCTGTTCCTGGCCGTGGGCAACCTCACTATCATCGTGGCGCTGGTCTTTCTGGCCTGGGATCTGCGGCGGCTGCGCCATACCGAGGTCCCGGCGGAGCCGTCGCCGCTCTGGCGGCTCATACCGCTGACGTTTGCGGCCTATATCCTGCTCTATGTGCCGCTGCCGCGAGCGGTGGCCGTGGTGGCCTGGATCGCGTCCATCATCGTGTACATGATCGTGCAGCGCAAGCGCCGCTTTGATACGGATTTCGGGCCCATGCAGCTGGAGTCCTCCATCTGTACCGGACTGCCCGTGGTCTTGTGGATAGTGCTCGTGCTGGCCCTGCTGGGACTGCATGTCTACAGTATGGCGCTCTATCTCTTGTATGCCTCCGTTTCTCTGGCCATCCAGCTGGGCATGGGCAGCATGTCCATGATCAACAAGATCAATGTGCAGCTCAACAAGGAAGGCGGGACCGCCGCCCTCACCAGCGTGCTGCTGGCGCTGGCCGCGCCGCTCATGCTGGTGCTGGCGGTCTGCAGCATCGGCCTTTGGGTCATAACGCTGCCGGGCGGCTTCTATATCCTGCAGGACTATGTCCTGCAGGGGGTGGATGTGGGCAGCACACGTTTCAACGTGGTGCAGGTGCTGCTGATCTTCAGCATGTTCTTCATCACCCGTACGGCCGTGCGCATGGCCTGCCGCTTCCTCGGCCGTCTGCCCGAAAAGGGCATGACCATCGACGCCACGCTCATCCAGCCGCTCCAGACCGGCGTCACCTATGCGCTCTGGGCTTTCTTCGGCCTGTTCATGCTCCGGGCGCTGGGCATGGAACTGAGCAATCTGGCCATGGTCGCCGGTGGTCTTTCCGTCGGTATCGGTTTCGGTATGCAAACCATCATCAATAACTTCCTTTCCGGCCTCATCCTCATTTTCAGCCGCACCATGCAGGAAGGGGACGTGGTGGAAGTGGGCAACACCACGGGCCGGGTCCGCAAGATCAGCGTGCGCGCCACCATCGTCGAGACGTACGATAACGCCATCATCTACGTCCCCAACGCGGAATTCGTCTCCAGCCGTCTCATCAACTGGACGCGCAACAGCCGTTCCGTGCGTCTGCAGGTGGATGTGGGCGTAGCCTACGGCACCAGTACCGAACTGGTCATGCGCATCATGCGCGATATCGCCAAGAGCCATCCCAGCATCCTCAAGTATCCCGAGCCGGTGGTGCTCTTTACGGCCTTCGGGGACAGCACGCTGAATTTTGCCCTGCGTTTCTGGGTGCAGGACTATGACGTGGGCGTGTCCACCTCGTCCGACATCCGGTTGAGCATGGAGCGCGAGTTCCGCGCCCATAACATCGAAGTGGCCTTCCCGCAGCTCGACGTGCATGTGAAGCAGATGCCGCCGCGGGCCATGACGCCGCGCGATCTGCCGCCCCGGCAGAATCCCCGGACGCCGGCCCTGCGCCGTCCGCGTCCCAAGGTCGCACGGCGGCGGGGCGTTGCGGATGCGCAGCACAGGGAAGCCTGATCCCCGATAATTCATGCCTGACGCCATCCCCGCCGCATGGCTGCCCGTCCGTGAGGGCAGAGGGATCCCGTCAGCAAGCGCGGCAAGGCCGCAAGGAGGTAGATATGATTCGTCGCAAACAGGATGCCGTCACGTTTGAGCGCAGCATGTGGGGTGGGCCCGGGCTGGGCCAGGCCCTGCAGATCCTCAATGAGGGGGAATTTTCCGGCAAGGGCCGGTTGTTCAACCATGTGCGCCTCGCGCCCGGCTGTGCCATAGGCAAACATGCACACCACGGGGAGTTTGAAGTCTATTACATCCTCAAGGGAGAGGGTACTTATGACGACAACGGGACGGAATGCCGCGTCGCCGCCGGCGACGTGACCGTCTGTCCTGACGGGGAGACGCACGGGATCGTGAACACGGGCAGCGAAGATCTGGAACTCATCGCCCTGATCCTGCTCGTGTAGGATGGATGTCCGCCGTGAGCGGAGTGTGACAGACGACAGGCCGTCTGAAGGTGTTCGGGCGGCCTGTCTTGCGTCATGAGCAATTCCACATTGAAATGTGGATTGCTCCGGTAGTCGCGAGAGCGACTACCCGCAATCGAACACACGGAAAAACCACGCTTTTTCCGTAGTGTGAGGGCAGCGTCAGCAGGGAAATTGGACACAATTTCAATGCGAATCCGCTCATGCGCCCCGCCCCGGGACGGCCTTTGTCCCCGTACTTGGCCCGTGGCCCGCTTTGCGCTAGTCTGCCGGGATGCAACATCGTCGACTGCCCCCTGCCGCTCGTTCGTCCCGTTCCGGCCATGCTCCCGCCAGCGCTCCTGTGCGGGAGAGGACCGCTCCTGACACGTCCGCCCGTGAGAGGGGCGGAGGGGGCCCCGTACAGCCGCCGTCCTCCCAGCCGGAATGGCGCAGGCAGCGACGGGAACGGCGTGCCGCCGCACAGGCCGATGAGCGGCGCAAGCTGGCGCAACGCTGGCCCCTGCTGCCGCGTGAGGCATTGCCGCAAGAGGATTTCACCGTACAGCTGGCCCCGTACGGCTATATGGAGCCGTTGCTCGAAGAGCTGGGCGAGCGTGTCCTGACGGTGCGCGGCCGCCTTGTGCTCGCGCGGGGCGGCGAGGCGGCCGCCTGGGCCCAGAACGTCTGGACAGCGCCGCGCTGGCTGGAAGCCGCCTCCATCGGGCAGGCGGTGCGGGCGTTGACGGCCCTGCAGCGCAATTGGCGAGGACATGCGCTGCCCGAAAGCGGCCATCAACGGCGGCAGGCCCTCATGGAAGCGGCCTTGCCGCATGTGGGCTCCCGTCCCCTGCATTTCGGGGAAGCGGCCCCCACGGCCCCGTTGGGAGCCTTTACGCTCTGGGAACATGATCTGCTGCTGGCTTCGCCGTCCACAAGTTCGCCCTTTGCCGATGGTGAGGCCCATTTCGAGGAAAACAGGACAGAGCCGCCGGGGCGGGCGTATCTGAAGCTCTGGGAAGCCTTCACTCTTGATGGACGGCGGCCGCGGCACGGGGAGCTCTGCGTGGATCTGGGCGCATCGCCGGGCGGCTGGACATGGGTGCTGGCCGGGCTGGGGGCGCGGGTATTCAGTCTGGACAAGGTCGAACTGGCTCCGCAGGTGGGCTGTCTGCCCAACGTGAACCACTGTCTCGGCAGCGGATTCGGTCTGGACCCCCGGCATGTGGGGCGCGTGGATTGGTTGTTTTCAGATATGATCTGCTACCCGGAACGTCTCCTGCAGGTCGTCCGTCAGTGGATCGGGGCGCGCGCCTGCGCCCATGTCGTCTGTACGCTCAAGTTCCAGGCGGAAACGGATCATGCGGTGAGCCGGGCCTTTGCCGCCATCCCCGGCGGCAGGCTCCTGCATCTTTTCTGCAACAAGCACGAACTGACCTTCATCTGGCATGAGGATGCCGCCATTTAGGGCCTGTTAGGGTCAGGGCTCATTACGCTTTTTTTGAGGGGGAAGAAATCCCTTTGCTCTGCTGTCGATGCCCGTAGCTTCCTACGTCGCAACGGGCACAGCCCTTCGGGCTGCCTTCCGGTCGCGCTCTGCTGTCGATGCCTGTAAGGCTCCTGCGTCGCCTGACAGGCACGGGCCCTGCGGGCCGCTGCCAGCGCGGGAGCGAGGGAGCTTCCTTCCTGCAAAACGGGCCGCCTTTCTCGACACCCTCAGGCCCGCGCCTGCCCGGCTTCGGCAGGGTGGTCTTTCAGCCAGCGTTCATAGATAGCGGCGAGCGGGGCCTGACGGCGTCGACGCGCCTCCTGCCAGTAACGCTGGATGAGCGCCCGCTTGCGGGATGGATCATCGCCGTGCGCCTCACGTTCAACGCTTGCCGCAAGTTCCGTCTGCCCGCAGCGCAGGGCCAGGCGATGCAGCGGCTGCCAGATGTCCGGCAGGGGGAAAAAGCGGGACGCCCGTTGCAGGATTTCCAGTGCCCGGGCTTCTTCTCCCTGACGTTGGAGCAGGTCGGCCAGACGCCGCCAGCCTCCCAGCCAGAGCGGTTCTTCCCGCAGAAGGCGAATGCCGTCCTCCACCGTCATGGTGGCGGCGTCCGCTTCCAGCGCCTGCATCCGGGCGGGAGGCAGGATCAGATAGGTCCTGCCTGTGGGCCCCAATCGGACTTCATAGCCGTCCACCGCGGCCTGTATATGCAGGTCCGGCTGGATCTTCTCCCCCCAGCGGGAGGAAAAGAGGGCGGCATTTTCTTTGTCTCGGTCAAAGCGGCCCGGCGTCCGGCTGGTGTGATGATAGAGCAGGCTTTGCCCCGCAAGCCGCAACTTTGCGCCGTGGCTGTGCAGATTCAGGCAGAGATCAAGATCTTCGTAGCCGTTGCGGTAGCCTTCGTGAAAGCCGCCTGCCTCCTGAAAAACCGCGCGCGGCAGCAGCAGCGCGGCCCCGGTGAGCGCCTGGAGAGGATGGACGCGCCGCAGGGCGGGATGGTCGCCCGGAAAGCCTTCATAGAGATGACAGAGCGTATACAGCGGGCTGAAGCTCACGCCGCAATGCTGGCAGGTGCCGTCGGGATAGAGCAGCAGCGGCCCCACGGCCCGCACATGCGGCAGAGACAGGGCTTCGCGGAGCGGCGGCAGCCAGCCGGGCGTGAACGTGATGTCGTTATTGACGAAAAAGAGCGCCTCGCCGTCGGCAGCGCGGGCCCCGGCATTGCAGCCCCGTGCAAAGCCCTGGTTCTCCGGCAGGAGCAGCGCCGTGAAGCGGGAGCCGAAGAGCTGTTCCCCCAACGGAGCCAGCGCCTCGCGAGTGGCGTCCGTAGAGCCGTTATCCACCACGATGACCTGTATGTCCTCGCCCTGACTGTGTTCCGCCAGCGAGTGCAGACAGGTGCGCGTGGTCTCCCAGAGATTCCAGGCCGGGATGATGCAGGAAATGGTCATGCGCGCTTCCTTTCCTTTCGATAGGTCGCGGCCAGAGCCGCAAAGCGAGGGGCCCACAGGGGGACGGCAGGGGCAAAGATATGCAGATACGAGGCCCAGACGCGCCCATGTACCAAGCCGTCATGCCCCTGTCCCATACCTGTGCCTTTTTCCAGCGTCAGGGCCGAGGCGGACGGCAGGGCGGCAGCGTCCCCGGCAACACAGCGGGAATAGTGGAATTCGTGGCCGCGCAGGTGGCTTCCCAGAGGGAAATAGGGATTTTCCGCCGTGACGCGGGCCTCCACATAGCCCAGTCCTTGCGGACGCGGGCAAAACTGGGCACAGACCGGAAAAATGCCGCTCATGGGATAGCGGATGCCTTCCTTTTCGATGGCCTCGGCCAGTACCATGAAGCCCCCGCATTCGGCATAGACGGGCAGACCCTGCGCCACGAGGTCCGGCAGACGCCGGACGGCGGCCGAATGTGTGAGCTGTTCGGCAAAGTCTTCGGGAAAGCCGCCCCCCAGATAGAGCCCGTCCAGTTCGGGCCAGTCCACAGATGTCAGCAGGCTCACCGGGAGCAGTTCCGCGCCTGCCCGGCGCAAGGCTTCCAGATTCTCCGGGTAGTAGAACCAGAATGCGGCGTCGTGGACATAGCCGATGCGAGGATGCGAGCTGTCGGCGCGCGGGGCGGGTGCTCCTGTGGCGGTTGCTCGCCCGGCGGAAAATGTTTCACGGGAAGCAAAATCACACTCTTTCCCCAAAAGCGCCTCTTCCGTTTCCGGAGCAGCATAGAGGGCTTCCCCGGCGTCGGCGCGGCCGGGCGGCAAGGGGATCTCCAGAGCGGGCGCGCGGCGGGCGGCGGCCAGCACGGCATCCACATCCACATGTGCGCGCACCAGTTCCGCCAGTTGATCCAGCAGGGCTTCCGTCTCCGGCGAAAAGGCGTCGCCGCTCAGGGTGGCAAGACCCATGTGGCGTTCTGGCAGGGGATTGCGCCGCTGACGCGGCAGACAGCCCAGTACGGGGATGTCCGTATATGTCTCGATGGTCCGGCGAAGGATGTCCTCATGACGGGAGGATGCGGTCTGCCCCAGGATGACGCCCGCAAGCTGCAGGCCGGGCTCGAAGTAGGCCAGTCCGGCGACGACGGCCGCCGCCGTGCGCGTCATCTTGGTGCAGTTGAGACTGAGCAGGACAGGACAGGCGAGGGTACGGGCCAGCTCCGCCGTGGAGCAGCTACCTTGTACGTCCATGCCGTCAAACAGGCCCCGGTTGCCTTCCAGCAGAGCCATGTCCGCCGGAGGGTGGGCGGCAGACGCGGCGGGAGCGTTCTCTCTGTCCGGGGAACCGTTCCCCGTGCGCTCGGCAAAGAGCAGACGCAGCTTTTCGGCGGACAGGAAAAAAGGATCGAGGTTGCAGGCCGGGCGGCTCGTGGCCTGCGTGAGCCAGGCCGCATCGATATAATCCGGGCCTTTCTTGAAAGGTTGTACCCGCAGACCGGCCTTGTGCCAGCAGCGGCCCAGTCCCAGCGACAAGAGGGTCTTGCCGCCGCCGCCGGAAACGGCGGAGATGCAGAGGCGAGGCGTAGGGACGGACAATGTCGCTACGTCAGGCGTACCGGAAGGGGGGAGGGACGGGGAGGGCTGCTTCACTGGTGGCTCCTGTGCCGTTCATGGGGAGAGGTGAGGGCCGCCGTTCGTCCGCTTGCGAAGGGACGGCACGAGGACGTTTTTCGTGGTATCCGGCCTGGTGCGCCGAAACGGGCCGTTCGGAACCTGCCGCCGGTAAAAACGCGCGGGGGAAGGGATGGGGGCTTTGGGGGGAGGGGAAGCCCTTCCCCCCAAACAGATAGTGAATAGTGTTGACAGGCCCTAATGCCGGAAGGAACGCTGCCCCGTAAAGACCATGGCCACCTGCGGATCGGCTTCGTTGCAGGCCATGATGACTTCCGTGTCCCGCAGGGAGCCGCCGGGCTGGGCGATGGCCGTGATGCCGTGCTGCATAGCCGCATCCACGCCGTCCCGGAAGGGGAAGAACCCGTCGGAGACCAGCACCGAGCCGGGCAGCCCGCCGCGGGCTTCCTTCGTGCGGCGCTGGATGTCCTCCAGCGCTTCACGCAGCCCGTCATCCGTGGCGGCTTTCTGCTGCAGCTCGTAGAGGGAAAGTCCCTGTTCCCGGAAGGCCAGCACGTCGGCATATTTGGTATAGGCCTTGTGGGCGGCCAGCTCCACGCAGCCCACGCGGTCCTGTTCGCCGGTGCCGATGGCCACCGTGGCCCCGTTGCGGGCATAGATGACCGAGTTGGAGGTGACGCCCGCTTCCACGGCCCAGGCAAAGCGCAGGTCGGCCATCTCCGCCGGGCTGGGCGTGCGGGCCGTGACGCTGAGGCCGTTCTTGTCCGTGGCCTGCGCCGGGAGGAAGTCCGCATCCTTGAGGATGCGGTTGACGAAGGATTTCTGGACCACGATGCCGCCGTCGGCCAGGCTCTTGATGTCGAGGAAGGCCGACTGCGTCAGTTCTTCGAGGCGGGCGAGGCCGGGAAGCTCCATGATGCGCAGGTTCTTGCGGGCCTTGAGGATGTCCACCACGCCTTCCTCGAAGGCCGGGGCCGCCACCACCTCAAAATAGTTGGCCGCCACCATTTCCGCCGCCTCACGGGTGAAGGGACGGTTGACGACCACCGCGCCCCCGAAGGCCGCGATGCGGTCGCACCAGAAGGCGCGTTCCAGCGCCGTGGCGATGCCCTCTTCGGCCCAGGCAGCGCCGCAGGGATTGTTGTGCTTGAGGATGACCGCCGCGGGCCGTTCCGAAAGATACTGGAGGATGTTGGCCCCGTTGTCCACGTCCGTGAGGTTGGTCTTGCCGGGATGCTTGCCCGCCTGGATCATCTGGGCTTCGGTCAGGGAAGAGACGATGCCCTGGCCGGGGCCGCGCCAGCGCAGGCCGCCGCAGGTGATGCCGCCGTCCACCAGCTCGTAGAGGGCCGCGGGCTGATCGGGGTTCTCCCCGTAGCGCAGGCCCTTTTCCTCGCCGTCCAGTGTCCATGTCCGCTTTTTGTAAACGAGTTTTTCCTCACCCAGCAGAATGGTCATGGAATCGGGAAAGGCATCCTTCTGAACGTCCCGGTACATGGCCTTGAGATCTCGCGTCATGCTTCCTCCAGCAGAAAAACGGTGCAATGCGGTACGGGCGGCCCCGCGCCGCGCCGTCCCGCGTGAGGTCGCAGCATAGCAAAAAGCCCCCCCGCTTGCCAGTCCGCCAGAGTCATGCCATTTGACGGCGGCTGCGCAAGACCGTACAAGAGGGCGCTGGAGGATGTTATGGAGAAGTTGCTTGCCCGCCTTGCCCGACAGCTCGACGCCATCGACGAGGCATCCCTCACGGCGCTCTGGAGCAAATACGCCACTCTGGCCAGCCGCTTTGAGCCGACCCAGCGCTGGGAAGAGGCTGTGCTCATCTTTGCGCTCATCGAAGCCAAGCGCATGAAGAATCAGCTCTTCAACTACTACTGGGCGCAGCAGGTGCGTTCCGAGGGCAGCGGCAACAAGCCGGCTCCCGAAAAGCTTGGCCCCCTCTTCAAACTCGAAACGCCCGCCCGCAAAGCCCCGGGATCCGCTCCCGAGGCCGTCGCGCCGAAACGGCCCTGCCGCGTCCTTGCCTTTTCGCGGCCCGCCGGAGAGGAAAAGCCGAAGGACTGAGCCCGGTTTGACTTGACGGGCTGGAAGCGCTAAGAAAAAATCCCTGTGTGCTGTGCGCACAGCCAGACAGCATGAGTATGGGGAGGACGGACAGAATATGGCCAATATCGTCATCATCGGCGCTCAGTGGGGCGACGAGGGAAAGGGCAAGATCGTCGATATGCTCAGCGCGGAAAGCGATCTCATCGTTCGCTTTCAGGGCGGCAACAATGCCGGGCACACCATCAAGGTGGACAGCAAGGAGACCATCCTGCATCTGATCCCTTCCGGCATCCTGCATGAGGGCAAGACCTGCCTCATCGGCAATGGCGTGGTGCTTGATCCCGAGGTCTTTCTCAAGGAAGTGGACGCGCTGTCGGCCAAGGGGATCGACGTCAGCCCCGCGCGGCTCGGCATCAGCCCCAAGACGCACCTCATCCTTCCCTACCACAAGGTGATCGACCAGGCGCGCGAAGCCAAGCGCGCCGGCAAGAAGATCGGCACCACCGGGCGCGGTATCGGCCCCTGTTATGAGGACAAGGTCGCCCGCATCGGCGTGCGCGCTGGGGATCTGGCGCAGCCCGACCTGCTGCGCGAAAAGGTGCGCTTTGCCCTGCTGGAAAAGAATGTGCTCCTCAAGGAGCTCTACAAATTTGACCCCGTGGACGAAAACAGCGTCCTTGATTCCCTGCTCGCGCAGGCGGCCCGCCTGACGCCCTACCTCACCGACGTTTCCGCGGCCATTGCCGATGCTCAGGCCAAGGGGCAGGTGGTGCTCTTCGAGGGCGCGCAGGGCATCCATCTGGATATCGATCACGGCACCTACCCCTTCGTCACTTCTTCCAATACGGTCGCCAGTTCCGCCGCCGCGGGCAGTGGTACGGGCCCCCACGCCCTGCACCGCATCGTAGGCATCGTCAAGGCTTACAGCACCCGCGTAGGCTCCGGCCCCTTCCCCACCGAACTGGAAGACGACACCGGCAGCTACCTGCGCGCACAGGGGCACGAATTCGGCGCCACCACGGGCCGCCCCCGCCGCTGCGGCTGGCTTGACGCCGTGGTGCTGCGCGAAACGGTGCGTCTCAACAGTCTGACGGAGATCGCCCTTACCAAGCTGGATGTGCTCCAGGGGCTGCCCGCCCTGCAGATCTGCGTGGCCTATGAGCTGGACGGCAAGCGGCTCGACTATATGCCGCAGGGCGAAGGCGAACTGGCCCGCGTGCGGCCCGTCTATGAAGAGCTGCCGGGTTTCGAGCAGGACATCAGCGGCTGCACCTCCTTCGAGCAGCTGCCGGAGAGCGTGCGTCGCTATGTGGAGCGCATCGAGGAGCTTGCCGGGGTGCGCATCAGCATGGTCTCCGTGGGACCTGACCGGCGGGCGACCATCGTCCGTTAGGATCGTTTCCGTAACTACCGGCCCGGCAAGTTCCTTGCCGGGCTTTTCCTTTTTTCGTTGGGAGGATCATGACGACGGACGCCCTCTTTCCTGAGCTTGCCGGAACCGAACTGGGCCGCTTGCGGGAGCGATTGCAGCGTCTGGGCGAGCAGCCGCCGCAGGTGTTGCTGCTGGAAGGCGGCAGCGAGGCCCAGCGTCTTGCCCTCGCCCGCTGGTGGGCTTGCCGCCTGAAGTGCCCCGAGGCTTCCGCTCCCTGCTGTGCCTGTCCGGTCTGTCGGCAGGTCGCCGCCGGCGAGCATCTGGATATCCTGGCCTACGACGGCCGCATCAGCAACAAGGATGATGAGGAGAATCCCGGCCTTGTCCGGGCGTTCAATATGGATCGTGTCCGGGAGCTCAAAAGTCGTCTGCGGGATGCGCCGCATGGGCCGGGCTATCGGGTGGTGATGCTGGCCGGATTGACGCTTGCCCGTGACGAAGCGGCCAATGCCCTGCTGAAGAGCCTCGAAGAGCCGTTGCCTTCCACCCGTTTCGTGCTGCTCTGCGCCCAGCGGGAGCAGCTCCTGCCCACCCTGGTGTCCCGCTCGCTCTGCCTTACCTTGCCCTGGCCGGACAGCGCGGCCCGTGATCCCGAATTGCAGCCCTGGGAAGAGGCCCTCGGAGAATTCCTCCGCAGCGGACGCGGCCTGTTCGAGCGCAGCAGCGCCCGCAATGCGCTGGATGCCGCCCTAGCCGGACGCATCCTCCTTGCCTGTCAGAAATCGCTGGCTCGTGTGCTGGCAGGACGAGAAGATGTGGACGATCCGCTGGATATGGCGTTGGCCGGGCTGGATGTCCCAGCCCGCGCACTATGCGGCCGCTGGCTTGCCGAGGCGCAGGAGGCGCTGACGTTTGCCGTGGGTCCGGCGCGCATCCTGGAAGCTCTTGCGGCCCGTCTTTTTGCCCTGCGGCATGGCGGCGTCTGAGCCGGCAAACCTCAGCCTCTTTTTTCAGCGGTACGGAGAAAGATGGTGCCCTCTTGCCACGGATGCGCTGCCGGGGTGGACACAGGGAGAGGCCGCGAACGCGGGATATCTTTAGGGCCTGTTAATACAATTTTTACAAACAATTTCAATATATAATTCTATCGACCGTACACGCTCCGCTTGCCATGGAGGCGGGGTTGTCTCATGCCCCTGACTCTTTCCCCGGTAAAAGCGCGCTGGGGAAGGGATGGGGTTCCCCTTCCCCCCAAACAGACAGGAAATAGTGTTAACAGGCCCTAAAGCGTTTTGCCATTGAAAAAAAGCGGAACGCGAGGCGGCAGTACAGCCCGCCCTGGCCAAACCAAGCGGAAAAAACGCGTTTTTTTCGCGAAACGACAGGCCGTATGGTTTGAAACGCGAAGTGTTTCAAACTAAAAATATGCTAAATTACACATGGGAGGAGAAAACGATGATGGTTTCCGAGGAAAAATTTCGCAACAAGTTTTGCAACACGGAAATGAGGACACTCAAGTTCTTTTTACTTTCCTTGATATCTATGAATTTCTGGATGTATTTCTAGCTATATAGTTTTGTGAAAACCATCAACAAACATGAAGGGAGAGAGGTCATATCACCTTCTCTACCCATAATTTCAATGGTATCTCATTTCTTTTCCCTTCTCTTTGAAGAGGGTGGTCTGGAATCTGCGGTGATAATGCTGTTTTTTTGTCTTGTTGAATGCATCTTGTTGATTTATATATCATTCAAGTCAAGATCTTCTCTTGAAGCGATGTTTGCAAACAGCGGTATGGCGAGAAGGTTGAGTGGGATATGGTGTTTCTTTTTCCCCGGGATGTATCAATATTATACGATATATAATATCGAAGAGTATTACAAATGGCATTCCGAGGATGAAGAGGAAGAGGATGACGAGGATACGAAAGGGACGCCGGACGGTGCGCAGGCCAGGGACAAGGACTGAATCATCCGTCTGGTGGGGAAAGAGGGGGGCCCTCGTTGCCGTCACATCCTGACGTAACGGCAGGGACCGGCAAAGCACTCCCCCTCCCGCACAAAACGTCTTTGACATGAAAAAAGGGGGGCTCCTTCCATGAAGGAGCCCCCCTTGTACGTTATCGTTCCGCCGCTATTTCCAGAGGTTGCCGTACTTGACGGCGATGCCGTCCGAGCGTTCCACGAGCTTGGCTACCAGCGCGTCGATGTCCTCGCTGCTGATGGTGCCCAGTTCGCGGGCCAGCAAGAAGCCCAGATAGCCTTCGCCCTGCTTGAATACCCAGCAGACCGAATAGACGGAGCCCACATTGGGGCGGCTGGGGAATTCCGGCTGGGTGGTGACCAGCAGCTGGAGCTTGGGCTCGTCCTTTTCGTTGAGGGCGAAAAGGTTGCTCTGGTTGAAGGCTTCCTTGAGGCCGGTGACCAGCTTGGCGCCGATGCTGTCCGTCCCTTCCGCGATGACCGTCACGGCCGTGACACGGGCATCCGCCTTGGCGGGTTTGTCAGGCTGGGGCTTGCCCGCCTGATCGGCCTGAGCGGCAAGAGCCGTCGTGTTGAGGACGCCGCCGCACAGCAGGCACAGCAGGGCAAGGACCGTACAGAGTCTTTTCATGGCATTCTCCTTCCGGGTGGGGCTGCAAGCCTGCCCGGCAGCATGTAGTGTTGAGATAAATGGTAGATAAAGTCTGGAAAAATGCCAAGTCCCGCGTGCGTGGCAGACCTGGCGTCATACCGGCGGTTGTGGGGCGCGGCCTTTCGCGGTAAAGGTCATGCATGGCTGCTCCCGTTCGCCGCGCCATCGCCGCGGCGAGGCGGGAAGCGCGCCATTCCCGTGGGGGGGACAGGCCATGTGCCGTGCCGCCGTCAGGGGCATAAAGGCGTCATCGGCCCCGGAGCCGTGCTTTTCATTCATCCTTTTTCAAGAAGGGCAAGAGATCATGCAACGTACACTCGTCGTCGATGCGCTGGCCGCCACGGCGCCGCAGCGCGAGATAACCATTTGCGGCTGGATACGCACCCGGCGTGATGCCAAGGATTTCAGTTTCGTGGAAGTCAATGACGGCTCATGCCTGACCAATATCCAATGCATCGTGGATGCCGGGACCGCCGCGCAGGCCGGTCTTGGCGAGGCGTCCACCGGCGCGGCGCTCTCCGTCAGCGGCGAGCTGGTGGCTTCTCCGGGCAAGGGGCAGCAGTGGGAGATCCGCGCCGCGGCGATACAGGTATTCGGCGGGGCCGACCCGGAGACCTTCCCGCTGCAGAAAAAGCGGCATTCGGACGAATTCCTGCGCACCATCGCCCATTTGCGGACGCGCACCAACAAGTATGGCGCCGCCTTCCGCATCCGCTCCGAGGCGGCGCGGGCCGTGCACGATTTTTTCCATGAACGGCGTTTCGCCTGGGTGCATACGCCCATCCTTACGGGCTCGGACTGCGAAGGGGCCGGGGAGATGTTCCGCGTGACGACGCTCAACGGTCCGGCCAGTCCGACGGAAGACTTTTTCGGCCGCAATTGTCATTTGACGGTGTCCGGTCAGCTGGAAGCCGAGGCGCTGGCCATGGGGCTGGGCCGCGTCTACACTTTCGGTCCCACCTTCCGGGCGGAGAATTCCAATACGCCGCGCCATGCCGCCGAATTCTGGATGATCGAGCCGGAGATGGCCTTTGCCGGGCTGGAAGATATCATGGAGCTTGGCGAAGGGCTGACGCGCCATGTGGTGGAGCACTGCCTGCGGCATTGCGAGAACGATCTCAAGCTGTTCGACAATTTTGTGGACAAGGGGCTGCTGGAGCGCCTGCAGGGCATGTTGCGCCAGCCCTTTGCGCGCTGTTCCTACGGTGAAGCCATAGATATCCTGCAGGACTGCGGCCGGGAGTTCACCTATCCCGTGGCCTTCGGCGTGGATCTTCAGACCGAGCATGAGCGCTATCTTGCTGAGGAGCATTTCCAGCGTCCTGTCATCGTGTACAACTATCCCAAGGAGATCAAGGCGTTCTACATGCGCGCCAATGATGACGGCGAGACCGTGGCGGCCATGGACGTGCTGGTGCCGCGCATCGGGGAGCTCATCGGCGGATCGCAGCGCGAGGAGCGCCTGGACCGTCTGGAAGCCCGCATTGCCGAGCTGGGGCAGAACCCCGAAGATTACTGGTGGTATCTCGACCTGCGGCGTTTTGGTTCCGCGCCTCATGCGGGCTTCGGGATGGGCTTCGAGCGCCTGCTCATGATGCTGACCGGCATCACCAACATCCGCGATGTCATCCCCTTCCCGCGCACGCCGGGCAGTCTGGAATTCTAGGAAGCGTCTTTTCCCGATTATGAGAAACGGGAGGGCGGCTCGTGCCGTCCTCCCGTTTTGTTGTGACGAATGGCCGGTTTTCTCCAGGGCCTGTTAACATAGATTTTACTAATTATTTAAATTAGTTGATGAAAATCACTTATGCGAGCCCCGCTTGTCCTCCGGGACGGCCTTGCCCCGCCTCCTGCATCTTCCCCCAAACAAAAGCGAGTAGTGCTGGCAGGCTCTACTCCTCCGCAGGTTCAGGCGTCTTGCAGACATCCACCCACTGGCCGCCGGTGAGGCGTTCCAGCTCGTCGAGGTGGAGCTCCACGGCGTTGTTGGGCGCGCCCGCCGCCGGATAGACCGGATCGAAGGCTCGCAGGCTTTCATCCAGATAGACCGGGACGCCCTCCGGCAGGGCAAAGGGGCAGACCCCGCCCTGCGGATGTCCCACAAGCTGTTCCAGCTCCGCGCCGGGGATGAAGGCGGCTTTCTGGTGGAAGCGATCCTTGAATTTACGATTGTCCAGCCGGGCGGTCCCCATGACCACGATGATGGCCGGGCCTTCCTTGAGCAGGACGGAAAGGCTCTTGGCGATACGTCCGGGTTCGCATCGCAGGGCCTGCGCCGCCAGTTCCACCGTGGCGCTGGAAACGGTGAATTCCCGATACCGGTCAGCCAGCCCTTGGGCGGCCAGTTGTTCCTTGACGGCGTCTACGCGCATGATGCGACTCCTTGTCGTACCCTCGTGGCGCGCGGGGAACGTAAGCCCTTCCCCGCGCGAAAGGTCATGCCACAACTGCGTGGCGGATCAGGCAAGTTCTGCGGGCAGCGGACCGAAGGCTTCTTCATAGCGACGGCGGAATTCGGCATAGGTGAAGTGATGGGCCTGCGTGCCGAGCTGCTCGATGGCGTAGCAGGCGCTCACCGCGCCCACCTTGGCCGCCTCCGGCATGGAGAGACCGCGGGAAAGGCCCTTGAGCAGTCCGGAGCGGTGGCTGTCGCCCGCGCCGGTGGGGTCTTTCACTTCGCCGCAGGGGATGGCCGGGATATGCACGTCCACGCCCTGCGCGTTGCGGATGCGCTGGCCCTTGGCCCCGAGGGTGGTCACCAGCCAGCCCGTGAGCTGGAGGAGTTCTTCCTCGGTCTTGCCGGTGGTCTTGCAGACCATGCTGATCTCGTAGTCGTTGGTGACGCAGGCGTAGGAGCCGGTGATGGCGTCCAGCAGGTCATCGGCGCTCAGGACAGGCAGTTGCTGGCCGGGGTCATAGATGTAGCGGACGCCCTTTTCCCGGAAGAAGCGCGGCAGGCGGCGCATGTCCTCCAGATTGCCGGGGGAGACGATGGCCCAGTCCTTGGCCGGGTCAAGATGCGGGAAGTCGTAGCTGGCGGGCAGGGTCATGGCCCCGGGATAGAAACCGGTGATCTGGTTGTTGTTGCGGTCGGTGGTGATGTAGCAGAGCGCGGTGAAGATGTCCGCATCCCGGCGGATGCCTTCCGTGGACAGACCCATTTCTTCGAGCGCGGCGGCATAGCCCGCAAAGTCCCGCCCGGCCGAGGCCACGATGAGCGGTTTTTCTTCCAGCATGGCCAGCGTATAGGCGATGTTGCCCGCGCAGCCGCCGCGCAGTTCGTTCATGTTGTCCACCATGAAGCTCACGCTGAGCGTATGCAGCTTGTCCATGAGCACATGGTCCTGAAAGTTGCCGTCAAAGGTCATGATGCGGTCGAAGGCCAGAGAGCCGGAAACGTAGATGGCCATGAGATTTCCTTACAGGGTTTGGAGGTGGGCGGCGTCATGCCGCAAGGGCAGGCTGTTCTCCCCGATCCAGTGCAGGAAGGCGGCATTGCCGTCCGTAATGGGCACGGCCGTTATGCAGGGCACCTCATGCGGATGGCGCGCCAGCACATGGGCGCGGAAGTCCGCGAAGGCCGCCCAGCTCACCTGAGCCAGCAGCACGATCTCCGCAGCCTGACAGACCTTGTCCTGCCAGCGGTAGACGGAGAGAGCGCCGGGCAGGATGTTTATGCCCGCGGCCAGTCGAGCTTCCACAAGCTCATGGGCCAGCAGCCGGACGGCCTCAAGTCCGCACGGACGTCGGCAAGCGGTCTCCGGCGCATCGGGAGCGTCCCGCAGACGGCCTTCCTGGGGAAAGGTGACATAGACGAGCAGCATGTCCGGGTCGTCGTTAGAGAGGGAATGGAGGACTGACCGATAGCACATCGCGGCGCAAAACAAAAGAGGCGGCCGCCCTCCTCCGTCACGGCAGAGAGCGGCGACGACGGTGGCGGATGGTTTGGCTGTCGCGGTAAATGACTTGTCCCTCCGAGATGCCTGTGGCATAGAAAGCGCATGAGCACCGGAACCTCCCTTCCCCGTGGCGCCCTGGCCCGCGCCGAAGCCGTCCTTGCCGCCCTGAGGGCGCGTTATCCCCGTCCGGCCACGCATCTGGTGGCCGCCAATGCCTGGGAACTGCTGGTGGCCACTGTGCTGGCGGCCCAGTGTACCGATGCCCGCGTCAACACCGTCACGCCCGAACTGTTCCGGCGCTGGCCCGGCCCGGCGGAACTGGCCCGGACCACGCAGGAAGAGCTGGAGTCCGTCATCCGCCCTACCGGCTTTTACCACAGCAAGGCCCGTAACCTGCTGGGGGCCGCCCGCCGCGTCTGCAATGTCTACGGCGGGGAGGTGCCGCCGCGCCTCGACGAGCTGATCACCCTGCCCGGCGTGGCGCGCAAGACGGCCAACGTCGTGCTGTTCGGCGCTTTCGGCATCAATGAAGGGCTGGCGGTGGACACGCACGTCAAGCGCATCAGCTACCGTTTGGGCCTGACCGCCCAGACCGACCCCGTGGCGGTGGAAAAGGACCTCATGCGGCTCTTCCCCCGTACGGAATGGGGCGACGTCAATCACCGCATGGTCTGGTTCGGGCGGGATGTCTGCCATGCCCGTTCCCCCCGCTGCGATGCCTGCGAACTGGCCGGCGTCTGTCCCCGGCGGGAACCCCCGCGCGAGGGACGCGGACGGACAGCGCCTGCCCGTAAAAGGCCCGTCGGATAAGCCTGTCCGGGCACAGGAATTTGATTTGCTGCCATTAAGCTGCCTGTAAAGCGGACGATAAGGTAGCCAGAAGCGCTTTACCGGAAGGGTCTGTCACATGAGCCAAGTCAGCCTGCTTGAAGCCAAAAACAACGAGCTGGAAATCATCGAATTCCTCCTGACGGAAGAACTGCCCGACGGTTCGACCTACACGGGGCACTACGGCATCAATGTCGCCAAGGTGCTGGAGATCATCCGTCTGCCGAGCATCACCAACATGCCGGGCAACAGCGATTGTTCCTCTCTGGGGACCTTCAATCTGCGCGGGCGGGTGCTTCCTCTGGTGGATCTGGCGGCCTGGCTCGGCAAGCGGCTCGTGCAGAGCGAGACCAACAAGGTGCTGGTGACGGAATTCTGCGGCGTGCAGGCGGCCTTCCTCGTTTCGTCGGTGACGAGCATCCATCGGCTGACCTGGGATCGCATGGAAGCTCCCAATGCCTACGTCCACAATTATTCGCGCGAATGCGTCACCAGCGTGCTGCGCATCGAGGACCGCGTCCTTTTCGTGCTGGATATGGAAAAGATCCTCGCCAGTCTCGATCCCTCGCTGGACATGAGCCATGTGGAAGTGGACACCACGCCCATCGAAGGCGCGGCCCACTATCACCTGCTGGTGGTGGACGACTCCTCTTCCCTGCGGCATATCATCCGTTCCTCTCTGGAAAAGTCCGGCTTCCGCGTGACGGACAAGGCCAACGGCAACGAGGCCTGGGAATTCCTGTGCGGACTGCGCGACAAGTGCGCCGGAACGGAGCACACTGTGACCGATGAGATCCAGCTGGTCATCTCGGACATCGAGATGCCGGACATGGACGGTCACAGCCTGACCGCGCATATCCGCAATGACACGAGTATGCGCAACATGCCGGTCATCCTCTTCTCTTCGCTCATCACCGAGGCCCTGCGCGCCAAGGGGGAACGGGTGGGAGCGGACAGACAGGTCTCCAAGCCGGACCTGCCGCGCCTCAACAAGATCATCAAGGAACTCATCACCGAGAAGTTCGGCAACCGGCATCTTGGCGGCTAGGGCCTGTTAACACTATTCGTTGCCTGTTTGGGGGGAAGGGAAACCCCTCCGCCAGCGCGGGAGCGGGTTTCCCTTCCCCCCACCCCCCCATCCCTTCCCCAGCGCGCTTTTACTGGGGGAAAAGTCAGAGACATGAGGCTCTCTCGTCCCAAAAGCAAGCGGCGTGTATACAGCCTGTTTGGATTATCTATTGAAATTGTTTGTAAAATTTGTGTTAACAGGTCCTAGAGCGTTTTGCCTTTGAAAAGGCAAAATGCTGCTGACGGATAAGAAAGCATGAAAAAAGCGGCTGCTTGATACGGCAGCCGCTTTTTTCATGTTCCTGTTGTGCTGTCCCCTCAGCGCAGCGGGCTCATCATGCGCATGAGATTGACGAACAGCCCTTCCATGCCGCGGATGAAGGTCGAGATATGCTCGGCCATGATATAGAGCAGCAGGCTCAGGAAGAAGAAACCCACCGCGATCTTGATGGGGAAACCGAATTCCATGATGTGGATCTGCGGCGAGGTGCGGGCCATCATGCCCAGCGCCACTTCCACGAGGAAGAGGGCCACCATGACCGGCGCGGCGATCTTGAGCGCCAGGACGAATACTTCGGCCGACAGGCGGATGACCTGATCCAGTACAGCTTCTCCCACGACCAGCCCGCCGGGCGGCACGATGCGGAAGCTGGCCACAAAGCCCTGTATCATGTAGAGGTGGCCGTCCAGCACCAGAAAGGTCAGGGCGGACACCATCCAGATGAAGAAGGCGGTCGCGCCGGTCTGGTTGCCCGTGAGGGGGTCGGCAAAGTTGATCATGGTGAAACCCATCTGGAAGCCGAGCAGCTCCCCTCCCGACTGGATGCCCATGAACAGGAAGTTGACCGCCATGCCCAGCACCAGACCGAGCACCACCTCGCCCAGCAGCATGAGCACCACCTCGAACGGGTGCTGCGGCATGACCGCGCCGGAGACCGAGAGATGCGGCCAGACGCCCAGCGTGAAGATGACCGAGATGGCCGCCTTGACGCTGATGGGGATATTGTTGGTGGAGAATATGGGCAACATGAACATGACGATGCTCACCCGCATGATGGTGAGTATCAGACTGAGCACTGTTGCCGGATCATAGGAAAAGATATTCATGCTGACATCGTGGCGTCCCCGTGCGTTGCCGGATGACGCATTTCAGGGCAGTGCCGCCGTCCGTTTTCCCCGCGGCGGAAGGGGGCCGCTCCGGTCCGTTCTCCGGGCGGCGGGACGGTCGTCCGTCCTTTTCCGCGACAAATCAGGCCGTGACCACGGTCCCCAGCGGCGCGTCCTCATAGAGGTAGCGCCGCAGGCTGCCGGGTTCGCGTCCGTCCAGGATGAGCGCCCGGCGACAACCGGCGTCGAGGGCGTGCAGGCAGGAGCCGACCTTGGGGATCATGCCGCCGCAGATGACGCCCTCGGCCATGAGGGCCTGGCTGCGGGCACGGTCCAGGGTGGGGATCAGGTGTTTCTCTCCGTCCAGTACGCCGGGCACGTCGGAGATGAGCACAAAGTAGTCCGCCCGCAGCGCTCCGGCCAATGCGCCGGCCGCGGTATCGGCATTGATGTTCAGCGGCTGTCCCTCGGCATCCGAGGCCACGGGAGCCACCACAGGCACAAAGCCCCCGGCCAGCAGACATTCCACAAGGGCCGGGTCCACCTTGTCCACTTCGCCCACGCGGCCCAGAGAGGGCTGCCGTACCGAGGCCAGCAGGAGACCGCCGTCCCGTCCGGAAATGCCCGCCGCGCGGACGCCGTGCGTGGCGAAACGGCGCACCACGTCCTTGTTGACCTGTCCGCACAGCACCATCTCCACGGCCTGCATGGTGGCGTCGTCCGTGACGCGCAGGCCGTTTTCAAAGCGGCTCTCGATATGCAGGCGTTCCAGCAGGGCACTGATCTGGGGGCCGCCGCCGTGCACGACCACGCAGCGGGTGCCCTCCGCGCTGAGGAAGGCCAGATCCTCGGCAAAGGCCGCGCACAGCGCTTCCTTGTCCATGGCATGTCCGCCGAATTTGATGACCACGGTACGCGACATAGGGCCTCCCTTGCTTGACATTTTGCGAGCGTAACCTGCCGTGCAGGCAAAAAAATGTGTAGCATCGGGGCCGCCGCCCTGCAAGCGCAATTGCCTTGCCGCAACAAATAGGATAGTCCAAGCCTCTGCGGCATCCGCCCGTCGCGACGGCAGCTTTCTTTCGTGCAACCCTGGGGGTCAGGGCGACATGCCACCGCCTGCCGCAAAGCTGCCTTATCCCGCACGGCGGCCCCGCCGGGAGCGGACGACGGACCTCGCATCCGTTGCGCGCGTTGCCGTCCCTTGTTCCCCGGCGTCCCTGCCGCCCGAAAAACAGCATTAGCGGGCGGTATGGTCATGCGCCCTGACCCTGGTTCCGGCGGCAAGGCCGCCCGAGGATTCCCCATGAACGTGGTTACCCGTTTCGCGCCCAGTCCTACCGGACATCTGCATATCGGCGGCGCGCGCACCGCCATTTTCTGTTGGCTGCTGGCCCGTCATTACGGCGGTCAATTCCATCTTCGTATCGAGGATACGGACCTCCTGCGCTCCAAACAGGAATACACGGACTCCATCCTGGCCTCCATGCGCTGGCTGGGGCTGGACTGGGACGGTCCCCTCAATTACCAGACGCAGCGCACCGCCCTCTATAACCAGTATGTGGACAAGCTGCTGGAGAGTGGACATGCCTACTGGTGTTCGTGCACGCCCGAAGAAGTGGAGGCCATGCGCGAGAAGGCACGGGAACAGGGACTCAAGCCCCGCTATAACGGCTGCTGCCGCGAGCGCAACCTCGGCCCCGGCGAAGGGCGTTGCGTCCGTCTCAAGGCTCCGCTTGCCGGGAAGGTGGTCTTTGACGACCTCGTCAAGGGGACCATCGCCGTGGACGTGAGCGAGCTGGACGATATGGTCATCCGGCGGGCCGACGGTATGCCCACCTACAATATGGCCGTGGTGGTCGATGACCACGAGATGGGCATCACCCACGTCATCCGTGGGGATGACCATGTTTCCAATACGCCGCGTCAGATCCTCATTTACGAGGCGCTGGGCCTGCCCGTGCCGCGCTTTGGGCATGTGCCCATGATCCTCGGCCCTGACCGGCAGAAGCTTTCCAAGCGTCACGGCGCGCGGGCGGTCATCGAATATCAGAACGACGGCCTGCTGCCGCAGGCGCTGGTCAACTATCTGGTGCGGCTCGGCTGGTCCCACGGGGATCAGGAGATCTTCACTAGGGAAGAGCTGATCGAATTTTTCGACGGCACCAGCCTCAACCCGGCGGCCGCGGCCTTCGACCCCGCCAAGCTGGAATGGTGCAATGCCCACTTCATGCGTGAGCTGCCGCTGTCGGAGCTGGCCGCGCTGGTGCGTCCCTTTGCCGAACAGGCCGGGTACGACATGACCGGACTGGACGACAGCCGCCTGGAAGCGCTTTGCCACATGTTCCGGGAGCGGGCCGCCAACCTCAAAGTGCTGGCGGAAAGCTTCGCTCCCCTGCTGACCCCTGCGGCCAGTCTGCCGCTTGACGAAAAGGCGGCGGCCAAGAACCTTACCGAGGCCGGCAAGGGACATCTGGCCGCCCTGCGGGAGGTCTTTGCCGCCTGCGACTTCACGCAGGAAGCGCTGGAAGCCGCCTTACAGGGCTATATCGAAGGCAACGGCCTCAAGTTCAAGGACGTGGCCCCGGCTCTGCGGACGGCCCTCATGGGTTTCATGGGCGGCCCTCATCTGCCTGAGATCATGGCTTTCCTCGGTAAGGATGAGACCCTTGCCCGGCTCGCCCGGGCGGCGGCCTGATCTTTGCCGGATGTCCGGCATTTTCGGAAGGGAGGCGGTCCGAGAGGGCTGCCTCCCTTTTTTGTCATGCAGGACTGTCCCCGCGGGGTGAGGGCTCCCTGTCCGCCTCAGGAGGCGTGCCGCCCTGCGGAATGTGAGTCAACCATTTTGTTTTATTGGAGAAAGGTGCTTTTTCGCCACTTGCGCCATGTTTCATGTGAAAACATGGCAGGTCACTCTCGTAGAAATTTCCATTTGCTGTATGACAGGTTAGGCCTTGCCAACACAAATTTTACAAATGATTTCACCTGATACGACAAATGGATCGTAAACGTTACGCTCGTTTTGGGGGCTGGGGCTGCCCTTCCCCCCAAACAGGCAGCAAATAGTGTTAACAGACCCTAAAAAGTTCGTGCCTGTGGACACGGACAGAACGATCCCCTTTCAGGGGCGGGCGCGTTGGTGCGGCGGGTGGAGGACGTGGCGTTAGCCTTTCGTTTCAGCGGAGGAGTTCTCGCCCGGCAGCAGGCGCAGTTCCAGAGAGGGGTCCACCGTCACCTCCCGGGAAAGCCATATCTTGTCCATGCGTACCGTTCCCGGGGCCGCGCCGCGCAGAGCGCGTATGTGGCGGACTTCCGCATAGAGTATGCGGGCGCGGGCGGCATCCCGCAGCCAGCTCTTGTTGGCGGCAAGGGCTCCGGCCTGCTCAAGCGTGCGTTCCGGGACGACCTGCCCGGCATGGGCGCGGCGGATGATGACGTGCGAACCGGGGCCGCCGTCGGCGTGCAACCAGATGTCATGGGGCGCGGCCAGTTTGCGCGCGGCCAGATTGCCCTTGGCGTCACGCCCGCGCAGGAGGACGAAACCGTCCTCACTCACAAAGAGCTGGACGTTTTTGGGCACGCTGGGCGGCAGCGGGAGACGGGTGTTTTCGGCAACGGCGTCCGCCGCTATCCCACCCCGCTGGGCGGCATCGCGGGCAGTCCGCAAGGCGGTCAGCTCCTGTTCGAGCTGGCGGCGGCGTTCCACGAGGTGTTCCTGCCCGCGTCGGCCCCGCCGCGCGGTGTGGAACAGGCGAGCCATGTTGTCACGCAGGTTGTACCGTACATCAAGGGAGATGCTGCGGGCCGGGCCGTGACCGCCGTCGGGGACCTCCACCCGCTCCGCCCGGAAGTCGGCGGGCCAGCGCCAGCAGTTTTCCTGCAGGGCCAGCGCGTCAGGCTGGGCGGCGCACATGCGCGCAAGGCGGGCCTCTTCTTCCTCGAGCTTGTCGAGCAGGCGCTCCAGCTTGCGTTCGCGGCGGGTCAGCGGCAGTGCCGCCGTCTGCGCGGCCTGATGGGAAAGCGGATCCAGCACGAGCAGTTTCCCGGCCTCTTCCACGGCTTCCAGCACGTCTTCCCGGCATGTCTCCTGCCAGCATCCGGGCTGCTGGCCCAGCAGCGCCGCAGGCAGCGGCCAGGCGCTGAGGCGACAGGCTGGTCCTCCGGACGCGGGCGCATCGGCGCGGCGGTAGAGGAAAAGGTCGCCGTCCCCGATGCGCAGATCTTCCAGCAGGGCCTGCTGGTCCAGAGGATCGTCGTAGAGCAGGAGCGTCCGACGCAGGGCCGGGGTCAGCACGGGCCACTCCTGCCAGTGTGCGCAGGCTTCGGCAAGCTCGTGCGGCTCAGGCCAGCGCAAAGTGCCCTCCTGCGGTTGTTCCTCCGGCGTGCAGAAACGCAGGGCCGGGCCTTCCCGCAGATCGAGCAACAGCCAGATGCTCATCCCCTCGGGAGCATCCGCCGCTGCCTGCGACTGTCCGCCCATGAGCAGCCAGAGCTGCCGCTCGGCAAAACGGGGCACGCAGGCCGCGATGCGACGGCCGAGCGTGTACTTGCGTAAACGCATGACAGGCGCTCCCGGCGCTTTCCCGGCCGTCAGGCGGCGGTTGGTGAGGAAGAGGAAAGGCTCCTTGCGCCGGGCACACAGACAGAGCTGTACCTTGCGCTCCGTCTTGCGGTTGGGCAGGGTCAGACTGAAACAGACGAGCCCCGGCAGGGGCTCCTGGATCTTTTCCAGCCAGGCGCCCTCCAGACGGGGAAGGGCCGCGCGGCAGAAGCGGAAAAAAAGGTGTGCGTCCATGCGAGATGTGGGCGGCTCGCCGCCGATGCGTGCTCAGGGCAGGGCCAGCGCCAGGGCGGGCGATCTGCCGGAAAAAAAGGGCGGCCGCCGTCTTCGGCAGCCGCCCGGGAAGCTAATCGCCACGCAGGGTCTCGTCTTCTTCCTGCTTGGCCTTGCAGTTGATGCAGAGTCGGGTGACAGGGCGGGCCTTGAGGCGCGGCACGCCGATCTCTTCCCCGCACTCTTCGCAAATGCCGTAGCTGCCGTCTTCGATACGCTGCAGCGCGGACTGGATTTTGCGGATAAGGCGGCGTTCGCGGTCGCGGATACGCAGGGTGAAGGAACGGTCCGATTCGGCAGTGGCCCGGTCGGCCGGGTCAGCGAAAACTTCGTTGCTGTCGGTCATCTCTTCCAGCGTGCTGTCGCCCTTCTGCTGCGCTTCTTCGAGCATCTGGTTCAACAGATTGCGGAAAAATTCCAAATCCTTGTGATCCATGAAACCTCCCGGGAAGCAAACTGTCGCCTCCCTAGTCAGGGTAAGCTGAACTGACGACTTCTACAGGGTAAATGATACTTTGTAAAGCCGTCGTCTGCCGTCAGATATGTCTGCCGGAGACTCAGTCGGTTTCTTCTTCCTCAACGCCGTCAGGCTGCGGGCCGCACGGCGCTCCGTGCAGACGGATCTTCTGCTCGGCCCGTATGGCTTCGCGGGCGGGCTCCCAGAGCGGTTCCTGCCAGAAGCCTTCACGAGCGGGCATGACCCTGCCCTGCCAGCTGCCTGTCTGTCCTTCGGCCGTGTGCCATTGCGCCCGGACGCCCACGCCGTCCCCGGCCTCGGCTTCGCGCACGGCCCGGCCGGAATACGAGGCCATGAGAGCGGCGGCCGCGGCAAGGATATGGTCGGGCCACCGGGAGGCCAGACGGCCCACGGCCAGCGGGCCGGGGATGTCGGCAAGGAAGATGCGGGCGTCGCCGGGCCGCGTGGCGGCCTGCAGGGCCTGATTGTCGCCGCTGTTGCGGCCGATAGCCAGCCAGTAGCGATCGCCGTTTTCCTCATGCCAGAACTGCCGTCCCAGATTGGCAAGCGCGAAGTCGCCGCTGTCGGGTGCGGGCAGATGGGCCAGTACCGGCCAGTAGCGGCGGGCGTTTTCCTTTTCGGTCAGTTTGCAGCCGCCGCCGGGGGTGGGGATGTCCGTCAGGCCGAAATGCCGGGCAAGTTCAAGCTGGGCATGGCGGCCGCGTCCGCTGATGGCGGGCAGGCGCTCCCGGTCCACGAGGCCGCTTGTTTCCATGGGCGTCGGCTCCAGCAGACGGGCGCTGAGGGGCCGCAGGAGGATGTCGCCCACCCCGGCCTCCCGCCGGATGACATTGAGCACGTCCCGCCGCTGGGACATGGGACGCTGTCCGAGCACTTCCCCGGTGGCCAGGAAGCAGGCTCCCACCTCTTCCATGTACCGGCGTGCCCGGCGCAGGAGGAGGATCTTGCAGTCCACGCAAGGATTGAGGGTCTTGCCGAAACCGTGCGCGGGGCGCTCGCGCAGCATGGCGCAGAAGTCGTCAGCGACATCCAGCGCGTCGATGTCCAGCGCGTGGCGACGACGCCAGCGCGGGACGGCGGAGGGTTCACCGAAAAAGGGAGAATGGCAATGCAGGCAGCGGACGCGCAACCCCTGCTCTTCCAGGACCTTGGCGGCCAGGATACTGTCCAGACCGCCGGAAAACAGCACGATGGCCTGCGGGGATGGTGACATGTCGGGATGATGTGGCATGTCGCCTTGTACGGGATGGACGGGGCGGATGGCAAGCGAAAAGGCCGGTCAACGACGCTCCACCCACCATTGTCTGTCCACGCGGCCGTACCACCAGCGGTTATGGTCGGCGGTCAGCAGTTCCTCGGCCAGCTCCTTTGCCCAGGGGGTCCGCAGGCGCTGTACCGCGCTTTCCAGCCATTGGGCCGCAAAGGCGTTGCCGCGGTCCAGCTCGGCCTTGAGATTGCAGATCAGGTCCAGCTGATCGGCGTCGCGGGCCAGCCGGGCCTCCAGCGTCTCACGGGCCTCGAATTCGTCGTATACGGAGAGGACCTCTTCCTCGAGACCGGTCCCGTCCACGGCATCGGCCAGCGCATCACGGGCCCGGCAGGTGTCGTAACGATGATTGACGTAGTTGAAGTCCCCGGTCCGGGCCTCGTGCAGATCGTGCAACAGGCAGAGCTCCAGCACCCGCCCGGCGTCGGCCCCGGCCAGCCGGGCCAGGACGAGACCGATGACGCTCATGCGATAGCTGTGCTCGGCCACGCTTTCCCTGCCGGAACCAAGGAAGGCATAGCCGCTGCGGGGGGTATGCCGCAACATGCCCGCCTCGTGGAAGAGATCGGCCAGCCGGGCGCGCCGTTCCGTATCCAGAGCGGGCGCGGGCTGTGTGGTGCTGTCGTCGTTCATGGCTTCTCCGTGGACGTGCGCGGTCGGCATCATTCCATGCCGTACTTGCGCAGCTTGTTGTGCAGGGTGGCGCGCGTGATGCCCAGACGGCGGGCGGCTTCGCTCTTGTTGTCGCCGGTCTGGCGCAGGGTCTCCTCGATGGCGCGGCGTTCCACGTCATCGAGCTTGAGCCCGGCCAGCGAGCCGTCGCCCTGCTCGGTCGTCAGTTCGGCCGGGAGCGGCGCGTTGAGGGCCCCGGAAACGCCCTGCGGCAGCTCGCGCAGCGTGATCAGATCCCCCGTGCAGAGGATGGCGGCGCGCTCCACGGCATTTTCCAGCTCCCGGACATTGCCGGGCCAGGGATAACGCAGCATGGCGTCCAGCGCCTGCGGCGAGAAGCCCTTGATGGCCTTGCGGTTCCGTTCGGCATAGCGCTGCAGGAAATGTGCGGCCAGCAGGGGGATGTCCTCCGGACGACGGCGCAGGGGCGGGACCTCGATATTGATGACGTTCAGGCGGAAATACAGGTCCTCGCGAAAGCGCTTTTCCGCCACTTCCGTCTGGAGGTTGCGGTTGGTGGCGGCGATGACGCGCACGTCCACGGTCAACGGCTTGTCCGAGCCCACGCGCTGCACCTCGCCCTGCTGCAGGGCCCGCAGGAGCTTGGCCTGCAGGGCAAGGGGCATCTCCCCTATCTCGTCCAGGAAGAGCGTACCGCCGTCAGCCTGCACGAAGCGCCCTTCCCGGCGCTTGTCCGCTCCGGTGAACGCGCCGCGCTCATGGCCGAAAAGTTCGCTCTCCAGCAGGTTTTCGGCAAGGGCCGCGCAGTTGACCGTCACCAGCGGCCGGGAAGCCCGCTCGCTGGCCATATGTAGGGCGCGGGCCACCAGCTCCTTGCCGGTGCCGGATTCGCCGTTGATGAGCACGGTCGCCTCGGTGGGGGCCACGGTGGCGATGATGGACCGCAGCTCCTCCACGGCCGGGCTGCGGCCGAGGATCTCCGGTCCGGCGGCGGCCTCGGTGAGCTGGCGGCGCAATTCGCGATTCTCCACGCTGCACTGCGACTGTTCGATGGCTTTTTGCAGGCACTGGCGCAGGGCGTCGAAGTCCAGCGGCTTTATGAGGTAGTCGCTGGCGCCGAGCCGCAAGGCGTCCACGGCGGTCTCCACCGACGAATACGCGGTCATGAGGATGACCGGCAGGGCCGGATTATACGCCAGTATGCCCTTGAGGGCGCTGATGCCGTCCATGCGGGCCATGCGGACATCGGTCAGCACGGCATCGTAGGGTTGGGCGCGCACGGAGGCCACGGCGGCTTCGCCGTCGTCGGCCTCGTCCACCTCGTAGCCCCAGGAGCGCAGCATCATGCGCAGCATACCGCGATGGGCGTCGTCGTCATCCACCACAAGAATACGGGAACTCATGCCTTCTCCTTGACGTTGTGCCGGTCTTCCTCGGCCACGGGGAGCCGCAGACTGACGACGGTCTCGCCGCGCCGTCCGTTTTCCGCCTGACGGGAACGAACGGCCACGCTGCCGCCGTGGGCCTCCACGATCTTGTGGACGGTGGCCAGTCCCAGTCCCGTGCCGTGCCCCTTGGTGGTGAAGTAGGGATCGAAGATATGCCGCAGGTTCTCGGGAGCGATACCGTGGCCGTTGTCCGTCACGTCCAGCCGCAGCATACGGCCTTCACGGGCAATGTCCAGCCGCAGGCGCGCCTGCCCTTCCAGCGGCTGGTCGTCCGCACCGCCCTGCAGGGCATCCAGCGCATTGAGGCAGATGTTGAGCAGGGCCTGTCCCAGCCGGTCGGGGTCGATGCTGGCCGGCGGCAGGCCCGCCGCGGCCTCGCTTTCCAGCTCGATATGATGCTGGGCGGCATCCTGCCGGATGAGACGCAGCACATGCCCCACCACATCTTCCAGCCGGGCCGGACGCAGGTGGATGTCCGTGGGCCGGGAAAGGCCGATGAGATCCGTGATGACGCGGTTGAGCCTGTCCACCTCGCGCACCATGACCTCGGCGGCCTTGCGGTCGTCGCTCTCTTCGGGGAAACGCTGGCCGAAATAGGTGGCGTATCCCTTGATGGAGCTGAGGGGATTGCGTATCTCATGGGCCACGCCGGCGGCCAGCGTCCCCACGGCGGCCAGCTTTTCCTTGCGGCGCATCTCCTCTTCCAGACGGCGCACCTGCCCCTCGGCCTTGCGCAGGCCCCGGCGGGACTGCCGGGCGCGTTCGGCATAATACAGCGCCACCAGCAGCGCCAGACCCACCAGCAGCGCCACGCCCGCCAGGATGATCATATAGTCCCTGTCCTGACGGCGGGTGATGTCGAAGGGGGACGGGTCGAGGCCCAGGAAGATGACCGGCGTGGGGAAGCGCCCCACAAGCTCGGGCGGGGGCGGCATGAACTGGCGGTAGACCACGAATACCGGCTTGTTCTCCATGTGCAGGAAGCCGTAGCGCATGTTGCCGTCTGGATGGAGCTCGGCCATGCGGGCCTCGTCCATCTCGCGGCCGTCGAGCAGCAGGATCTCCCCTCTCCGGCTGCGTTCGCTGTGGGCGAGGATGGTGCCGTCCGGCATGGTCACGGCGATGAAACGTACGTCGCGGCTGTTGCCCAGCGTATCCAGCAGGCTTTGCAGGGGGATCCCCGCCTGACTGCGCAGGCCCAGCCCGAGGACGCGTTCCAGCGTCCCCACGAGCGTGGAGCCTTTTTCCGCCAGCAGACGGCCCATGGCATCCTCGTTGCGGTGGATGGATCCCACGGCCAGCAGGGCCACGATGAAAACAAAGATGAAGGCCGCCCCGCCCAGCACGAGACCTATGGGCGGCGCGCTTCCCTGCGGCTCATCAGCCGCGGACGGCGAGACGGCGGGGGCATCCTGTAAAGAAGGGCGTGTCATGGACAGAGTATATGCACGGAGAGCGGCACTGTCATCCGGGCAGCGAAAATTTTAGCGTTACGGGGCGTATGCGCTGTTCCCGCCGCCGTGGAGGCGTCCTTCTGGCGTGATTATTGCAAAATATTTTCATCCGGCCGGACTTGCACGGGCAGCGTGCTTGTTGTTATGCAAAGACTGAGGCCGTATTCTGTTCAAGGATTCGACGATGCAAACTCTGGTGATTGTTTTGCTGCTCCTGCTGAGCCTGACCCTGCCGTCCGCCGCGCTGGCCGGCGGTCATGGTCATGGCGGCGGGCATCGGCAATATCGTGATGTGGAAGAGTGGCTGTCCGAACTGCCCGCGGAACAGCGGGAACGTGCTCGTTCCATACTGGATGAGGAGCGCCCCGCCATCGAGGATCTGCGGGCGCGTATCCACGCCAAGATGGATGAGCTGGACCGCCTGAGCTATAATGCCAACACGCCTTCGGACGCCCTGCCCCGGCTGGGTTGGGAACTGCAAAAATTGCGGGACAGCCTGCGTGGTCAGTACCGGCGGGTGCGGGAACGTCTGCAGGTCGAGGCGGGCGTAATCTTCCCCGTCAATCGGGGAAGGGGCTGCCGAAGCATGATCAAACCGGCTTTTCCGCAATAACGCATTGCGGAAAGTGCCGCACCTCGCTACATTTTTTGAAGTTTGCGCCATGAGCCTCCGTTTCCTGCGGGAACGGAGGCTTTTTTAGGGCCTTTTGCCGTTGAAAAAGGCAAAAGCCGAGGCGGCGGACAGCGCCGTCAGGCCCAAACCAGGCAGAAACCGTATCTTCCCCGCGAAACGACAGACCGCATGGTTTGGAAGGCGAAGCGTTGCAAACTGGAAATGCTCTGGTATGAGCGCCCTGCCTCGGCGGCAGGCCGCGCGTTCTTCGTCGCTGTTTCCTTTGGGTTAGGCTACGCTTTCAAAAGGAGCGATCCCGGACGGACGTCCCCGTGGGGCGGAGATAGGCCGTTTACCGCTGTCTGCATCGGCAGGGCGTGCGAAATTTGAACAGGTGTTTAAAAAATGAACACGGCCGGGCCGAAGGTGTACAAATAGTGCGCAGTATGCGGGGGCTGGGGCGAGATCGTGCCGGGCCTTTGAGTAAAAAGTCAATTTAATATATTGATATTAAAGAATAAATAATGTTTGGCACGCGGGTTGCTAAAAAGAGGGCGAAGGCGACGAGTACGCCGCCTCCTCAAAAAAGAAGACAACAGAATACAGAATACAGGAGACAGGATGACGACCCTGATGGTTGCCGCGGCAGTTCTGGTCATGCTGACCCCCGGCATACGACGGGCGGCATATCAACCGCAGGAACGACGCGTTTCGGGCCGCCGCTGACAGGACGTTTTCTCAAGGAGTATACAATGAGCAAGATGTTGATGATCCCCGTACTCATGGCTGTGATCGCCGGCGGCAGCCTCTTTGCTTCCGAAAGTTTTGCCGCACAGGGTCATGACGTTTTCGATAAGGGAGCGATCTCCTGCCCCGGCAGCTCCGATATGGCCAGTGGCCTTGAAGCGGGCTGGAGGGGACACGGCGACCATCATGGCGATGGTCACGGATGCTGAAACAGACTTTTTTCCCGCTGACAGGCGATATTATTTAGGAGCAGATGATGAACAAGAAGCTGATGATCCCCGTGTTGATGGCAGTTCTCGCAGGCGGCAGCCTCATGACCACTGAAAGTTTTGCCGGTCCCCATCATGGCGGCCCCCGCCACGGCGACGGCTACGGCCCCGGATATGACGGTCGCGGCCCCGGCATGGGCCCCTGCTACGGCGGGCCCGGATATGACGGTCCGGATTTCCGTGGCGGCTGCCCCGGCATGGGCTGGGGACACAAGGGACATCATGGCCACGGTTTCTACCGCGCCATGTCGCCTGAACAGCAGGCTGCCTTTGACAAGATCGTCGATGATTTCAGCCCGCGCATGGAACCTCTGCGTGATCAGATATTCGTGAAGCGGCAGGAACTGCGCGCCCTGCGCAACGCCAGCAATCCCGACGTGAAGCTGGTGCGCCAGACCGCCGAAGAGCTGGTCAAGCTGCACAATCAGATGGCTGATCTGCACGATGAGATGATGGACAAGATCGCCAAGGAAGTGGGCTTCCCCGACAGGCCCGGCCGTCCGGCCAAGGCTCCCGGAGCCGCCGAGGAACGCGTCCAGCAGTAAACGACGACACAACGATATAACGCGCAAAGACACGCATTTCGTGAAACTTCCCGCCAGTGGCGGAAAGCATACATCCTCCTCACACTCGTTCAGTAACCTTCAACCAATGACAACTCCTCCTCACAAGAACAAGAACAGAAACCTCTAACCGTTGGAACATCCTCCCTCTCTCGCGCAGGCCGCCGTCCCCCCGGCGGCCTGTTGCGTTTCATCGTCCCGCCGTCTCGGCCGGTCCGGAGCCGGGAGGCCGCTCTCCTTGGAGTATTTTCAACGGCCTGTCGTTTCGTGAAAAAACGCGGTCATTCCGCGTGGTTTGGGCCGGGCGGCGCTGTGCCGCCGCCTCGCATTTTGCCTTTTTCAACGGCAAAATGCTCTATCGCCGCACATCTTCCTGTACGTCGGCGGCATCGAGCAGGCGCGGGGCCTGCGCGCCGCCATCCCCGGCGGCTTCGGCGGGATGCTCCGTCGGACTGACCGCCGCGAGCGTCTGTTCCCTGATGTCCGGGCGACTGCGCCACTGGGCGAATTTGATGCGCCAGTCGGCAAACTCATGCGGCGTGCGCTCAAGGATGCTCTCCTGTTCCTGCAGCCAGTTGTTGAACAGCTGCAGCCGGAACTGGAAATCCCGGCTGTCCAGTATGGTCGCGGCCGTGCCCTGCGGGATGCTCCGCCCTTCCAGCTCTTCCAGCACGAAGCGGCAAACGGCCTCGCGGGAGTTTTCAAAACTGGCTTCCCGGCCGTCCACGAGCCGGGCCAGCGGCAGGAGGTGGCTTTCCCGTTCGGCCAGACGCTGCCGTGCGGCATCGTCAAGGCGGATCAGCAGCCGCGGTTCATCGTCGGGGCCCTCCCCCGGCGATTCCTCAAGAAAGGAGAAACGCAGCCAGCTTTCAAACATGACCGCCTCGAGTATGCGTTCCGCCGCGTCGGGCATGGGGTCCTTTTCCTGTGTCATACAGCTCTCCTGTTATGATGTGCGCCCAGTGTAGGGAGGGGGCTCCGCCGTCGTCAAGGGCATGTCTGACCGACTTGGTCGCGGGTGGCCGTGCGGGATGGGATGGGCCCGGCCTCTGGAAGGTCCGCCGCCTTTATGCTAGCTTGGAAAAATGATTGATTATGCCAAAGCGCTCAATGAGGCGCAGTATGCGGCCGCCACCTGCGGCGACGGCCCGGTGCTGGTGGTGGCCGGTGCGGGCAGCGGCAAGACGCGCACCATAACCTACCGGCTGGCCTGGCTGGCCGAGCGGGGCGTGGCCCCGGAATCCATGCTCCTGCTGACCTTCACCCGCAAGGCCGCACAGGAGATGCTGCACCGTGCGGGCCTGCTCTGCGATCACGCGCTGGCCGGCGTGCAGGGCGGCACCTTCCACGCCTTCGCCTACGGCATCCTGCGGCGTTTCCGGCCGGAATGGCTCGGTGACCGGCCCTTTACCGTCATGGACAGCGCCGACATCACGGCGGCCGTCAAACATTGCAAGGACGCGCTGGGACTGGGCAAGGGGGACAGGGCCTTCCCCAAGACGCAGGCCATCGTGGGCCTGTTGAGCAAGGCCCGCAACAAGGAATTGCCCCTTGCCGAGATCCTCCAGCGGGAAGCCTTCCATCTGCTGCCCTACGCCGACGGCCTGACGGAGCTGGGCCGCCGCTATGACGCCTTCCGGCGGGAAACGGGCGTCATGGACTACGACGATCTGCTGTTCGAGCTGGAGGCGCTCCTGCGGGAGGACGCGCGGGCGGCGGAGCTCCTGCGCTCGCGCTATCGCCACATCCTCGTCGATGAGTATCAGGACACCAACCTCGTCCAGGCCCGCATCGTTCGTCTGCTGGCCGGTCCGGAAGGCGAAGCGCCGGGCAACGTCATGGCCGTGGGGGACGAGGCCCAGTCCATCTATGCCTTTCGCGGGGCCAATGTCCGCAATATCCTGGATTTCCCCAAACTGTTCCCCGACGCGCGCGTCATCCGGCTGGAAGAGAATTACCGCTCCACGCAGCCCATCCTGGCCGTGGCCAACAATCTGCTGGAACACGCCGCCGAATCCTTCCGCAAGACGCTCTTCACCCGTCGCGAAGGCGGCAGTCCCGTACGGCTGGTGACGCCCTTCAGCGACAAATCGCAGGCCCGGCTGGTGGTGGAGCGTATCCGCGAGCTTTTGCAAACGCATCTGCCGCATGAGATCGCCGTGCTGTTCCGGGCGGGCTTCCATTCCTTTGCGCTGGAGATGGCGCTCAATCAGGCGGGTATCGCCTTCCGCAAGTACGGCGGCCTGCGCTATACCGAGGCCGCCCACGTCAAGGATGTCATCGCCTTCGCGCGTCTGCTGCTCAATCCGCTGGACATGTCCGCATTTGAACGTCTGGCGGCCCTGCATGAGGGCATTGGTCCCAAGACCGCGCAAAAGCTCTACGAGGCCGCCGCGTCCGGCGATACGGCGCGCATGGCCAAGGCCTTCGCCCGGCATGGCGCTTTTCGGGCGGACATGGAATTCATCGAGAGCCTGCGGGCGCGCCCGCAGACCCCGTCCCTGACCCTGGCCGCCATCCTGGAGCAGTACCGGCCCCTGCTGGAGCTGCACTATCCCGAAGACTGGCCCCGGCGGCAGCAGGCTCTGGAAGAATTGCTGCAAATGGCTGCCGGATACACGGAGCTGGATCTCTTTCTGGCCGACCTTGCGCTGGAATCCCCGGAAGAGGAGGAAGGCGGCGGAGAGGACCGCATCACCCTTTCCACCATCCACTCGGCCAAGGGGCTGGAATGGAACGCCGTGCTCATCATCGATCTCGTGGAGGACCGGTTCCCTTCGCGTCATGCGCTGGCCCGGCCGGAGGACTTCGAGGAGGAGCGGCGGCTCATGTATGTGGCCTGTACGCGCGCCCGGCAGCAGCTCGATCTCTATGCGCCGGCCACCATCTTCAGCCGCGCCGAGCAGGGCATGACCCATGTGAACCAGAGTCCCTTCGTGCGCGAGATGGGACCGCAGCTTGCCGAACAGTGGCTGGAAGGTTTCGGCGGCGGCCTGCACCGTCGGGAAAGCGGTCTCGGCACGCAGCGGGAAATGGGGAGCATGTCCGACAGCCGTCCGTCCGCTCCACTCCGTCCCGCTGCCGGTCTTTTCCGGGGAAAGGGTCGTGTGTCCTCGTCTCCCGCCGACGGCGGTGAGGACTGTCAACTGCCGCCGGAGGAACGCCTTTCCGCCGCGCCGTCGCCTGCCGCGCCCGCGGCGGCGTCCGCAGGCGAGTCCCGACTGCCGCGAGGCTACTGCCGCCATCGCATCTTCGGGCGCGGCAAGGTGGTCCGCCATCTGCCGCCGGACAAGGTGCAGGTCAATTTTCCCGGCTTCGGTCTCAAGGTCATTCTTGCGGAATATCTGCTCATGGAGGACGACTAGATGCCCAAACCCGCTTCGTCCGCATTGTCCGAGGACGCCATCCTGCAACTGCTGGCCCGCCATTTCCCGGCGACCCACCCTTCCCTGCTGCTGGGACGCGGCGACGACTGCGCCGTGCTCCGGGGCGGGCAGCCCCTGTGCGTGAGCACGGACCTCTTTCTGGAGGATGTACACTTTCGCCGTTCGTATTTCACCCCGGAAGACATGGGGCACAAGGCGCTGGCCGTCAACATCAGCGACGTGGCGGCCTGCGGCGGGCGACCACTGGCCTTCACGCTGGGGCTGGGCTTGCCGGACTATGCGGACATGGACTGGCTGGACATCTTTTTTCGCGGTATGGCCGCACTGGCCGGACGGCATCGCATGGCGCTGGCCGGGGGCGATCTTTCCCGCAGCGACAGGCTGCACATCTGCATCACGGTCTGGGGCGAACCGCTGAGCGACGGCGCGCCCTTCCTGCTGCGCGGCGGGTCCATGCCCGGCGATTGTCTCTTTCTCGTGGGGCTGCCGGGACTGGCCCGTGTGGGCCTGCAGGAGATGGAAGCCCACGGGCGCGCGGCTCTGGAGCATTGGCCCGCCGCCTGCGCCGCGCATCTGCGGCCGGAGCCGCAGGTGGATGCCGGTCTCATGCTGGCCCGCGCCGGTCTCAATGCCCGCCCGCCGGCACTGATGGACCTGTCCGACGGCATCATGCGCGATCTGCCGCGCCTGCTGGGCATCAGCGGCGCGACCGGGGCCGCCCGCACCGAAGGGGCCGGGCTGGGGGCCTCGCTGTTGTTGCCGCAGGGCCTGCTCCATCCCGAGGTGGTGCGCCACGCCCTGCAGGAAGGTAAAAATCCCGTCCACGAGGCCCTGCTCGGCGGGGAGGACTATTGCCTGCTCGGCTCCTGCGCGCCGGACATGCTGCCGGTGCTGCATACGGCCATCCCCAATTTCCACAGCATCGGCGTGGTGACCGATATCCCCGTCATCGAATGCAACAACGAGAATCTTGCCGGTCTGCACGGCTTTGACCATTTTGCGCCGGAAAAGGACTGAAGATGCACGCGACGCCCCTGCCCGACATCCCCGCCGCCCTGTGTGGTCCGCTGCTGTCCTGCTGTCGTGAAGCCTGGTGTACAGGTGGCCTGCTGGGCTTCAACGGCAATGCCAGTCTCCTCTGGGACAGCCCGGACGGCCCGCGCGTGCTCATGACCCGGTCCGGCGTCTGCAAGGGCCGCATGAGCGCCGCGGACATCTGCCTGCTGCACCCGGACGGTCGTCTGCTTGCCGGGGGGCCGTCCTCGTCGGAAGGAGCCATGCATCTGGCGGTCTATGCCGCCCGCCCTTCCTGCCGGGCCATCCTGCACACCCATCCGCCGCATCTGCTGGCGCTGGGCATACGGCTGGCCGACCGCATGGAGGATCTCCTGCGGCTGCCGTTGTACGAATCCGAAGTCTGGCGGGCGCGTCTGGGCGTGGCCCCGCCGCAGGTCCCCGGCTCACAGGCGCTGGCCGATGGTGTCGCAGAACAGGCGCGGCAGTTCCCCGCCGTCTGGATGAGTGGACACGGCCTGTGCGCCTGCGGGGAAACGCTCGAAGAGGCGCTGGGCCTCACCGAACAGCTTGAACATCTTGCGTGGATACAGCTCTTGAGCGGTATCTGAGAAACGAAAGGAGGCCAGCCATGACGACGGCAGCTCCCTGCGGGACCGCTCCCCGTACCATGCGGCGCGTGAAGATCACGGTGCTCAAGACGACGCTGGATCGAGAACTGGCCGACCAATACGGCATACCCGGACTTGGTCTCTGTCCCATGCATGAGACCGGACAGACCTTCGTTGCGGACTACGCCAAGCCGGACGGCTTGTGTGACGAGGCCTGGAAGGCCATATATCAGTATGTGTTCGCTCTGGCTCACGGCGCGGAGAGCGGACTTTTCTACTACGGGGACTGGATAGACAAGCCGGGCGTGGCCATCGTCTGCTGCAATGACGGCTTGCGGCCCGTCATCTTCAAACTGGAAGCCACGGATGCGGTCTCCGTGCCGCCCTCTTCCGAGTCGGAAGCGGAGGGTGGAGGCGAATGCCGTTGAGCCGACAGGAGCGCCTCCGTCCGGCCCTGCCCGCTGACTGGCCGGGACTGGCGGCCCTCTGGCGGCGCAGCGTGGAGGCCACGCATCACTTTCTGCAGGCGTCCGATCTTGAGAGCATCGGCGCGGCCATGCTGCGCGCCTATCTGCCTGCCATGCGGGAACTCTGGCTGCTGGAGCGGGAAGGCCGTCCGGCCGGGTTCTGGGGCGGCGATGCCCTGCGGGTGGAAATGCTCTTTGTGGACCCGCCGTTTTTCGGACAGGGCGTCGGTTCAACCCTGCTGCGTCATGCCTGTGCGGGCAAGCGGCGCGTGGAACTGGATGTCAACGAACAGAACGCGGGGGCCCGTGCCTTTTATGCCCGTCAGGGTTTTCGGGTGTGCGGCCGCTCGCCGGTGGACAACGACGGCAGGCCGTATCCTCTGCTGCATCTGGTGTGGGAGGGCGACGGCAGGCGCACATCCTGACGCAAGACCCCCATCCCTTCCCCAGCGGGACACGAGGGGACCCCGCCTCTATGGCAAGCGGCGCGTGGACGGAACATAGGCTTATCTGTCGAAATTATTTGTAAAATTAGTGTTGGCGGGCCTTGGGACGAGGTATTCCTCTTCTCTCATCGGCCTTTGCGGTCTTTCAGCACTCGCTTTGCGGCGGCAGATGGAGCAGGCGTTCCAGTTCGGCCAGCGTGGCCGCGCCGTCCAGCCCCTGTCTGCGGGAGAGTTCCGGCAGGTTCTCCACCGCGTCGCAGGGGCGCACATAGAGCGGCTCCACATCTGCGGCAAAATAATCGCCGTGCCGGGCCAGCAGACAAAGGGCCTCTTGCGTGGGCTGGATCAGGCGCGGCAGCGCGGCCAGATCATGCCGTTCATCCAGTGGCGCAAACAGGGCATTGCGCGCCAGCGCGCTGCCGCAGACCAGCGGCAGCCCGGCCCGGCTGTCCGCCGGTTCATGCTTTGCCCTGTCCGTCACGGCGGCGTTGACGGCTTCCAGAGCCTCGGCCGGGGGCAGGAGACGCACTTCCGCCGTGGCGTAGGCCGGGATGACCGGCCCATACGCCATGAACGGCTGATAATGCACAAGATTGCGCCGGGCATGAGTGAGCACATGCACCTGTCCGCCCCAGAGCATCCCCCGCGCCATGACGGCAGAGGTGGCCAGCGCCTGCATATAGTCCAGTCCGGCCAGACGGGCCTTCCCGACCCGGCGCAGGGCGGCCGCGGTGGCCAGCACCAGCCGGATGCCGGTAAAGGAGCCCGGTCCCCGGACGCAGGCGATGCGGCGCAGGTCCGACGGCCGGATCTCCATCCGTTCCAGCATGTCCGCCAGAGCGGGCGCCAGTATCTCCGTGGCGCGTTCCGGCCTGTGCCATTCCTGCGCGGCCAGCGGACGGCCGTCTTCGGTCAGGATGATCTGCAAGGCCCCTTCGGCCGCATTGAGGATGAGTTCCGGTCCGGTACCGCTCATGCCCTACCCCGTGATGATGCGGACGATGTCGTTGTACGTGGCCAGCACCATGAGGGCCACCAGCAGGGCAAGGCCCACACGCATCCCCCATTCCTGCACCTTTTCGTGCACGGGACGGCGGAAGACCATCTCGATGAGGCAGAACAGCACCGTGCCGCCGTCCAGGATGGGGATGGGCAGCAGGTTCAGGATGGCAAGATTGATGCTGATGAGGGCCGCCAGCCCCAGTACGCCGGCCACCCCCTGCTGCGCCTGCTCGCCCACGAGCTGGGCGATCATGATGGGCCCGCCCACCTGATCCAGCGGCACCACCCGCTGCACCAGCTTGAGGAAGCTTTCCGCCGTCAGCTCGGCCATGCCCCAGGTCTGTCGCACCCCGGCCAGCGCCGCCTGCGCGAAGCTCAGATCCTCGTACCTCATGTTGCCGCTGACGCTGATGCCGATGAGCCAGGCGTTTTCCTGCTCGCCAAAAATGGTGGTGCGCATGGCGCGCTTGGGCGTCAGGGTGAGACGCAGCTCCTCGCCGGTCTCCGGCAGGCCGGGCTGGATCTCGCCCGAAGCCGTGGGCAGGGGACGCAGCACATGCAGGGTCACGGGCTGGCCGTTGCTCGCGCCGATGGCGTCGGCCATGCTCTGCCAGTCCGGGGTCTCCGTGTCATTGACGCGCAGGATGAGGTCGCCGCGCTGCAGACCGGCGGCCGCGGCGGGGCTGTCCGCCACGATGCTGCCCACCTGCGGCAGCATGATGGCCTGTCCCCAGCCGAAAGCGAGCATCCAGCAGAGAAGCCAGGCCAGCAGCACATTGGCCAGCGGGCCCGCCGCGGCTACGGCCAGACGTTGCCAGGCGGGCCGTTGCGAAAAGCTTTCCTCCTGGGTGAAGCCTTCCGGCAGCTCGCTGTCGTCGTTTTCGCCCACCAGCGCCACATAACCGCCCAGAGGCACCAGCGACAGGGCGTATTCCGTCTTGCCGCGCTTCATTTTGAGCAGTTTGGGGCCGAAGCCCAGAGAAAAGGTGGTCACGCCCATGCCCAGAGCGCGGGCCGCCAGAAAATGCCCGAGTTCATGAAAGAAGATAAGGCCGCCCAGAACGATGACGACGGCAATGATGGTTATCAGCATATCAGGCTCCGTCACGCGCCAGTTCATGCACCAGCGCGCGGCTTTGAGTGTCGAGTTTTTCTATCCGTTCCACAAAGGTAGCCACTTCCGCGCGAAGGGCAAGGTCATCTCCCTCAGGCGCGGTCAACTTTCCGCACAGCGGCGCATGGCCGGGCGCGGTGGAGGCATGACGCCGCATGGCCTCATCAATGAAGCGGGTGATGTCGGTGAAGGCGCAGTGTCCGGCAAGGAAGAGCTCCACGGCGGCCTCGTTGGCGGCGTTCATGACCACGCACAGGCCGCCGCGTTCGCTGAGGGCCCGCCGGGCAAAGGTGAGCGCCGGAAAACGCTCCGTATCGGGATGCCGGAACTCCAGCGCCGGAGAGGCCGCCAGATCCAGCGGCGGCACACCGCAGTCCAGCGTGTGCGGCCAGAGCAGGCAGTGGGCCAGCGGCAGCCGCATGTCCGCCGTGCCGATCTGGGCCAGCAGACTGCCGTCCCGCAGCTGCACGAGCGAATGGACCAGCGACTGCGGATGCACCAGCACGTCGATGCGATCCACCGGCACGCCGTACAGGTGGAAGGCTTCCACCACTTCCAGCGCCTTGTTCATCATGCTTGCCGAGTCGATGCTGATCTTGGCGCCCATGACCCAGTTGGGATGATTGAGGGCCTGTTCGCGCGTGACATGTTGCAGCTCCTCGAGGCTGCGATCCCGGAAGGGGCCGCCGGAGGCGGTCAGCACGAGGCGCGCCACCTCCTGCTCCCGCGCCGCGAGGCACTGGAAGATGGCGTTGTGTTCCGAGTCCACCGGCAGGATGGATGCCCCGGTGCGGGCGCATATCTGGCGCAGCAGTTCGCCCGCCAGTACCAGCGATTCCTTGTTGGCAAGACAGATGACCTTGCCGGCCAGCGCGGCGGCCAGCGTGCCTTCAAGGCCCGCCGCCCCCACCTGGGCCGAGAGCACGGTATCCGCCTCGGGCAAGGAGGCCGCCGCGGCGTAGCCCTGCGGCCCCACGAGGATCTCCGGCTGATAGTCCGCGGGCAGGAGCGTGCGCAGGTCATAGGCCGATTCCTCGTCCAGCACGGCCAGCAGCCGGGGACGATAGCGGCGGGCCTGTCGGGCCAGCATATCCACATTGCGGGCGCAGGAGAGCGCCAGGATTCGGAAGCGTTGTGGATGTGAGTCCACCACGCCGAGCGCGTTGCGCCCTATGGAGCCGGTGGAGCCGAGGATAACGAGATCATGCCGCTCCCTGTGTTGCCATTCCGGCGAGGGGGCCGCCGAGATGTAGCGGATCGCCGGGCCTTCGCATCCCGGCCAGCAGTTGGACATAGCGTTTCACCTTGCCGCCCGAGGCGGCTGTTCGTGTGCAGGAGGATCGGAGGGCGGGCGTCGTTTGCCCGAAAGACGGCAGGTGGGCTGCGAAAATGACGGGATCCGGCCGTCGGAGAGGGTTTCCGTCAGCCGACCGGAAGGACAGCCCGCCGTATGGCGGGCTGTCCCCTTTTCGGTCATGGCCTGCCCGTCCGGCGGGGCAGGGGCGCTATCCGCCTCAGAAAAAGAAAAACCATTGGTCCACCACGGCAAACATGGGCATGGCAAAAAGCACGCTGTCCGCTCTGTCCAGCACGCCGCCGTGGCCGGGCAGCAGATGGCCGGAGTCCTTGACGTTGACCGAACGTTTGAGGGCGGACTCGAAAAGGTCGCCCACCTGCGCGAACGCGTTGATGGCGACGCCCAGCAGGGCGAAGGCGAACCAGTTCGCCGTACCGAGGCAGGCCCCGTAGATGATGCAGAACAGCGTGCAGGCCACAAGACTGCCCACCGCGCCTTCGGAGCTCTTGTTGGGGCTGACGCGGGGCCAGAGCTTGTGATGGCCGAAACGGGTGCCCACAAAATAGGCGGCGGTGTCGGAGATGGCCACGGCCGCCAGCACGAAAAGCAATTTGACGGAGGAGAGGTAGGTGGCGGGCAGAAGGAGCAGCGGGACATAGGCAAGCCCGGCCATGAAGATGCCGCTGGAAGAAAAGGCGTCCTCCTCGATGACGTCCCAGCGGAAAAGAAAGCTCATGGAGGCCAGCACGAAGCCCGCCCCCAGACAGACCAGCGCGTCCTGCGGCCGGTGCATCCAGCTCAGGATGAGCATACCCCAGCCCAGCGCGATGGCGCAGATACGGCTGGGGATGCGGCCCCGCGGGCCCCAGAACAGGGTGAAGAATTCCCAGAGGCCCAGAGCGCACACGATGAGGATGACACACAGCAACGGCCAGCCGCGTACGGCCAGCACGGCAAGGATGAGCGCCCCCAGAAGGACGCCGGTCAGGGTCCGGCGAATGTCGGTGGCATGGTCAACAGGCATCGATCTGCTCCTGCGTTTTCCCGAAACGGCGGGACCGTCCGGTAAAGGCCCGCAGCGCCTCGTGCAGCGCCTCGACGCCGAAATCGGGCCACGCCACGGGAGTAAAGTAGAATTCGCTGTAGGCGCATTGGTACAGCAGATAATTGCTCAGGCGCTGTTCGCCGCTGGTGCGCACCAGCAGGTCAGGGTCCGGCTGACCGGCCGTGTAGAGATAGTCCGCAAAGCGCTCTTCCGTGTAGTCGGCGGGAGAAAGGCCCGCTTCGGCCATGCGGCGCGCGGCGCGGACGATCTCCGCCCGCCCGCCGTAGTTGAGCGCGAGGTTGAGCGTCATGCTGCGGCAATGCGCGGTGCGGTTCATGCCGTGGCGCAGGGCGGTGCGTTGCGGCATGGGCAGGCCGTCCACATCTCCGAGCACCATGAGGCGGATGTCCTCGCTCTCCATGCGCGGCACTTCCTTGCCCAGGAATTCGAGCAGCAGGCCGAAAAGGGCCGCCACTTCGGCCTTGGGGCGGTTCCAGTTCTCGCTGGAAAAGGCATAGAGGGTCAGATGGGGGATGCCCAGCCTGCGGCATTCGGTCACGACCGTGCGCACGGCCTCCGCTCCGGCCTTGTGGCCTTCGACACGAGCAAGGCCGCGAGCCTGAGCCCAGCGGCCGTTACCGTCCATGATGATGGCAAGATGACGGGGAAGGTGGGAAAATTGCTGTTCCATAGCGCGTGAGCGTCTGTTTGCGGGAAGGCGCGTCGCGAGAGCGGCGGGCCGGGCGTGCCGCGCCATGCGGCGGATACGCCCGCCCTGCCCGACAATCCGTCATGCCCGCGCATCGCGCGCGGGCTGCGCGCCCGCTCTTAGATGTCCATGATCTCTTTTTCCTTGGCCGCGCACTTCTTGTCCACTTCACCGACGAATTTGTCCGTCAGCTTCTGCACGTCGGCTTCGGCCTTCTTCTGCTCGTCCTCGGTGATGGTCTTGTCCTTCTCCAGCTTTTTCAGGCTGTCGTTGGCGTCGCGGCGCACGTTGCGCACAGCCACCTTGGCCTCTTCACCGTACTTGCGGGAGACCTTCACCAGTTCCTTGCGGCGTTCTTCGGTGAGCGGCGGGATGCTGATACGGATGATCTTGCCGTCATTGACCGGCGTAAGGCCCAGATCGGACTTGAGGATGGCTTTTTCCACCACCGCGATGCCGCCCTTGTCCCAGGGCTGGATGGTGATGGTGCGGCTGTCCGGCACGGCGACGGATGCCATCTGGGAAATGGGCGTGGGCGTGCCGTAGTAGTCGGCCTTGATGCCGTCCACCAGCGAGGTGGAGGCGCGGCCCGTGCGCAGCTTGGCGAATTCGCGTTCCAGCGCGCCCATGGCTTTTTCCATGCGGTCTTCGGCATCCAGCAGGATCGTCTCGATATCCATTGAAAACTCCTGAAAGGCTGTTCAGTAGGTTGGGAAAGGCTTCGTCATCCGCGCCGGAGGTCCGGGAAAGCGGTCGTCCGGCGCCGCGTCCCGCCCGGCGGGAAGGGCATCAGCAGTCGTGGACGATGGTGCCCACAGGCTCGCCCAGGACCGCCCGGCGGATATCGCCGCCGAACATGCGGCAGACGATGATGGGGACGTTGTTGTCCCGCACCAGCGCAAAAGCCGCCGCATCCATGACGCCCAGATGACGGGACAGGGTCTCGTCATAGCTGATGCTGTCGAATTTCACGGCATCGCTGTGCTTGGCGGGGTCCTTGTCGTAGATGCCGTCCACCTTGGTGGCCTTGATGATGGCGTCGCACTTCAGTTCCATGCCGCGCAGGGCCGCCGTGGTGTCCGTGGTGAAGTAGGGATTGCCCGTACCTGCGGCGCAGATGACCACCCTGCCCTTTTCCAGATGGCGCAGGGCACGGCGGCGAATGAAGGGCTCGCAGACCTGCTGCATGTCGATGGCGGAAAGCACCCGCGTGGGGAAGCCCTGCTTCTCCAGCCTGTCCTGCACCGCCAGCGCATTGAGCACCGTGGCCAGCATACCCATGTAGTCCGCCGAGGAGCGTTCCATGCCCTTGGCGGAGCCGGAAAGCCCGCGAAAGATGTTGCCGCCGCCGATGACCAGCGCCAGCTCCACGCCCATTTCCAGCAGCCCGCCGATCTCGTCGCAGATAGCCGCCACGGTATCGGGATCGATGCCGGTCTTGTGTTCGCCGGCCAGGGCTTCGCCGCTCAGCTTGAGCAGTACGCGCCTGTATTTCAGATTCGCCATGTGGACCGCCTTTGTTAGGGTTGATGCGTTTTCGGGCAAAGTCGTGTCAGCTTAGCAGAATCGGCGTACATCTCAAAGCGTTTTTGCCCCCCCTCCCCCGCTTGGGGATGTGGCATTTGTCCGCTGGGACAGCGTACGGGGGGAAGGAAGGGGGCTTTTTTGCAAAAAAGCCCCCTTCCTTCCCCCCGTGCCCCCCTTCCATCCCGCAAAAAACCTTGCCGGGGAGGATGACGGGGAGACTTGTCCACACAGGCCGTCACCCGTCCGCCAGTCTCCCGGCGGCATGAGCATTTTGTCTTTTTCAAAGGCAAAATGCGAGGTGGCGACATCGTGCCGACCGTCCAAACCAGGCGGAATGACCGCGTTTTTTCCGCGAAATGACAGAAAATGCTCATAGGGCGGATTCGCATTGAAATCCTGTCCAATCTCAATGCTGACGCTGCCCTCACACTACGGAAAAAGCGTGGTTTTTCCGTGTGTTCGGTTGCGGGTGGTCGCTCTCGCGACTACCAGAGCAATCCACATTTTCCATGTGGAATTGCTCAAGAGCCCCGCCGGGGGACCATCGGGCAAGGGACGCCCTGGCGAGGGCGTGCTCCCTGCCATCCTCCCGAACAAGATTTTTTGAAGGGGAAAGGGGGTGCGGGGGAAAGGGGGGACTTTTTGCAAAAAGTCCCCCCTTTCCCCCGCAAAAAAGAAAGAAGGTTGACCGCTTTACGCTTCGCGGCGGACGGCGCGGACTTCTTCGATGCGCTGGCCGTCCATGCGGCGGATCTCCATAGTCCAGTCGTCGAGGCGGCAGGTCTCGCCTTCCGTGGGGATATGGCCCATCTTTTCCAGCAGCAGACCGGCGAGGGTGGCGCTGCTGCTGCGGGCGGGGATACGGATGTTGAGCCAGGCGGTCACGGCGTCCACGGAGAGGCGTCCGGGCATGAGCCAGCTGCCGTCGGGCTGGCGGCAGGCTTCCGGACCGGCGGGCATGTCGCCCATCTGGCCGGCCAGCACGCCGAGCAGGTCATTGGGCGTGATGACGCCGACGACACTGCCGTATTCGTCGCGGACGAAGGCCAGCGGGACCGGATCATTGCGGAAGATCTCCAGCAGGTCGGACAGTCCGGCGTGCTCGAAAATGTCGGGAGCATGGCGCAGCAGGGGCTTCAGGGACCAGTCCGTCCTGTTGCCGTCAGCGCTGGCGGCCAGGTCGCCCGCATGGACGACGCCCAGCACTTCGTCATTGTCGGTATCCAGCACGGGCAGCCAGGCCAGCGTCGAGGAGGCGGCAAAGGCGCAGGCCGTTTCCCGGTCGGCGTCGCTGGCCAGCCAGCGCACGCGCTGACGGGGCGTCATGATGAAGCGGGCGGTGCGTCCGCTCAAACGGATGACGCGAGCCACCATGTCGCGTTCTTCCGGCGCGAAGAGGGCTTCGCTGTCCGGTTCGGTGGCCAGGGCCGCGGCGTCGAGGCGGGCCTCTTCTTCACCGTAACGGCTGCCGCCCAGCAGGCCCAGTACGGCGCGCGCCGTGGATTCGCGCATGTCACGCATACTGATGCGCTTGCGGCGGTTGCGCAGGGCGATCTGGTTGCAGCATTCCACCAGGACGGAGAAGCAGATGGCCGCGTACAGGTAGCCCTTGGGCAGATGGAAGCCCAGACCGTCCATGACGAGGCTCAGGCCGATCATGAGCAGGAAGCCCAGACAGAGGATGATGACCGTGGGGTGCTTTTCCACGAAGTTGGTCAGGGGAGCGGCGGCCAGCACCATGACGCCCATTGCCGCCATGACGGCCAGCATCATGACCGGAACATGGTTGACCATGCCCACGGAGGTGATGATGGAGTCCAGCGAGAAGACCGCATCGAGCACCAGTATCTGGGCGATGACCTGCCAGAAGTTCGCGTGTCCGTCCTGGGCGTTGTAATCCATCATATGCCCTTCAAGGCGTTCGTGCAGCTCCATGGTGCCCTTGAAGAGCAGGAACACGCCCCCGGTCATGAGGATGAGGTCTCGCCAGGAGAAGGCCTTGCCCGCCAGAGTGAAGATGGGCTCGGTGAGTCCCACGATCCAGGCGATGGCCGAGAGCAGCACCAGCCGCATGGCCAGCGCAAGGCCGAGACCGGTGAGGAAGGCATGACGCCGTTGCCGTTCCGGCAGGCGCTGGGTGAGGATGGAGATGAAAACAAGGTTGTCGATGCCCAGGACCACTTCCAGCAGGACCAGCGTCCCCAGACCGGCCCAGGCCGACGGATCGGCGACCCACGTCATATCCCACATAGTTCTTGCTGACTCCCGCGCGCGGGGCGCGCTGTCTGATGTTGCACGGCGTTACGTTATGCCGTGAATTGTTACAAAAAAAGGGGGGCACGAGCCCCCCGTCTTTCAGAAACGAATCGAAACGCTGTCCGGCATCCGTCGGCCATGCGCGCCTTATTCAGCCGCAAGCTGGATGCGGGTGAAACCGGCCACCTTGATGTCGTCGCCCACGGCCTTGGCCACTTCGCGTACCACATCGGCCACGCTCTTCTTGTCGTCGCGGATGTAGGGCTGTTCCAGCAGGCAGACTTCCTTCTGGAACTTCTTCACCGCGCCGTCAGCGATCTTGTCCACGATTTGGGCGGGCTTGCCTTCTTCCAGAGCCTTCTGGCGGTAGACTTCACGCTCGCGGGCCACGGCTTCCTGATCGAGGCTGTCGGCATCCAGAGCCATGGGGTTGGCGGCGGCCACCTGCATGGCCACGTTCTTGGCCAGTTCCTTCACTTCTTCCTTTTCGGCGGTCTCGGCCTTGCCGCAGTGCAGGTCCACCAGCACGCCGATCTTGCGGTTGGCGTGGATGTACTGGCCGATGACGTCGCCTTCGCCGGCCTTGCTGTGACGGGTGAACTTGCCGAGCTGCATGTTTTCACCGACGGAGGCGATGAGCTGGGTCACTTCGTCACCGATGATGCCCTGGAGGGCGTCGGCATCGGCGGGGTTGGCATCCAGCACGCTCTGGGCGACCTTGAGGGCAAGGGCTTCGAACTGTTCGCCGCGGGCCACGAAGTCGGTCTCGCAGAGCAGAGCGGCCATGGCCACATGCTTGCCGTCAGCGCTGGCGGCCACGGTCACGAGGCCTTCGCTGGTGGCGCGGCCGGACTTCTTGGCGGCCTTGGCCATGCCCTTCTGGCGCAGCCAGTCAACGGCCTTTTCGAGGTCGCCTTCCACTTCCACAAGGGCTTTCTTGCAGTCCATCATGCCCGCGCCGGTCTTTTCGCGCAGTTCTTTCACCAAGCTAGCGGTAATAGCCATTTTTTCTTCTCCATTATCCGGCATGGCCGGTTACGGCAAAAATACGGAAGGCGGAAAGCGCGTCGGGCGTCCTTTCCGCCGGGGACGGCAGGCGCGTGGCAGGATGGTATCCCGTCACGCGCCGACCGGGGAGCTTTCCGCTCCGGCAACAGTTATTCGGCAGCGGCTTCGCCGGCTTCGGCGGCCTTCTGCATGGCCTCTTCGGCGTTGACTTCGCCCTTGGACATGGCGGCGCCTTCCTGGCAGGCTTCGGAGAAAGCAGTCACGAAGAGCTTGATGGCGCGGATGGCGTCGTCATTGCCGGGGATGATGTAGTCGATGACGTCGGGGTCGCAGTTGGTATCGGTCACGGCCACGATCGGGATGCCGAGCTTGCGGCATTCCTTGACCGCGATGTCTTCGCGGTTGGGGTCGATGATGAAGGCGAGCTGCGGCAGGCGGTCCATGTTCTTGATGCCGCCGAGGGTCTGCTCCAGCTTCTGCATCTCGCGTTCCAGCAGGAGGATTTCCTTCTTCTGGTAACGGTTGATGCTGCCGTCGGCAAACATGCCTTCCAGCTTCTTCAGGCGGTCCACGCTCTTCTGGATGGTCACGAAGTTGGTGAGGGTGCCGCCCATCCAGCGGTTGGTGACGTAGTACTGACCGGCCTTGGTGGCTTCAGTGGCCACGGCTTCCTGAGCCTGACGCTTGGTGCCGATGAAGAGCACCTTGCCGCCCTTGGCCACGGTGTCCAC
>NZ_CALVHE010000009.1 GCF_944327235.1 uncultured Desulfovibrio sp.
GTCCCGAACCCCGTCCCGGCCCAGCCCTGCGAGACGCGGATCCAGCAACTCGACTTCTCGTCCCTTTTCCCTTCCCGATCCCAGAAGAATTGCACCTTCACCCGGCCGTAGGCGTCGGGGTGGATCTCCTCGCTGGCCGGGCCGACGACGATGGCGGTCTGGTCCCCGATGATGCGGTTTTTGGGATGATCCGACAAGGGCACGAAACGGGTCGTTTCGGGGATGGCCGTCAGCCATGCCGCGTACGTCATCCCCCGGTCCGGGGCCTCACGTCCCAGCGCCTGCGGTTGTACGCCCCGGCAGTCCGCATCGACGATCCACCATGCCGCGTTGACCTCTTCGCGGTCGTGCCCGTGGAGCAAGAACGTGTGGCCCGGCAAAAAGCGGGAGACGTCCGCCTCCGCCTGGAGGCTGGTCCGCATGGCAAGCTGCCGCAAAAGTTCCAGCCCGGCGTAGTGCGTGCCTTCCGCCTGGGTCTGGTGGAGGTGGGGGAAGCGGTAGACGTCATAGTCGATGCCCGGAGCGGCGGGTGCCGTGGCGGTGTCCGTCCCTTCGGGGATCAGGGAAGGGGTGAGGAAGTTCCAGTCCCGCAGGGTGGCCTTGCCGCTGACGCTTCGGGCACGCAAGGTCAGCCGGGAAACGACGGCGGTATCGGCGGGTTGGCCGGAGCCGGGGAAGTAGCGCAGATCGGACTCCCCGCTGATGCGGGGCCCGCCCGGCATATCCGAAAAGCAGAGACGGTGCCCGTCCTCCGCATGTTCAAAATAAAAATATATGCCTTCCTCCTCGCACAGGCGCGAGAGGAAATGCAGGTCGCTCTCCCCGTACTGGACGCAGTACTCGCGAGCGGGGTAGTCGCGGAAGCACTTGAAGGCGAAGGACTCCGCCGTGAAATTCTGTTCTTCCAGAAGGCATGTGATGATGTCGGGCACGCTCTTGTGCTGGAAGATGCGGTGATTGCGCCGCAGACCGAGGAACCAGAGCCGGGGAACGATGTTGCATTGATAGTGGGTAAGATGGTTGCCCCGGTGCAGACGCCGCATCTCCCGCACCAGTCCATGTACGGGACGATCCGCCCCGGACTTGTCCCGGATGCGGAGCAGGGCGGGCGTGCCGATAAAGGCGGTGACGTCCTCGGAGGGCGAGGGGTGCACCAGCTCTATGGCGAATTCGTAGGGGCGGCAAACGGCTTCGCTGCCCGTGAAGGAATAGACGGCGAAGTCGGTGCGGCCGTTGAGATCCAGGGTGAACCAGGCGGTATCGGCGCGTGTCGGCATAGGCATGGTCGCCTCCAGAAGAGTACGAAAGCTGGGTCATGGCGCGGTCCAAACGCGCTATCCCAACGGGATGTATGTTCATGACGCGCTGTAAAATAGTAAAGGCCGTTGCAGGGAACGTTTCTCCCGGCAGCGGCTTTGGGAGAAGAAAAGCGAGGGGAAGCGCCCCCTTTGGAGCAATTCCACATTGAAAATGTGGAATTGCTCTGGTAGTCGCGAGAGCGACTACCCGCAACCGAACACACGGAAAAATCACGCTTTTTCCGTAGTGTAAGGGCAGCGTCAGCATGGAAATTGGACACGATTTCAATGCGAATCCGCCCTGATCGTCGCGCACCGCCCTCTGAGTGCCCGTCGGGCGTGTTTTCAGGGCGGCGACAGCAGACCAAAGGGGGCTCTTCTCCCGAAAAAACGCAATGCCCCCGCCTCTAGCGGAGCAGCAACTGGCGGAACTGATGGTTTTGCAGCAGTTCTTCCTCAAATCTATGCGCCTTTTGGATATGCTCAGGACTATGAGCATCGAAGGATCCCTGGACAGGGGATATCTCTTCGATGTCGCCCGAGAGTTGACGTCTGAAGCCTTTTATCGTGTCAAGCTCCGCTGATCTTCCATACAGGGAACCTCCGATGACGATCTGCGGCATATCTGTGTATGAAGAGATGTACGCTCGATCAAAAAAGGTCGCATACTTGAAAGGTAATATGGAGGCTCCCAAGGCGATGATGCTTTCAGCGATACGCTTTTTCTCATTGTATTCTTCGATATCTCCCGCCATAAAGCAGAATTCGACGCTTGCTTTATGTGAGCGGGAGATCCCACCGAGATCAGCACTCGTCATGCGGATACTGAGGGAGAATGAATCGATTTTGCTTCCGCTTGACGCTGTCAAAAAATCCGTATTCCCATTCCATAATCCCAGTATATAGAATTCCTCATTGTCCGGGGCTTCGTCAACCGAAGCAAGCATGGACAAAAAATCAGTAAAATTTGATGGTACCTTGTATTGGGTCGCGGATTCGATATGCGCCTCGATGTCCATTTCTTCCATTTCTTCCGGATCGCCGGCTTGCAGATAATAGTGTGAAAAATTTTCTCCCAGTTTGGAAGTTTGCATGAGGAAAGCATGTATCTTTTCCAGGTACGCTGTAAAATCATTCGGGGAATGGACTCGATCCATGACGAGGGACAGTTCTAGTTCCATGATATCCTCTAGGGTTGGTGGATGGTGAGTATCGCCAGACCGGCGCGCCTGAATTCATCTGTCATGCGTAAATAAAAGTATTCTGTTTGGAAATACCAGGCAAGGCTCGTCGGAGGATTTCTCAGGATCGTTGAATATTGGCGTTGTGCCTGCTTCAGGGCTCTATCTACCCCACCAAAAGAAGGAAATCGAAAAATATATGGGTCGTTCAGGAAGAAAAAGCTGTAATTTGCTTTTGTTTCAACAAGTCGGCATATATCTGGAAAAAACCCATCGAAATCCTTTCCATCGAATATCCACTCCACATGGGGAGGGAAGCCCGTGATACGAGATTGATAGGCCGCTGATCTAGAGCTCATGTGGTGGTTGACGGGGCCTGCATATCCTTTCAGCGCGGGGCACTCTTTTCGCCTGGAGCAGTCTTCTTCCTGGGCAAGCTCCATAGCTTTGCTTAATGCATCGGCAAATGGCCCGACTGTGGCGAAATCTCCCGCAGCTTTTTTTCTGGCCGCATCTCTGGCTGCCCGTGCCGCATCTATCTCTTTTTTTGCTCGATAGACTTCGTTAGCTGCGACTCCCGTCAAAATAATAGTGGTAGTGGCAATTGCAGCTTCTTGCAGCGCGGCTACAGCAGCACCAATGCCCGCTACAACGATTGGAATGGCCATTATTATCCCTTTATATTTTTATTTATACATAAGAGTTATTTTTGACGTGTTCATTGACGCTCATGAACAGCAGACGTGTCTTTTCCCTACCTTCCAGAGAAAGATAGTCATGTATTTTAGGTGCTTCATAAAAATGCTCATTTCCAATGATGACGGAAAGGAATGTCCAATATGGAAGTTCAGCATCTTCGATAGGGAATTTTTTCATGTTTCCATAAGCGCGTTCCGTGTAGGAATACGCCTGTTCCCTTGATGTCATCCTCTCGGGAAAGCATTTCAGAAGTGTATCGGCGATCTTCTCCATACCGTCCCTGACGGCCAGATTCTGCATGTTCCGCATGGAGATCTCACTGATTTCCAGCATGATCACCTCCTTTTGCAGGATAGAACGTTATGGCATCAACTGCTGGAGAATCCTTGCCTGACGGCGAAAGCCAGGCCACCCAGCGCGCCGGTCCGCGCACAGTATCCAATAGCGACGTTTCCTCAGCGCGAACGAGGAACTCAAGGACAGCGGGGTCATAGAAGCGAAAAAACATTTCGTTATGGGATGGCGTGAGTACCGTCAGCATATCTGAAAGACGAGCCTTCAATGCCTGAAGGTTTTCAGAACTTATGAATACTATTCCAGAACGTGAAAAACGCGGATCCCCATGGAATGCTCTGAGCAGAGGAGATGCTTTTTCGACATGGACGAGATAGGGGCTTATATCAAGCAATGCTGAAAATTCCGTCTTGAGGTACAGCGGTACACATTCCACTTTTTTTTCAATGCTGTGAAGCGTGCTCCACAGCGTGGGGATGGCCACACCATCCAGCAATAAGAATATATTCTCTGAGATGTCGGCAAAGAAATCTTCCCATGATGCAGTCTCCATCATGCTTCTTCCTCCGCGCACACGGCACAAAATATCTTATGTTCCTTTGCGGCCTCCCGCATCGCATCGCGTTGTTTTGTCGAAAAGCGGAGCAGTTCTCTCTGTGGAGGCTCCGTTACCTCGACTCCTCCCGGCGCATTGGGCAGCAGCGGAGCGGCGGGCGTGCCGCTCCCCGCGCTCCCGCCGCCGGCGATGTCGATCTTGCCGCCCTGGAAGCGTACGCCCGACGCATCCACTTTCAGCCAGGACCCTCCGGCCTTGACCGTCAGTTCGGAACCGGCTTCCAGCAACATGCGCTGGCCCGTCTCCACGTGGACCTCCGTCCCGGTCTTCAGGAGCCAGCGCTGTTCCATACGTTCGTGGCTGTCCGCCTGTATGGTGAGGTGATCATTGGCGAACAGTTCCGTCTTGCGCTGATCCTTGAGGGTGATATGGGTCTCTCCACGCACCTCGCCGTGCGTGTTCCGGTCCACCGTCTGGTGGCGCTCATGCAGGATGTGCTCTTTCCAGTCGTTCTTCACATGGACGTTCACGTCCTTTTCGGCATGGACAAAGATCTCCTCCTCTCCGGCCTTGTCCTCGATGCGCAGTTCGTTGAAGCCGCGCGGGCCGTCGGCCCCCGGTGTGGACAGGCTCCTGAACACGGTGCGCGTCTTGTGTTCCGGCAGCTCGTAGGGCGGCATGTTCCCGCCGTGGTAGAGACGCCCCGTGATGACGGGCCTGTCCGGGTCGCCTTCCAGAAAGCTGATGATGACCTCATGGCCGATGCGGGGCAGGGCAAGCGTCCCGAACCCCGTCCCGGCCCAGCCCTGGGAGACGCGGATCCAGCAGCTCGTGTGCTCGTCCCGCTGCCCTTCGCGGTCCCAGAAGAACTGTACTTTCACGCGGCCGTGGGCATCGGGATGGATCTCCTCCCTGGCCGGGCCGGTGACGATGGCCGTTTGCGTGCCCAGGATCCGCCGCTTGGGATGCTCGAGCGCCGGGACATAGCGGACCTCTTCGGGGATGGCCGTCAGCGTGGCGGCGTACCGCATCCCCCGGTCCGGGGCCTCGTGTTCCAGCACCTGCGGCTGCTCGCCGTGATGCGTCACCTCGGTCACCCACCAGCCGGCATTGAGGCGCTCCATATCGTGCCCGAACAGCGTGAAGGTGAAGCCGGGCAAAAAGCGTGAGACGTCGGATTCGGCTTCCAGCCGGATCTGCGGCGCGAGTTGTCGCCGGAGCTGTATCTCGGCGTAGCGTTCGGCTTCGGACGCGGTCTGATGGATGTGGGGATACGCGTAGACTTCGGTCTCCATCCCCGGGGCCGCGGGCGCTTTGGTGGCGTCCGGCTCCGATGCGGGACCGTCAAGGATGGCGGAAGGGGTGAGGAAGCTCCAGTCCCGCAGGGTGGTCTTGCCGCTGACGCTCCGGGAGCGGAGCGCCGCACGGGCGACGACAGCGGTATCGGCGGGCTGGCCGGAGCCGGGGAAATAGCGCAGATCGGACTCTCCGCTGATGCGGGGACCGCCCGGCGTGTCCGAAAAGCAGAGACGGTGCCCGTCCTCCGCATGTTCAAAATAAAAATAGATGCCTTCCTCCTCGCACAGGCGCGAGAGGAAATGCAGGTCGCTCTCCCCGTACTGGACGCAGTACTCGCGAGCGGGGTAGTCGCGGAAGCACTTGAAGGCGAAGGACTCCGCCGTGAAATTCTGTTCTTCCAGAAGGCATGTGATGATGTCGGGCACGCTCTTGTGCTGGAAGATGCGGTGATTGCGCCGCAAACCGAGGAACCAAAGCCGCGGCGTCAGATGGCAGCGGTAGATCGTGCGCAGGTTGGCGGTATGGATCTGCTCCATCTCGCGGATGACGCCGTGCACGAGGCGCGAGGCCCCGGAACGGTCAGCGATGGACAGGCAGCCCTCCTGCCCGACGCATCCGGCAAGCTGCTCACTGGCGAAGAGGCTGACCAGATTTATGCTGAAACTGTACGGTCGGCTGATGCGTTCCGTGCCGGAAAAGGCGAGCACCGCGAAGTCCGGCCCGCCGGTGAGAGAAAAGTGGAACCATGTGCTGTTGGCGGAGGGGGACGGCATGGAGGACTCCTTCCGGCGACTGTGGATGGCGTGTCCGATGAAAAAGGGAGCCCCCGCGCGGGGAGCTCCCAGAGCGGCTAGGCCTGGGTGGACATGGCGCGCCAGTCGTCGCTTTCCGACGTGCTGGCGATCTCGTGCGTCTTGATGATCTTGCGGTAGGTGAAGGAAACGTCCTCCAGATGCGTGAAGTGCTCCTGCGAGGGATCCTGACAGTTGGGCATGTACGAGGTGATGTCCACGATGATGGCGTCCTCAAGCGCGATGGTGAAGTAGTGTTCCATCGTGCCGGCGGCGGACGTGCGGTAGAATTTCATCTCCACCTCGGGCAGCCGTTCCCCGGCGGTCAGCGCGCGGAACAGCAGCGGAGACGACTTGTCGATGACCTTGGTGATCTTCAGCGCCTTGTGCACGCGCTGGCCGGAAGGCTGGCCCGACTGAGGGTCGCGGGGCAGCATGATGGTATGGCTGAAAGCCTCGACGAGGCATTCGTCCTCATGGCCTTCCTGATAGATGTTGCCTACCGAGGATTCGGTGAAGTTGCCTGCGGTGATGAGCCCCTGATGTTCACCGGTGACGGAAAGGTATGCGGGTACGGGCATGACATATGCTCCTCTGGTAAAAGGTAAAAGAAAGGGTTCCTCTATCCCATAGGAAAAGCAATATGTATTCCAAGATTGAATTCAATTATTTCAGCATGTTAATGGCTTCTAGTTTTTCTGTTCCGGACAGCATTGTCAGGCATTCGAGGATCGCACGCCGAAAATGACCTGTATCAGCTTGAGATGATTGATGTATCCATGCGGACATCTTTGTCGTCCGCTTTCGGGCGGGATGTTGGTCTTTTTGTCTAACTCGTGGAAATGCAAGCATATTTCCCGCATGACAAAATTGTCGATAAAGAAAATCAACAGGTTACACGATCGGCGGACAAAGCTGTCCGGGGCACGGACACGCATGGCCGGCAGTCGTCCAGACGGGAGAGGTGTGGCGTTGGAAGGGCTCGGGTGTGCGGCGCGTTGTGCGTATGGGCCGCACCCGGAAGGTCCGGCGGCGGCAGCGTGGGAGGAGATCCGCGCATGTCGAGGCGGAGAACAAAAAAGGCACTTGCCGGATGTCAGCAAGTGCCTGAAATATGGTCGGAGCGACTGGATTCGAACCAGCGACCCCCTGCTCCCAAAGCAGGTGCGCTACCAAACTGCGCCACGCTCCGTTGCGGTAGCTATAGGCGAAAGCGGCAGGCTTGGCAAGCCGAACGTCAGTGGGCGCAAGGGGCAGCCGGGCCGTGGAAACAGAAAACCCCGCAAGGATGCGGGGTAAATTTCTGGGGCGAAAGAAGGGGCTTGAACCCTCGGCCACCTGGGCCACAACCAGGTGCTCTACCAACTGAGCTACTTCCGCCGTGCGAGAAAGAGGTATAGCTCAGTTGGCCAAACTTGGCAAGAAAAATTTTGCATCGCCCGACATCTGGATTTTTTCTAGAAAAAGCACTAGGGTGAAGAGGACGACGGTCGTGTCGGGATACCGCCCGTCGCCTCAGGGATCGAGGGCGCGCAAAGCGGCCGACGAACAGAAAGAACATGTCTTTTTCAGCGGGACGATATGGATAAACTCATCATCGAGGGCGGCGTCAGGCTGCAGGGTACCATTGCCGTCAACGGCTCCAAGAACGCCGCGCTTCCCATATTGTTTGCGGCCATCTTGCTGGACGGTCCCGCTCGTCTCGAGAACGTGCCGGACCTGCGCGACATCCACACTACGCTGCATCTGCTCGACGTGCTGGGCTGCGCCTGCGACTACGCCGATCACCGGGCGGAGATCCGTCCCGGCGATCTGCATCCCGAAGCCCCCTATGATCTGGTCAAGACCATGCGGGCCTCCGTGCTGTGTCTGGGGCCGCTGCTGGCGCGCATCGGCCAGGCGCGCGTGGCGCTGCCGGGCGGTTGCGCCATCGGGGCTCGCCCCGTGGATCAGCACCTCAAGGGGCTGGAGCTCATGGGCGCGCACTTCGAGTTGGCGGAGGGCTACATCATCGGGAGCTGCCGCCGCCTGAACGGCGCGCATGTCACCTTCGACATGCCTACGGTGGGCGGGACGGAGAACCTGCTCATGGCCGCCGTGCTGGCCGAAGGGGAGACCCTGCTGGAAAATGCCGCCCGCGAGCCGGAAGTGGTGGATTTGGCGCGCTTCCTGCGCGCCTGCGGCGCGCAGATCGAAGGGGAGGGCACCAGCAGCATCCGCATCCGGGGAGTGAGTTCCCTGCACGGAGCTGCCTACAGCATCATGCCCGACCGCATCGAGGCCGGTACCTTCCTTGCCGCCGCGGGGATCACGGGCGGGGATCTTCTGCTGCCCAACTGCCCCTACGAAGAGCTGGAGGCCGTCATCCTCAAGCTCAACAGCATGGGCATGGAGATCAGCCGGACGCCCGAAGGCGTGCGTGCGCGCTGTGCCCAGCCCCTGCGCGGCACCGATGTCAGGACCCAGCCCTATCCGGGCTTCCCCACCGACATGCAGGCGCAGATCATGGCGCTCATGTGTCTGGCGCAAGGGGCCAGCATGGTGGAAGAAAGCATTTTTGAGAATCGCTTCATGCATGTGCAGGAACTGGCCCGCATGGGTGCGGATATCAGGATCTCCGGGCACACGGCCATGGTGCGCGGTGTGGAGCGCCTCACCGGCGCGCCGGTCATGGCCTCCGATCTGCGGGCCAGCGCCTCGCTGGTGCTGGCCGGGCTGGCGGCGCAGGGCACGACGCAGGTCCAGCGCATCTACCATCTTGACCGGGGCTATGAGCGCATCGAGGACAAGCTCGGCGCTGTGGGGGCGCGCATCCGGCGCGCGCCGGAAAACGCCTGAGCGGCGTGAGGCGGCGGCACAGCGTCGTCCGGCCCAAACCAGGCGGGAAGACCGCGGTTTCCCGCGAAACGACAGGCCGTATGGCTTGGAGCGCGAAGCGTTCCAAACGAAAACATTCTTGAGATGAAGGTTCTTCTCTTTTGCACGATCGCAAGGGACTGAAGGAGTGGGACGTGCGTCCGATACTTTGCTTACTGTTGCTGCTGACCGCCGTTTTGCCGCTTTCCGGCTGCGGATACAGCGCCTATGGCCTGTATGACGACAAGCGCCTCATGGACACCATCACCGACGACAAGGGTATCGCCACGGCCATCAAGACCGATCTGCTGGACAATAGTTTCAGTCAGGGCTGGGGCACGGCGGTGTACTGCTACTACGGACATGTGTTCCTTGTGGGCGAAGTGCCCCAGAACATGCAGGACAAGGCCGTGACCATCGCCCGCCGCCATAAGGGCGTCCGCTCGGTCACCACGCACTGGTTCTCCCCGGCCACGAGCGAGACGAGCGATCTCGTGCTGGCGGCCAAGTTGCGCACGGCACTCATCCGCAAGGACAAGCTGAGTTCCACGCGTATCGATACCGAAGTCAACGCCGGTCGCGTCGTGCTGCTGGGTGTGGTGGAGAACGCCGCCGAACGCGGACTGGCGCTGGACGCCGCGCGCCGGGTGGAAGGCGTGACTTCCGTGAAGAGCTACCTCATGACGCCTCCCAGCGCCACGGATGAGGGCTTGAAGCCGGTAGCCGTCGACGGTGCGCCGAAGAAGGCAGCCCCGGCGGCAGGCGGCGCCAGTGCCGCCCCGAAGCAGTCAGGGCTTGAGGAGCGCAGTCTGTAGCGGAAAAAATTTTTCCTTCCTTGTCCGAGCGGCAGCCTTTCCCCGGGGCTGCCGCTGATTTTTTGCCGGGACGGCCAAGGTCTGTCAGTAATATTTTTACAAATAATCCGGCGGTTAAGGAAAGAAAACTGTACACGTTCCGCTTGTCTTTGGGGCGGGGGCGCCGCGCGTCCCTTCCCCCCAAACTGGCAACGAATAGTGTTAGAGCAATTCCACATTGAAAATGTGGATTGCTCTGGTAGTCGCGAGAGCGACTACCCGCAACCGAACACACGGAAAAACCACGCTTTTTCCGTAGTGTGAGGGCAGCGTCAGCATTGAAATTGGACACAATTTCAATGCGAACCCGCTCTAACAAGCCCTAGTTTATACGAAGGGCGGGAGGAAGAGCACGCACCGCGTCCAGAGGTAGCGAGAGGCGCGGGACGGAGATGGGGCGACCGTGAACGGCCGTCATTGCAGCAAGGTGGGAGCCATGTCCTCAGGCAGGGGGAGGCTTCCGACCTCGACCTGCAGCAGGCGGCTTTCCAGCGCCTGGAGCAGCGGCCGCATACCTTCACCGCGCAGGGCCGAGACCGGCAGCGCATCGGGGAAGCTGTCCAGCATTTCCGCGCGTGCCGGTACGGGGAGGGCATCCCACTTGTTGAGCAGCAGCAGGCGCGGGATGTGGTGCAGTTCGAGTTCTTCCAGGATGGTCTCCACGGCTGAAAGCTGTTGCAGCATGTCGGGATGCGAGGCATCCGCCACATGCAGGAGCAGGTCGGCCGACTCCAGCTCTTCCAGCGTGGCGCGGAAGGCGTCCATGAGCTCCTGCGGCAGGTTGCGGATGAAGCCCACCGTATCCGCGAGGATGATCTCCCGTTCGGCGGGGAAGCGCAGACGCCGGGTCGTGGGGTCGAGGGTGGCGAAAAGCTTGTTCTCGGCTAGGACCTCGGAGCGGGTCAGGTTGTTGAGCAGGGTGGACTTGCCCGCGTTGGTGTAGCCCACCAGCGCGGCCAGCGGGATGCCCCGGCGCGAGCGGCGGCCGCGGGTGAAGCTGCGCTGGCGGCGGAGCTGGTCCAGCTCCTTGCGCAGGCGGGCCATGCGTTCGCGGCTGCGGCGGCGGTCGGTCTCCAGCTTGGTCTCGCCGGGGCCTCGTCCGCCGATGCCGCCCATGAGGCGGTCCATGGCCCGGTTTTTCCCGGTGAGCCGGGGCAGGGTATAGCGCAACTGGGCCAGTTCCACCTGCAGCTTGCCCGCACGGGTCACCGCGTGCTGGGCAAAGATGTCGAGGATGAGCTGGGTGCGGTCCATGACCTTGCGCTCGGTGATGTCCGCCAGATTATGGAGCTGGGCCGGTGCCAGTTCGCCGTCAAAGACGAGCGAATCCGCCTGCCCCTGCAGGGCCAGCACTTCCAGTTCGGCCATCTTGCCCTTGCCGAGGATGAACTTGGGATTGACCTGAGCCACTCGCTGCACCATGCGTCCGGCCACTTCCAGCCCGGCAGTGCGGGCCAGCTCGGCCAACTCGTCGAGGTGCTGCTCCTGCAGGAGGCGCGGCTCCGACGAGACGGAGACCAGTATGGCCCTTGGGGAGCCAGCGGCTGTCCGGCCGGCGTCGCTGCGCCGGGCCAGCTCGTCTTCCAGCGCCTCGGCCGTGGCGGCCAGTTCGGCATCGGGCTGATCCCAGGGGCGCAGGGGAGCGAGCCGGTAGGGGACGGGCTTGCCGCCGTCGGGCGAGGGGACAGGCGACGGCAACAGATGCGCCGCCTGCCATTGTACCGGATCGCCGGCCGGATTGACGGTCAGCACAGCCACAGCGTCCAGCCGCAGGAAGAGCATGTCCATGAGGTCTTCCTGACTGAGACCGTCGGGGCTGAGATGGGTATGCAGCAGACGCAGACCGCGCAGGCGGTCCGCGCCGGAGCGGGCGCGCGGTAGTTCCGGGATGAGGATGCTCCCCGGCTCGCCCACGATGACCATGTCCACGCGTCCGCGCCGGTCGATGAGCAGACCGATCTGCCGTCCGATGGCCCGCGACAGCAACGCCAGCTCCCGCGCCTGGTCAAGACCGTAAACAGCCTCCTGCGGAAAACGTCGGTGCAGCAGGCGGTCAAGGGCGCGGGTCTGGCTGGCCTTCAGGCCTTGCAGGTTTCCTTCGACTCTGGCGATGGCTAGGCCCCCGGACGCAGATAGGAACTGATGAGGGAGTCGTAGCGCGATGTGGCCTCAAAGGCGCGCGAGGCCATCATTTGCCGGAACTCCAGTCCCACCTGCATGTTGTTGGCTTCCAGCTCTTCCTGTGCGCGGGCATACCACTGGGTGCCGGGCAGCACGAGGATGCTGTGGAAGTTCTTGGCCGCGGCGCGGATCATGCAGGGACCGCCGATATCGATCTCCTCCACGGCCTGCTCCAGCGAGAGCTTGCGCTCCACCGCTCCGGCAAAGTCGTAGAGGTTCACGCAGACGAGATCAAAGGGGCGTATGCCCTTTTCCGCCAGCGTGGCCAGATGTTCGGGGTCGTCCTTGCTGGCCAGGATGCCGGCATGGATCTTGGGGTGCAGGGTCTTGACGCGGCCGCCGAGGATCTCGGGGAAACCGGTCACGGAACTGACGGCGGTCACCGGCAGCCCGGCGGCTTCCAGCGCTTTCTGCGTGCCGCCCGTGGAGACCAGTTCCACCCCGTGCGAGGAAAGGAAGCGGGCAAAATCCACCAGTCCGGTCTTGTCGGTAACGCTCAGGATGGCGCGACGAATGGGAAGCATATCCATGGACAGACTCCTCTTCTCACAAGAATTCCCGCCTTCCGCACGACAACGGGACGCCGTCCGGCCGCTGCGGGAAAGGCGGCCTCACGTCCCCGGCGGCGGTCCGCCGGAGAGCGACGGGCTTGCCGGCGGCGCGGCATACGGGGCCCGTGAGGCGAGTATGCCCAAAAGCGACGCATGATGCAATGTGATTCGGAAGGGTTAGGCGCGGGCCTCTCCTGCCTGAGGGAAGGCCCCCGCATCGCATGTCGCCCGTCGCTTGTTCGCGTTCTCCTGACCGGCTTTCCGCATCAGCCCCTGCGGGAAACTTCCGGTCGGGCGCAGCATGATGCGGTCCGCTCGGGCGTTTTCCCGTCCGGCAGCAGGCGGACAGGTGGCGGCTGGGGCGGTATGGGGCTGCGGCAAGGTCCCTGCGCATATTTTTGCGGTCTTTGGGGCATGATCGTGGCTGTAGGCGCGGTGTTTTCCCCGAACGACGACAATATGGCTTGAGGCCGGGATCATGTCCGGCGGGGAGCGCTGCCGGAGCCGCCTTGCGCGGAGCCGCTCAGATTCCTATAGTGCGGGAGCACGGGAGAGGCGCGGCGGCGTCCCGGATAGGGAAGAGGACGCTGGCGGCCGGTGATCAAAGGAGGCGCGTATGCGCATCAAGCTTGTTTCATGGAACGTCAACGGACTGCGTGCCGTCTCCGCCAAGGCGGAATGGCGCTGGTTCACGGAAAGCGACGCTCAAGTGGTGGCGTTGCAGGAAACCAAGGCCCAGCCGGAGCAGCTCGCGCCGGAAGTGGCCTCCCCGCAGGGCTGGCAGAGCCATTGGGCCTCCAGTACGGTCAGGAAGGGCTATTCCGGCGTGGCGGTGTTCAGTCGACTGGAGCCGCTTGCCGTGCGGTGCGAGCTGCCGGATCCCCAGTGGCAGGGCGAGGGGCGGCTCCTGCATCTGGAATTCGAGCATTTCCATTTTTTCAATGGCTATTTCCCCAATGGCGGCGCGGAAGAGCTGGACGAGAACGGCAAGCCCACGGGACGATTCAAACGGGTGCCGTACAAGATGGGCTTTTTCGACGCCTTCGTGCGCTACGCCGAGGAGTGCCGCAAGAGCAAGCCCATCGTGGTCTGCGGCGATTTCAACATCGCCCATCGGCCCATAGATCTGGCCCGCCCCCGGCAAAATGAGAAAAATACCGGCTTTTTGCCGGAAGAGCGCGCCTTTTTGGACAGTTTTACCGCTCTGGGCTATGTGGATACCTTCCGCCATGTGCACGGAGACGAGGCCGGACGCTATTCGTGGTGGTCCTACAAGACGCGCGCACGGGAAAAGAACATCGGTTGGCGCATCGACTATTTCTTTGTTTCCGAGGAACTGAGACCGGCCATCGTCGACGCCTGGATCGAGGACGACATCTACGGTTCGGATCATTGCCCTGTGGGGCTTGCGCTGGACATGCGGGACTAGGGCCTGCGAACACTAATTTTACAAATAATTTCAGTAGATAAGTCTATCGACCGTACACGCTCCGCTTGTCATAGAGGCGGGGTTGCCTCGTGTCCCTGACTCTTCCCCCGGTAAAGCGCGCTGGGGAAGGGATGGGGGCTTGGGGGGAAGGGAGCGACCGAAAGGCGGCCCGCAGGGCGTGCCCGTTAGGCGGCAAAGGAGCCTTACGGGCATCGACAGCAGAGCGGCCCGCTCCAGCGCCGACGGAGGGTTTTCCCCTCCCCCCAAACAGGCAACGAATAGTGTTAACAGGCCCTAGTCAGCGCTATGGGCCGCGGCGGCCGTGAAAGAGCGGTCCGCCGCGAGGCTGCGGGGAGCATCCCGAGTCTGAGGGGGGAGCATGAAGACCATTGGCCTGCTTGGCGGTATGCACTGGGAGCGTACGGCGGCCTATTATCACGGCATCAATGCCGTCGTGCGCGAGCAACTCGGCGGGGTGCACTCGGCCCCGTGTCTTATTTGCAGCGTCGACTATCATCCCATACGGCAGAGCCTCCTGGCCGGCCAGTGGGCGGAGGTGGGGCAGGCGCTGGGGGAGGCGGCGCGATCATTGGAGCGTGGCGGGGCCGACTTCCTGGTGATCTGCACCAATATCATGCACAAGGTGGCCGCGCCGGTGCGGGCGGCGGTGGGCATCCCCCTGCTGCATGTGGCGGATGTGGCGGCCTGCCGTCTGCGCGCCGCCGGATTTTCCCGTGTGGGGCTCGTGGGGACCCGTCAGGTCATGGAGCAGGATTTCCACCGCGAACCGCTGGAGCGTCTGGGACTGGAGATCATCACTCCCGAGGCGGAGGAACGGCGCTGGTGTCATGAGCTGATCGCGCGGGAACTCTGGTGCGGCCCCCTGCGCGCGCCGGAGCGGGAGCTCATGCGGCGGATGCTGGCCGACATGGCCGCGCGGGGTGCGCAGGTTATCCTGGTGGGCTGCACGGCGCTGACGCCGCACCTGACCCAGGAGGATTCCCCTGTGCCCTTGTGGGCGAGCGACTCCCTGCACGCGCACGAGGCGGCCCTTGTGGGACTGGAGGAGGTCCCGCTGCCGGAGTAGGCGGACAGGCTGTGTCCCGCCCGGTGGAGGTTTTTTCCGCCTGAATGAAAACGCCCCTGATCCGCTGAGGAAAAGGGGCGTTTCTGCCGAACGGACGCTGTGTGCACCCGCAGGACAGGCAAAAGCTGCATGTTTCTAAAGCATTTTCAGTTTGAAACGCGTTGCGTCTCAAACCATACGGCCTGGCGTTTCGCGGAAAAAACGCGGTTTTTCCGCTCACGTTGGGCCGGGCGGCGCTGTGCTGCCGCCTCGCATTTTGCCTTTTTCAAAGGCAAAATGCTCTAACTGGCGCCGGGGGGATGGTTCCCGGCGAACGGCGCCGCGGTTAGTCCAGCAGGCCCAGCAGACGCGCCACGCGCTGCTCGTTGAGGCCGGAGTGCGCCTGCAGCATCTGTTCGTTCTGCTGGGCGGCTTGCGCTTCGACCTGCTGCAGGGTCTGCTGCAGCTCTTCGTTATTGAGCATATGCGGGGTCTCCACCGGGCGCTGCGTCAGTTCGGGCGCGGCGGAAGAAGCCGTCTGTCCCGCGGACATCATGCTGTTCATACGCTCCTGATGCGTGGGCATATACGGGCCAAGGTCGTTATTGCGGAAACGAATCTGCATATCCATACGGAATCTCCTTCAGATGGGGCTCCAGAAGACGGGGCGGCAAATCACGCCGCATGACAGGATGTGCAAAGAACATGCCGTACAGGGAGGAATTTTCTTCCCGCCGAGGGTATCTCGGAAAATGGGCGGCAGCGACATCTCACCTGGATGAGCGGCAACAGGCGCGGTGCCATGACAAACGAAACGAACACGCGGGAGGATACGGAGCATTTTGCCTTTGAAAAAGGCAAAATGCGGGGCGGCACGACTGCGCCGTCCAGCCAAAACCAAGCGGAAAAGCCGCGTTTTTCCGTGAAACGACAGGCCGTATGCTTGAAGCGCAAGGCGTTTCAAACTGAAAATGCTCCAAGTTCTCGACTCGGGCAGGCTGTTTCCAGCGCTGATGTGACGTGCGCGGCATGAAAGAGGAACAGGGGAGCCATCTCTGCGAAAATCCTTGATTATCACTTTTCTATACTATTCTTTATCATTTTTTTCAGAGGATATGAGTGATAAAAAGAGCATTTCTTGTTGACTTTTTGTCCAACTGTTCCTGATGATGCATGTAGTATGCTGGAAAGATGAGTCCAAATATGCTCATCTATGCAGATCAATTGCTGGAATTTCCACGGGATACAGTGCCATGTGGACACGAACAAGGAGAGCTTGATGCAAAAGACTGTCTTTATCACAGGGGGATCGACCGGTATCGGCAATGCCTGCGTACGCAAGTTCCATGCGTGCGGCTGGGATGTCGCCTTCATGGATGTGAATGCCGATGCGGGGATGAAGACGGCTGAAGAGCTGGGAAATGTCCTTTTTCTTTCCGGCGATACCCGAAGCAAGGCGGATCTGGAAACGGCCGTGGCCAGGACCGTGGAGGCTTTCGGCGGCATCGACGGCATCGTCGCCAATGCGGGCATCCATCGCTGCAATACGTTGCTGGACATCAGCGATGAAGAACTGGACATGATGATCGATGTCAACATCCAGGGAACGGTCAATACGTTGCGGGCCGCCGTCCCCTGCCTCAAACGGGGAGGAAGCGTCGTCATCAACGCCTCGGATCAGTGCTATGTGGGCAAGCCCAACAGTTTCGGGTACGGACTCACCAAGGGGGCCATCGGCCAGATAGCCAGAAGTCTGGCCATCGACCTTGGGCCTCGCGGGATACGGGTCAATGCCGTCTGTGCGGGGACCATCAGAACGCCGCTGACGGAATCCCTTTTCCAAAAATTCGCGGACATCACGCATGGGGGCAGCGTGGATGCTTACTGGCAAGCCGAGGCGGAGCAGTATCCCCTGGGCCGTGTGGGTGAAGCATCGGAAGTGGCGGAGCTCGTATTTTTTCTGGCCAGTGACGCCGCAAGCTTCATGACCGGCGGTCTCTATCTTGCCGATGGGGGACTTGTGGCGAAATAGCGGATCTCACGCGGGACACGGCACGTCATCATGATGCCTCGATCCGACCTGAGAGCCGGGCCCGGCTTTTGCGCAGATCGTATGCGTCGCTTCCGTGAGAATTTTTCAGTTTGGAGCGTTTCGCGGTAAGACGCGATTTTTCCACGCGCATTTGGCCGGGCGGCACGGTGCCGTCGCCCCGCGTTTAGTCTTTTCGATGACACAACGCACGAAAAAAGCCCCCTCGCTGGAGGGGGCTTTGGATATGATGTGGCCGTCTGGAGCATTTTTAGTTTGAAACGCTTCGCGTTTCCAACCATACGGCCTGTCGTTTCGCGGAAAAAGCGCGGTTTTTCCGCTCACTTTGGGCCGGGCGGCGCTGTGCCGCCGCCTCGCATTTTGCCTTTTCCAAAGGCAAAATGCTCTGTACTTTCCGCCTGTCTGCCTGTGGCGGGAAAGGGCTGGAAACGGGGCGACCGGAAAGGCGGACGGACCGACAGGTCCTAGACGCCCTGCAGGGTCAGTTCTTCCAGAAAGCCTTCCGGCACCTCGAAGCCGAGGCGTTGGGCTTCCTTGGCCGATTCCCGCGCGGCGGCGTAATTGCCCTGTTCAAACTGGGCAAGGGCAAGGTTGTTCCAGGCCGGAGCAAAGGCGGGTTCCTTGGCGATGATCTCCTTGCACAGCTTTTCGCAGGTATCCCATTCGGCCTTCATGTAATGGGCTGTGGCCAGGGCGTTGCGGGCCTGCAGGAAATCGGGATCCCACTTGAGGGCCTTGTTCAGGGCCGCGATGGCCTTGTCCGGCTCGCCGCGCTGCAGATGCACGAAGGCGATGTTGCTCCACGGCACGGGGAACTTGGCGCGGCAGTTGGCGGCCTCTTCATTGTAGCGCAGGCAGCCTTCGAGGTCGCCGCGTTCCAGACAGATGCCGCCCAGCTGCACATAGGCTTCCGCCAGATGCGGGGAGTTGCGTACGGCGTCCAGAAAGGCCCCTTCGGCTCCCACGAAGTCGCGCTTGCTCAGCAGGGCAAGCCCCAGATTGTAGTAGTGGGTGGCGCACTGATCGTTGGCTTCGATCTCGGCCTTGAGGTCGGCAATGTATTCGTCGATGTCGTCGTAGCTTTTTTTCATGAAAGGTGGCCCTCTTTTTTCAGGAGATCATGATACCAGAGACAGAAATCCAGGATGCCCAGATACTTCTCGTCCCGGTTGACCACGCCCAGCGCGCATTCCAGCGCGCCGCGTCCGTAGTCGTTGCTGTAGTGGCCCTTCTTGCCCGCTTCCTGGAGGAATTCGCGGACCAGCTGCTGCGTGGTGCGCTTGCTGACGTCCATGCGCAGATCCAGCGGGTCGTTGGGCTTCTGGAAGGGGTCCCAGTTGTCGTAGCCGATCCTGTCCACGAACTTGCGTCGGCGCGGGTTCATCTTTTCATAGATCTCGCGCTTTTGCTGTTCTTCGGCTTCCGTGAGCTTTTGTGGGGTCCCGTCACGGAATACCGTGGCGGGGATGGAACCAAGTACGGATGGCATGGGCTAGTCCTCGCGCCTGGCCGGGCCGATGCCCAGATACGCTTCATCATAACGGGTCAGCAGCGCCATGGACAGCGGCACATACACGTCGTGCAGTTCCTTGAAGCGGCTTTCCACGGCATCAGCGATGGCGCGGCTCAGGTTGGCAAGCTGGCCCTGGATCCTGTCCAGATGGACGGTAGGATACTTCTGCCCCTTCTCGAAGGCGGCAAAGCCGCAGACATGCCCTTCGCCGGCGATGGAGGTGGGCACGCCGTAGATGCGACAGGTGATGGGACGAGCGTCATACATGAGGCAACGGTCGTCGTCGCCCAGCAGAGGGCAGCGCGACTTGACGCGCGCGGCTTCGGCCATGATGTCCCCGGCGCTCTTGCCCGCCTTTTCCTCGCGGAAAAGATCGCGTTTCAGACGGGTGAGCTGCCTGTCCGTCTCGGAGGCGCGCTCCAGGATGGCCGAGCGTTCCGGCCCGTAACCGAAATGCTCCTGAAAGGCCCTGTTGATATACATGGCTTCCACCAGCGAAAGATCAAAAAGCGCATGGCAGCAGTCGCTGCAGCCCTCCTTGCAGGCGACGCACTGGGGGAACTGGTTGCGGACGGTGGCGAACACCGCGTCAGCCTGTGCGCGCAGGGCCTCGTATTGCTGAAAAATGGGGGTGAGATCTGGTATCATGGCGTTTCCCGGAAGGTATGCAAAATGCCGCCAGACGCGGAAGCGCCCGGCGGCACAAAGGAGAGGAGCGCAGCGCGCCCCTTACTGCCTAGTTTTCTTCCACGGTGATGGCGCTATGTTCGCACACTTCCACGCAGGATTCGCAGCCGAGGCATTCTTCGGAGTTGGAAGGCTCGGACTTGCCGTCTTTGATTTCGTACACGTCCACGGGGCAGACGTCAGCGCACTCACCACAGCCCACGCACTTGTCGGCGTCAACAGTCACATTGTAACCCATTTGATTCCTCCAGATTTGAAACGGATGTTCCAGCGGTTTTTGCGGCTCGCGGCCGCTCTGGCATGGATAGCTTCCCCTCCTGTTCCCTGTCAAGGGGCAGGCCCCACTTTTCGCCCCGCCGCCCGGCCGGGCGTTTACGGCAGCAGGCGGGCATAGTACAGGCGGCCGCCCCGTTCCACTTGCAGGAGGATCTGGCCCGCGAGCCGCAGCTGACGGAAGACCTGCAGGAGTTCTTCCTGCGAGCGCAGCGCCTTGCCGCCGATGCCGGCCAGCACGTCGCCCCGGCGCAGGAAGTTGGCGGGGCCGTTCGGTTGCACGGAGGCCACCACCAGCCGCCCGCCGGAGGACTGGAGGGTGAAGCCCCAGCGGGACTCCATGATCCGCCGGGCCGTGACGTCGTCGAACTCCACCGGCGCGAGCTGCAGTTCCTGCCTGCCGCCCGTCCGCTGCAGCACGAGGCGCAGCTGTTCGCCGGGGAGCTGGTTGCGCAGCAGGTTCAAATAGTCGCCGCGATCGTCGAGCACCACGCCATTGATGCTCTCGATGACGTCGCCTGGCTCCAGTCCGGCAGCGGCAGCGGGCGTGCGGTCATAGACCTCGGCCACGAGCAGACCGCGCACCTCGCGCAGGCCCAGCGCCTGCGCCATGCGCTGATCCAGATTTTCCACATGCAGGCCCAGCCAGAGCGGCGCGCGCTTGCCGTGGTCCATCAGATTGTCCATGACGCGCAGGGCCTTGTGGATGGGGATGGCGAAGCCGATACCTTCGCCCTTGGCGTGTACGGCGGTATTGATGCCCACGAGGCGGCCTTCCAGATCCAGCAGGGGACCGCCGCTGTTGCCGGGATTGATGGCCGCGTCCGTCTGGATGAGATCGGTGAACAGCCCGCTCTCGCTGCGGATGGAACGGCCCAGCGCGGAGACGACCCCCGTGGTGACCGTATGGTTGAAGCCGAAGGGGTTCCCGATGGCGATGACGGTCTCGCCGGGCATAAGATCGGCGGCCGTGGCGGGGCGCAGGGAGGGCAGGTCATGCGGCCCCTGTATCTCCAGCACGGCGATGTCGAAGTCTGGGTCGGCCCCCCGGACGATGGCCGGGAACTCGCGGCCGTCCAGCAAGTTGACCGTGACCTCGCCGCCCCCGGAAATGACGTGGGCATTGGTGAGTACATAGCCGCGACTGCCGTCCACGATGACGCCTGAGCCGAGGCTGACCCGCTTTTGCCGCCGGGAGGGCGACATCCCGCCGAAGGGCTGGAACCCCGGCCCGAAGAATTGTTCCAGCGGGCTCATGTAACGCGGTCCGGCGTCGATGACGCTGGTGCTCGTGATGTTGACCACGGCGGGCGCGGCGAGCTGTACGGCCCGCACCACGGGCGTCAGACGCGGGCTGCCCTCAGGGATGGCGGGCAGAGAGGCGGCGGACGCCGGTACGGGACAGCCGAGGAGCAGCAGGCAGAGCGGCAGCAGGCGCGCAGCATCGCGAAAAAAACGTGTCATGTCCATGTGTTCTCCTTGCGGGATGCCGCGCGGCATCCCGGTTTGCCGTCTCTGCATAGCGTCTTGCGGCAGGTCCGTAAAGGGCCGCCCGCGTGAGGACGGCGCTTGCGCCCCTGCCGTCAAAAGGCTAACACAGGCAAATGCACATCGAAACTTCTTCCTGTCCCCGGCTTGAGGAGATCCTTCCCGGCCTGCGGATCGTCCCTGTGGAAGCGGCGGCGCTGGAAGCGGCGCAGCGACATATCGACCAGCTCACCAAACCGCGCGGCAGCCTGGGCCGCCTTGAGGAACTGGCCCGGCGGCTGGCGGCCATGCGGCCTGAGGTCCGTCCCCTGAACGTCAATCCGGCCATGATGCTCACCGTTGCCGGCGATCATGGCGTCACGGCGCAGGGCGTTTCTCCCTGTCCGCAGGTCGTGACCCGGCAGATGGTGGCCAATTTCTGCGCGGGCGGCGCGGGCGTCAACGTCCTGAGCCGCACTTCCGGCATGGATCTGCGCGTGGTGGACGCAGGTTGTGCGGGCGGACCGTATGCGCCGCATCCCCAGCTCATCGACCTGCGCCTCGGTGACGGGACGGCGGACATGAGCCGTGGCCCGGCCATGGCGCGGGAGACCTGCCTCACAGGGCTGCGGCGCGGCGTGGAACTGGTGCGCGATCTGGCCGCGCGGGGCTACGCCTGCTTTGCCACGGGGGAGATGGGCATTGGCAACAGCACGGCCGCGGCGGCCGTCAATTGCGCGTTGCTGGGCTTTGCGCCGGAGCGGGCCGTGGGGCCGGGCGCAGGGGCCGACAGCGCCATGATCGCCCGCAAGGCGGAAGTGGTGCGGACGGCCCTTGCCGTCAACGGTCTTGATTCCGCCGCCCATGCCCACGCCGATCCGCTGGCCGTGCTGGCGGCTGTGGGCGGCTTCGAGATCGTCCTTATGGCAGGCATCATGCTGGGGGCGGCTTCCTGCCGTCTGCCCGTGCTGGTGGACGGCTTCATTTGCAGCGCGGCCTATGCCGCGGCGGAACGCATCTGCCCCACATTGGCCGACTACGCCATCCTGGCCCACGCTTCCGCCGAGCCGGGTCATGTGCCCGCGGTCTCCCGCCTTGCCGCGGGCGGGCCGCTGCTCCATCTGGACATGCGTCTGGGCGAAGGCACGGGCGCGGCCGTGGCCTATCACCTGCTGCGCTGCGCCGCGGCCATCTATAATGATATGGCGACCTTTGCCAGCGCGCAGGTGTCGTCGGAGGGCTCGCTGTCATGAGCGGGGAGCCGCTGCTGCAACTCCGTGATGTCTGGCGGCGCTTTGCCGTACGTCGTGGTCTGTGGGCCGAACGCGCGCTGTTGACGGCGGTGGCCGGTGTGGACATGAGCCTGCGGGCCGGCGAGAGCCTCGGTCTGGTTGGGGAATCCGGCTGCGGCAAGTCCACGCTGGGCCGCATGGTCTGCGGCTTGCTGCCGCCGAGTGAGGGAGAGGTGCTCTTCGACGGGCAGCCGCTGCCCCCGGCCGGACCGCGCAGCACGGCCGCCGGGCGGGTGCAGATGGTCTTTCAGGATCCCTTTTCTTCCCTTAATCCCCGCTGGCGGGTAGGCACGTCGGTGGAGGAGCCGCTGCGCCGCAACAAGGACCTGGGTCGGGCCGAGCGTGCCGAGCGCGTGGCGGACATGTTTTCCCGCGTGGGACTTGCTGGATTGGAGCGCCGCTACCCGCACGAGTTTTCCGGCGGGCAGCGGCAGCGCATCGCCGTGGCGCGTGCCCTGATCACGCGACCGGATGTGGTCGTCTGCGACGAGCCTGTCTCGGCTCTGGATGCCTCGGTGCAGGCTCAGGTGCTCAACCTCCTCCGGGACGTGCAGGAGGATTTCGGCCCGGCATACCTGTTCATTTCGCATGATCTGGCGGTGGTCAGCTTCATGTGTCCGCGCGTGGCGGTCATGTATCTGGGACGGCTGGTGGAGGAAGGGCCTCGTGAGCGCCTGCTGCACACGCCCGCCCATCCGTATACGCAGGCGCTGGTGGCGGCCATGCCCACGGCGGGCGGCCTTTCGCTGAACACATCGTCCGTCGCTGCCGAGCTGCCCAGCCCGCTGGCCCCGCCGCCGGGCTGTACCTTCCATCCGCGCTGCACACGGGCCACGGATGTCTGTTGCAGCGAGATCCCGGATTGGCGGACACTCGATGAGGGCTGGAGGGTTCGTTGCCATCATCCCAGCGTCTGAATCATTTAAATCTGTCAACACGATTTGCTGTTTGGGGGGAAGGGAGCGACCGAAAGGCGGCCGCTCCCCTTCCCCAGCGCGCTTTTATCAGGGGAAAAAGCAGGGACGCGGGGCGCACCGCCCCTCATGGCAGGCGGGGTCTGTATAATTAGATCATTTTTTGAAAGGCGTTGCGTTTCAAACCATACGGCCTGTCGTTTCGCGGAAAAAACGTGGTTTTTCCGTTCACTTTCGGACGGGGGCGCTGTGCCGCCGCCTCGCATGTTACCTTTTTCAAAGGCAAAACGTTCTATCAAAAAAAAAACGGGTTCCAGCATACGCCGGAGCCCGGTTTTTTTCATGGTCTCGTTTTTGGGGGAGAAAAAGGAGTCGTCCTTTTCTGCGTGTGTTGTGCGCGGCTCCGTACCGGTAACGACGATATCACCCGGTAAAAGCGCGCTGGGGGAAGGGTGGGGTTCCCCTTCCCCCAGAGTAAAGCGCCCCTATAATACCGTGCTACACGATGCCGTGTTCGCCCGGCTTTTCGTATTCCGGCTTCTGCTGTTGCCGGACGTAGAGTTCCGTATCGCCCAGGGCCAGCAGGACGGCCGAGGACACATAGATGGACGAGGCCGTGCCGATGAACAAGCCGATGAGCATGGTCAGGGCAAAGTCGTGGATGACGCCGCCGCCCAGCAGATAAAGGGCCAGGGTAGCGATGAAGGTCGTACCGCTGGTGAGGATGGTGCGCGAGAGCGTCTGGTTCACGCTGCGGTTGATGAGCTCTTCCAGCTTTTCCGTGGGGGCGGCCCGCAGGTTTTCGCGCAGGCGGTCATACACGATGATGGTGTCGTTGAGGGAGTAACCGATGAGGGTGAGCAGAGCGGCCATGACGTTGAGGTCGATCTCCACATCGAGCAGGGAGAGCAGCCCCACGGTGATGAACACGTCATGCAGCAGGCCCACCACGGCGCCGAGCGCGAAGTTGAGCTTGAGCACGAAGCAGACGCCCACCGTGACCGCCAGCGCGGCCAGCACCAGCCAGCCCATGCCGAGGCCGGTCATGCCTACCAGATACATGCTGCCCCAGAGCGCGGCGGCCATGATGATGCCCGCCATCCAGCGCTGTTCGAAGCGGCCGGAGATATAGACCGCGATGAGCAGTACCGCGTAGTAGAGCGCGGCCAGGGCCTTGTTGGTCAGGTCGTCGCCCACCTTGGGGCCGACCACCTCGAAGCGCTGGATCTCCACTGCGTTATCGGGAAAGGCCGTGTGCAGGGCGTCCAGTATGCTGGTCCGCAGGGCGGAGGAACTGCCGTCCTCGGCCGTGGCGACGCGCAGCAGGAACTGGCGTCCGTCGTCGCCATAGCGCTGGGTGGACACGCCGGGCAGTTCGGTGGCGGTCAGGCTTTTCTTGAGCGCCTCGTCCTGCACGGGCTGGGCAAATTCCACCTGCGCCACCACGCCGCCGGCGAAGTCGATGCCGAGCCGCAGTCCGTTGCCCCAGAGGGCGGAGCCGAGGCCCACCAGCAGGAGGAGGACGGAAAGGGCATAGGCGATGTGCCGCTTGCCGATGAAGTCGATATGCGTATCATGCTTGATGAATGCAAAAGCCATGTTCGTTCCTCCCGGCCCTAGATGCTGATGCCCTTGGGGCCGCACTTGCGCGCCCAGTATTCAAAGATGGCGCGCGAAACAAAGATCGCCGTGAACATGGAAGCCAGGATGCCCAGCGAGAGCGTCACCGCGAAGCCGCGGATGGGGCCCGTGCCGAACTGGTAGAGGATGATCGTGGCGATGATGGTCGTCAGGTTGGAGTCGGTGATGGAGATGGTGGCGCGTTCAAAACCGGCCCTGACCGCCGCCAGCGGCGTGAGCCCGTGCCGCAACTCCTCGCGTATGCGTTCGTAGATGAGCACGTTGGCGTCCACGGCCATACCGATGGTGAGCACGATGCCCGCGATGCCCGGCAGGGTGAGGGTCGCGCCGAAGGCGGCCATGCCCGCCATGATGATGAGCATGGTGAAGATGAGCATCACGTCGGCGATGACGCCGCTCAGACCGTAGTAGATGGCCATGAAGACCACCACGGCGGCCGCGCCCACCACAGCGGCCCGGACGCCGCTGTCGATGGATTCCTGACCCAGGGAGGGTCCCACGGTGCGCTCTTCTTCCACGGTGACGGGCGCGGGCAGAGAGCCGGAGCGCAGCACCACGGCGAGGTCGGAAGCTTCCTGAGTGGTGAAGCTGCCGCTGATGGAGGCACGACCGCCGCCGATGCGCTGCCGGATGACCGGCGCGGAATAGACCTTGCCGTCCAGCACGATGGCCATGCGGCGTCCCACGTTCTCGCCGGTGACGCGTTCGAAGATGTCGGCGCCGCGGCTGTTGAAAGTCAGGCTGACGGCGGCCTGGCCCTGTTCAAAGGTCGGCTGGGCATCGGCCACGTCCTCGCCGGACAGCATGGCGTCCTTTTCCACGGCGATGAGCTGCCCGGAGATCTCCTCGCCCGACGTGCCGCGCTCCAGCAGGGGCAGCGCCTCGACGCCCGAGGGCAGGACCGGCTTTTTGGGGTCCACGTCGTCGCGCACCAGATGGAAGGAGAGGTGCGCCGTCTGCCCCAGCACCTGCACGGCCCGGCGCGGGTCGAAGAGGCCCGGCAGCTGCACCTGGATGCGATAGCCCGCCTGCTTGCGGATATCCGGCTCGGCCACGCCGAACTGGTCGATACGGTTGCGGATGGTGCGCAGGGCCTGGTCCACGGCCATGTCCTTCAGACGGTCGGCCTCGGCGTCGGTGAAGCGGCCCACGAAGCGGAGCTGGCCCGAATCGCCGGCCACAGGTTCGTTAAAGACCAGCTGCGGATAATATTTGTGCAGCAGCTCCTCCAGCTTCTGGCGGTCGTCGCCGCGGGGCAGGAGGAATTCCAGCCGGTCGCCGCCTACCACGCGCGGCCGGAGCACGACGATCTTCTCGTCCTTGCCCAGCCTGCGGATGTCCTGCCCGGCAAGCGCCAGCGAGTTGCTGACCGCCTGATCCACGCCTACGGCCAGCGTCAGATGGATGCCGCCCTTGAGGTCAAGGCCGAGGTTGATCTTTTTTTCCGGCAGGACAGAGTGCAGAGCCGTCCCGATGCCGGGCATACTGGGCAGGGCATAGGCGAGACTCAGCAGGAAAACCACAAGAGCGACGCCGAAACGTGTACGCAATCCTATCATGGGGTTACCTTTTGCTCAAAAATAAGGAGGCCGGGCAGCGTGGCGCATGTCCGGCAAACAATATCACGGCCCCGCCTCGGCGGGGCCGGATCGGAAAGGGGTCAGACGGCTGACCGTCTGGCGGTCTGCGCCTACTTGGGTTCTTCGGCCTTGCCGTTCTTGTCCAGCACGGCCCCGACAGCGCCACGGTTCAGGCGCAGCTTGGCTTCGCCGCATTCAAGCAGGATCTGCTCGTCGTCGATCTCCAGGATGCGGCCGATGAAGCCGCCGGAGGTCATGATGCGGTCGCCGCGCTTGAGTTCGGAAAGCATCTGCTTGTGCGCCTTGGCGCGTTTCTGCTGCGGACGGATGAGCAGGAACCAGAAAATGGCGAACATGAGGATGAGCGGCAGGAACTGCACCAGCATGTCGGTGCCGCTGGCGGGAGCGCCGCCGGCCTGGGGCGTGCCCATGGCAAAAGCGATGGAATGGAACAAGGCGTACCTCCGAAAGGAATGTGTGGCAGCGCCGTATGCCGGAGCTGCTCATGGTTACGAAACAATGGTTGCGTATCCTACCCTGCTCCCGCAAAACATGCAAGTCCGCATTCCCGGTCACACGACCTCTGCCGGACCGTGCCGCCCAGCCCGGCCAAGGCACTGCCGGGCAAAACGTACGGCCAGTGCGGCCACCCGTTCCCGGCTCTCGCAATGGGTCGTGGGCAGATGCCCGCCGTGCGGGCCGCGGGTGCGCAGCAGGTGCAGTTCCGCTTCTTCGCCGCCCCAGTGGCGCAGCAGGTACAGGCTGTTCCAGGGATGACAGCAGACGTCATGCCGTAACTGCACGATGCAGAGCGGGACGCTCAGTTTGCCCAGTTCGGGGCGCAATCGCCGCTGGGCCGCTTCCAGCTCCACGAAGTGCGGCAGATAATAGACGGTCTCGTGTCCCTGCCAGGGAGCGACGGCCCGCGCCGCCGTCGAGCGTGGCGGCAGCGGCACGCAGGGCCGCAGGCGCGCCCGCCAGCGCAGGAAGTGGAATTGCGGCGCGGCGCAAAAATACGGATGCCACTTGCGGAAGTAGAGCGGCACGGCCAGCGCCAGCAGCCCGGCCGGGGGCGGCACGTCGCCGCGGACGGCGGCCACGCAGATGTCCAGCGCCAGCAGCCCGCCCAGCGAGTAACCGGCCAGCCAGACAGGACCCCGGCGGCAAAGGGCCTCGTAGCGCGCCAGGGCCGCCGTCCGCCACTGGGCATAACCGCTCTTCAGGTAGGCAGACACGTCGCCGCCGTGTCCCGGCAGAGGGCTGTTGTCCACGACATGGCCGTCGGCTTCCAGGACCTCGGCCAGCGGACGCATCTCAAACGGGCTGCCCGCCAGCCCGTGCAGCAGAAGACAGGGCATCCTTGCTCCCGACCCGCAATGGGGCTATATGTTCCTTCCGCCACAGCGGACAGGAACGACACATGAACACATGCGATACGCTCATTCTGGCGGGGCTGCTCATCACACAGGACGATCAGCGCCGCATCCTCGAAAACGCCGCCCTTGCCGTCCGGCAGGGTCTTGTGGTCGATATGGGCCCGCAGGCCGACCTGTCGGCCCGCTGGCAGGCCACCGAAGTGCTGGACTGTTCCAGGATGCTCGTTCTGCCGGGCCTCGTCAATGCCCATACCCATGCGGCCATGACCATGCTGCGCGGTCTGGCCGACGATATGCCCCTCATCGACTGGCTGACGCAGCGCATCTTTCCCGTGGAAGCCGGGCTCACCCCGGAAGAAGTGCGGCTGGGCAGCCTGCTCGGCTTCGCGGAGATGCTCCGTACCGGCACCACGGCCTGTCTGGATATGTACATCCACGAGGCGCAGGTGCTGGAAGCCGCCCACACGGCGGGTATCCGCTGCGTCGGCGGGGAAGGGGCTTTTCAGTTCCCGTCCGCCTGCTGTCCCGATTACCGGGCCGCGCTGGAAGCGACCCTGCGCCTGAGCGAACGCTGGCAGGGCAATGACCGTCTGCGGCTGGCCGTCATGCCGCACAGCGTCTACACCACGACGCCGGAGATCCTGCGAGCCTGCCGGGATCTGGCCGCCGGGCTGGCTCTGCCCCTGCATATCCACCTTGCCGAAAGCCCTGCCGAAACGGCCCAGAGCCTCTCCCTGCACGGCAAGCGCCCTGTGGCCCATGCCGCGGACTGCGGCCTGTTCGAGGTCCCTTGCACGGTGGCCCATCTGGTGGACGTGACGAACGAAGAAGCCGCGTTGCTCGCCCGGTGTGACGTGGTGCCCGTGCATAATCCTTCTTCCAACATGAAGCTGGCCTCCGGCATCATGCCCGTCCCCCGACTGCTCGCCGCCGGTCTGGATGTGGCCCTCGGCACCGACGGGGCCGCCAGCAACAATCAGCTCAACATGTTTGCCGAGATGCGTCAGGCCGCTCTGCTGCACAAGGTCGCCTCCGGCGACCCCACCGCCCTGCGGGCACAGCAAGTGCTGGACATGGCCACCCGTAACGGCGCGCGTGCCCTGCACGACAGCCGTCTCGGCCGGCTTGCCGTGGGGCTGCCCGCCGACCTCGTGGCGCTGGATCTGGACCTGCCCAACCTCCAGCCCCTCTATCACCCCGTTTCGCATCTGGTGTATGCGGCCGGCGGGCACGAAGTGCGCCTGACCATGATCCAGGGCGAGATCGTCTATCAGGACGGCCGCTACCCCCGCTTCGACTACCCGGCCCTGCTGCAAGAATTCCAGGCCGTGCGTCAAGCCGTGCTCCGCCGCTCCCCCGCGTAGCGCGGAGGATAGTTGAGTTGGGGGGAAGGGGCACCCCGCGCCTGGCGCGGGCGGGGTGCCCCTTCCCCCCAAGCCCCCCATCCCCTCCCCAGCGCGCTTTTATCCGGCAAATGGAGCTGTGCGGGGGCACAGCCGCTTTCCCTCGCTGACAGTCCCCCGGCGGCATGACGAAAAGGCGGGGCAGGGTGCTTGCGTAAGCATCCTGAAAACGCGAGGCGGCGGCACTGCGCCCCCGGCCGAAAGTGAGCGGAAAAAACGCTTTTTTTCCGCAAACGACAAGCCGTATGGTTTGGAGCGCAACGCGTTGCAAACGGAAAATATTTTAAAGAGAGAAGAGCCGCAGTCACGCACATGTGGGCGGCAGCAAAAATGATTTCCCCGGGAGGAAGGCCGTCATTTGCCGCATGACGCGGCACGGCCTTCCTCCCGGGGAGGGATATGGGATATCTTGTCTGTAACTAGACCACGATATGCAGGGGCGTTTGAGTTGTCTGACTCTGAGTTTCAGTAGTCTGCTGTTCGGCCATCAGTTCTTCGGCCGTCTTGACCTCAGCGCTGGCCGTCTGCTCTTCGCTTTCGGCGTCCGTGGCTTCCGCATCGCCGTTTTCGGTGGCGGCATCCGTCGAGAGGGCATTCTGCTCCTCTTCGCCGTTCATGGCCGCTTCGGCGCGTTCTTCGATCTCTTCCTTCTGTTCATCGAGATTGCGCTCGGAGACTTCATACGTCGAAGCATCCTTTTCTTCTTCCATGAGGCGCGCGGCCTTGCGCCCTTCCCGTGAGATCTCCGCATAGGTCGCGTCAGAGGGAAGAGCGTCCACCAGCGCCCTGCCAGTCGTCAGGATGCTCATCTGGCGGGTCGCCATGCTGCTGCGTGCCCGCTGTGCGGCCAGCATGGCATCTGTATATTCAGAACCGCCATTGCCGTGATGCACGAAATTGCGAGACATGATGCTTTCCGTCATCGTATCCTCCTCGGATAAACGCTCGTGGAGCCGAATGCCTGACAGTTTTTAGACCACGATATGCAGGGGCGTCTGCACCTTGGGCGTGGCGGCGTCGGCAGTTCCGGCGGCCTTGTCCTGCGCTTCCGCGTTTTCGCTTGTTCCCGCCATCTGGTCCTGCTTTTCCGCGGCGGCCTGCTGTTCGGCCATCAGCTCTTCCGCGGTCTTGACTTCCGCGTCTACGGCCTTCTTGTCGTCGTCCTTCTTGTCCGCTGCGCTGGCCGTCTGCTCTTCGCTTTCGGCGTCCGTGGCTTCCGCATCGCCGTTTTCGGTGGCGGCATCCGTCGAGAGGGCATTCTGCTCCTCTTCGCCGTTCATGGCCGCTTCGGCGCGTTCTTCGATCTCTTCCTTCTGTTCATCGAGATTGCGCTCGGAGACTTCATACGTCGAAGCATCCTTTTCTTCTTCCATGAGGCGCGCGGCCTTGCGCCCTTCCCGTGAGATCTCCGCATAGGTCGCGTCAGAGGGAAGAGCGTCCACCAGCGCCCTGCCAGTCGTCAGGATGCTCATCTGGCGGGTCGCCATGCTGCTGCGTGCCCGCTGTGCGGCCAGCATGGCATCTGTATATTCAGAACCGCCATTGCCGTGATGCACGAAATTGCGAGACATGATGCTTTCGGTCATCGTGTCCCCTCCTTATGGCAAATCGTTCATTTCCGTTAGCGGTAAAAGATGATCATGCTGGGCTTATCGGCATGGAGCTTTCTTACATTAGAGGAGAACTCTTTTTTCTATCATACTGTAGAGAGAGAGAGAGAGAGAGAGAGAGAGAGAGAGAGAGAGAGAGAGAGAGAGAGAGACGGTTCCGAAATGTTGCCGAAAAATGAAAAACAGGAATGTGATACTGTTCATCTACAGAGTAGCATACAAGAGATGCGGAAATGCACTTCTTTGTACAGATATGTAACGGCAAAGCGTTTTTCAGAATATTTTTGTGGAAAAAGATCTTCTTTGAGCGGCGCTTATGAGGGCGGAAGAGGGCGGCGAAGGCACAAGGGAGGTCCTTTGCTGACGCGGCATTTTTTTGCGGCAGGTCACGCTTTTGGGGCGTGGCAGGGTGCCCCGTGTTGAGGCGATAGAGCATTTTGCCTTTGAAAATGGCAAAATGCGAGGCCCGGCACAGCGCCGCCCGGCCCAATTTGAGCGGAAAAACCGCATTTTTTCCGCGAAACGGCAGGCCGTATGGTTTGCAACGCAACGCGTTTCAAACTGAAAATGTCCCAGGGCCTGTTAACACAAATTTTGCAAACAATTTCAATAGATAAGTCAAACAGGCTGTATCACACCGCTTGTTTTGAGACGAGAGTGCCTCGTGTCTTTGACTCTTCCCCCGGTAAAAGCGCGCTGGGGGAAGGGAGCGAATAGTGTTAACAGGCCTAAGGCACACTGGGAGGGTGAGGGGAGCGTGAGGGGAGGGGGCCCTCCCCTCACATCATCCGGAAAAAACTTAGCGGATGAAGTTGGTCTTTTCCCACGGTTCGGGGGTGGGCGGCAGGATGCCGGCGGCCTTGCCGGCGGCGATGCACTTGAGCATCCAGCTCATGTTGTCGGCAAGGGTGCGCATGGTCTGGAGGCCTTCCTTGTCCTGAAGGGCTTCCTCGGCGTTGTTGCCGTGGATGGAGTTCCAGTACTGGGAGCTGACCAGCGGCATACGGCACATAGTGAAATATTTGTTGAGCCGGTCAAAGGATGCGGAGGCGCCGCCACGGCGGCAGCTCACCACCACGGCGGCGGGCTTGAAGGCGTAGGGCGCGGCCTTGCAGTAGAAGACGCGGTCCAGGAAGGCGCAGAGAGTGGCGTTGGGTCCGGCGTAATAGACGGGGGAACCGACGATGATGCCGTCGGCCTCCTTGAGGAGGCGGATGCCCTCATTGACCGGATCATCCTGAAAGATGCACTGGCCGGTCTGCACGCATTTGCCGCAGGCGATACAGCCGCGAACGGCCTTGTGGCCCACATGGAGCAGTGTGGAGTCGATGCCGTTTTCGTGCAGACGGTCGGCTATGGTCTGGAGGGCGGTGGCGGTGGAGCCCTTGGCGTGCGGGCTGCCGTTGACGAGAAGGACGTTCATGGTCTGTCTCCGGTGCTGAGGTTGCGGAACGGGCAGGCGGGCGCTGTGCTGTTCCAATGAAAAAAGTCGGCCTCCTTGCGGCGGCCGACTGTGTTCCTGAGGTCTTACCGACGATCAGTCGATAAGGGCATGTTTGCGCAGTTCACGCTTGAGGTCGTCGAGGTGCGCGTCGGACAGGGGGCAGAGCGGCAGGCGCAGTTCCAGAGCCATTTTGCCCATGAGCGCCAGCGCGGTCTTGACCGGGATGGGGTTGCTCTCCACGAACATGGCCTGATGCAGGTCGTAGAGTTCGTGATGCAGGCGCGCGGCCTCGGCCAGCTTGCCTTCCTTGAAGAGATTGCACATGCGGGACATGGCGCCCGGCATGATGTTGGAGGTAACGGAGATGACCCCGCTGCCGCCGATGCTCATGAGCGGGAGAGCGGTGAAATCGTCGCCGGAGAGCACGCTGAAGCCTTCGGGGCAGGCGGCGATGGTCTGGCTGCCCTGATGCAGGTCGCCGGTAGCCTCCTTCACGCCCACGATGTTGGGGCAGTCATGGGCGAGGCGGCCCAGCGTGGCGGGCAGCATATTGCAGCCCGTGCGGCCCGGCACGTTGTAAGGCACGAGCGGGATGTCCACGGCTTCGGCAATGGCGCGGAAATGGCGGTAAAGCCCTTCCTGCGTGGGTTTGTTGTAATAGGGCGTGATGAGCAGCGCACCGTCCGCACCGGCCTTGCGGGCAAAACGGGTCAGGCGGATGGCTTCCTCGGTGTTGTTGGAGCCGGCTCCCGCCAGCACGGGCACGCGCCCGGCCACCTGTTCGATACAGATGCCGATGACGCGCTCATGCTCGTCATGGGTGAGGGTGGCCGACTCGCCGGTGGTGCCGCAGGGCACGAGGCCGTGGATACCCTCGGTGATCTGCCATTCGATAAGAGCGCGATAGGCATCCTCGTCCACTGCGCCGTTTTTGAACGGCGTCACCAGAGCAGTCATAGCACCGGAAAACAGCATATATCCTCCTTGCCGCAGCCCGGTCCGGCTATTGATTGATGTATTCCTTCAGTTCCTTGCCAGCCCGGAAGAAGGGCAGACGTTTGGGGATGACCGAAACGCTTTCCCCGGTCTTGGGATTGCGCCCGGCGTATCCGCTGTATTCCTTGACTTTGAAACTGCCGAACCCGCGGATCTCGATGCGGTCCCCGGCGATGAGAGCGTCCTTCATGGCATCGACGAAGGTGTTGACCACCATGGTGGCGTCCTCCATCGGCAGATTGGCTTCCTCGGCCAGTGTCTTGATAAGCTCGCTCTTGTTCATCATGCCTCCTAGAAGTTGGGGGGAGTGCGTCAGGAAGCTGACCTCGTTTAGGCAATGACGCAAGTTTGTTCATTACCCTGTTTTGGCTTCAAGGTAAAGGCTTTACAGGCCGGGGGCCTGCAGTACGGAGCGTCTGGCGAGCTGATCGAGCATGTTCAGCCGATATTTTTGCAGGCGAGCGGCGATTTTTTCCATATCCTGAGCGGCGGGACTGCCCGGAGCGTAGCGCATGAGCGGTTGCTGACGGCAGACGGCCTCCGACAGCTTGGCGTCGGACCGGACGTGACCGAGGAAGGTCGGTTCGATATTGAGGAAGTGGGAGCAGGCCCCCTTGAGCTTCTCAAAAGCCGTCAGCGCCTCACGGGCGGAACCGGCCTGATTGACCACCACCATGAAGTCCTTCATGGCGTGGCGGGTGCTCAGGACCTTCATGAAAGCGTAACTGTCCGTCAGCGAAGTGGGTTCGGGCGTGATGACCACCAGACGCATGGCCGCCATGGCGGCAAAGCTCTGCACCGTATCGGAGATGCCCGCGCCGAGATCCATGAAGACGTAGTCATAGCCGGAAAAGACGGGTTCCAGCTTTTGCAGCAGCTCGTGGCGCATGTCCGGGCTGAGCTCCACCAGTTCCGGGACGCCCGAGGCGGCGGGCAGCACGTCGAAACCGCGAGGTTCCACGGGATAGAGCACCTTGTTCAGGGGCATCTCTCCCATGAGGGCGTGCTGCAGATTGCCTTCGGGGATGATGCCCAGCAGGACGTCCAGATTGGCCAGGCCGAGGTCACAGTCCATAAGCAGGGCCGTGTAGCCGGCCTGATAAAGTCCGCAGGCCAGATTCAGGGACAGGTTGGTCTTGCCCACGCCGCCCTTGCCGCTCATGACGGCGATACTCAAGGTTGTGTTGGCCATACTAGGCTCCCCCAAAGAAAAGAAAACGTTTTTCCTGGGACTGCACGAGGGTATCGGGCTGTCCCGTGGTGTTGACAGCTTCAAACTGGACGCTGTCGGTTCGGGCGCGTGCCCGGTCAAGCAGGGGCGGAATGCGCTCCAGCAGCTCCCTTACCGTGATTCGTGCCGGCTGGGCAAGGCTCAGGACGGCAAAGCCGCAGGTGTCCCCGGGCTGGCTCTCGTGCAGATGGCGTTCCCGCAGGCGCATGGCCAGCGCCCTGGCCCGCAGCGGCCCGATGCCCGGCAGCATGAGGGCTATGCCGCGTTCCGGCAGCGCCCCCAGCGTATCGCAGGGCTCCAATGCCTGCGCGACGATGCCGGCAAGCTCCGTCATGATCTGCGTGCAGCGTTCGCCGGCGCGGGCCTCGTCCGTCAGATCCATGCAGATGAACGAGAGCTGTCCGCCGCCGCGTTGCAGGCGTTGCAGGTCGCGTTCCATCTGCGCGAGGAACAGTTCACTGCACAGCATCCGCGCGAGCACATGGTCCGTGGCGCGCAGGGGAGGGCAGGCATCGGGGCAGAGATCCGAGGAGCTTCTGTCCATGATGTCGCTCAACGCCTGGGTCACCGCGGAGTCGTTGAGCGGCAGGGCCCCCCAGCGACTGTTGGGATAACGCCGGCGAAAAGCCTGCCAGCGCTCCGGCGTCATGCCGTGCACGCGGCGCAGGACCAGCAGTTCCGGGCCTTCGTCAGTCGCCTGAGCATCGCGCAGCTCGCGCAGCTCCGTCAGCAGGTCGTCGAAATCAGCGTTGTTGCTCATGGCGGTATAACAGAAAGTCATGCTGGAACTGGTCGATCTGGCCGTTGAGCACGGCTTCCACATCCCCGGCCTCGCTGTTGGTGCGATGATCCTTGACCAGCCGGTAGGGCTGGAGGGTGTAGGTCCGGATCTGACTGCCGAAGGCGATGGCGTCCTTGCCCGCGTACTGTGCCTGCCGCTCGGCCTCCCGCTTTTGCAGTTCCAGGTTGTAGAGACGGGCCTTGAGGATGCGCAGGGCGGAGTCCTTGTTGTGATGCTGGGACTTCTCGTTCTGGCACTGGGCCGAGATCCCTGTGGGGATATGGGTCACACGGACGGCGGAGCTGGTCGTGTTGACGCTCTGCCCGCCCGGCCCGCTGGAGCGGAAGGTATCGAAACGCAGGTCGCTTTCCTTGATGTCCAGTTCGATGTCGTTGCCCGCGTCGGGGATGACGTCCACAGAGGCAAAGGAGGTGTGGCGGCGGCCCGATGCGTCGAAAGGAGAGATGCGGATAAGGCGGTGGATGCCGCGCTCGCTGCGCAGGAAGCCGAAGGCGTGCGGCCCGGCGATGCGCAGGGTGACGCTCTTGATGCCGGCTTCATCGCCGGGGAGGAAGTCCAGTTCTTCCACGTCATAGCCGCGACGCGCGGCCCAGCGGGTGTACATGCGCAGCAGCATTTCCGCCCAGTCCTGCGATTCCGTGCCGCCCGCGCCGGGATGGATCTCCAGGATGGCGTCCTGATTGTCCTCCTCGCTGGACAGCAGCATGACGAGTTCGGTGTCTTCCAGCAGGGCATCCAGCGCGTCCTGCTGCTCGTGCAGGGACTGGAGGGCCTCCTCGCCGCCGTCCTCGGCGGCCAGTTCCAGCCAGGCCAGCATGTCGTCATGGGCGGTCTTCAGGCGGTTCAGGCGTTCGACTTCATCCTCGAGCTGGCGTTTTTCGCGCAGGAGGGGCGTCAGGGCTTCCGGCTTGTCCCAGGCGCCGGGACGGGAAAGCTCCTGTTCGATGGCATCAAGGCGTTTCTGATCGGCGGCGGCGTCAAAGACGCCCCCAAAGATTGTCGAAACGCTGGGCAAGGGTCTGGGAACGGGCCCGGAGATCACTGAGTTGCAGCATGGGAATTCTAGGGGTTAGACGTTGCGGCGCACAGGGCCGAAAAAGATCAGACTCAACAGGAGCAGGGCCGCCCCGGCGGGCAACCAGCGGGCGATGCGATGGTACGGCGTCGTTTCCGTCAGGACACGGGCCCTTCCCCAGTGGGCGGCTTCCTCGAACTGACCGCCGCGCAGGACGATGCGTCCGCGCGCGTCGATGATGGCTGAAATGCCCGTGTTGGTCCCCCGCAGGATCCAGCGGTTCTGCTCCACCGCGCGTACGGCCGTAAGGCGAAGGTGCTGCAGTCCCGCCGGGGACAGGCCGAACCAGCCGTCATTGCTGATGTCCACCAGCACATTGGCCCCGTCACGCACGCGCTGTTGCGCCAGCCACGGAAAAATGCCCTCATAGCAGATGAGCATACCCAGTTCAAGACCGCTGCTGCCCAGGGGGGCCAGGCGCGTGCCGGGCGTATAGACGCCCACCTGCTGCAGCAGCCCTTCCAGGAAGTTCCACTGCAGCCAGTCCGGGACATATTCCCCGAAGGGCACGAGATGTTCCTTGTCGTAATAGCCCGCCAGGCTCCCATCCGGGCCGATGAGGTAGGCCCGGTTATAGACCCGCATGGCCTCCCGGCTGCCTTCAAAGCCGGGCGCGCCGGTCAGCAGGGGGCTTTGCGCCCGCGCGGCCAGCTCCCGGATGCGCGGCGTGTGGGGATTGGCGGCCATGAGGTTGAAGGGCAGGGCGGTCTCCGGCCAGACGATGAGCGGATGCTCACCGGGATGCTCGGCCAGCATCTGTTCGGTCAGACGCAGATAGGTCTGCACGGTGCCGCGCTGGAAGGCCGGCAGCCACTTCTGGTTCTGGTCGATGTTGCCCTCGGCAAAGAGCACGGCAAAGCTGTCGCTGCCCTCCGGCAGGGGATCCAGCGGCTCGCGCCCGAGCCGCCAGTAACCATAGCCGAGACAGGCCAGCATGAGCAACAGGGACAGCAGCGGATAGCGCCTGCCGTGCGGGGCCATGAAAAGCAGCAGGAGGAGAAAGACCCAAAGCCCGCCCAGCAGATAGCCGCCCAGCACGTCCGCCGGCTGGATGAGCAGCGGCCAGGCCGCAAGCGCACCGCTCAACGGCAGCCACGGGAAGCCCGCCGTCACCGCATAGCCCCATTCCAGCAGATACCAGCACAGCCCCAGCGCGAGCGCCAGCACCAGCGGGGTGCGCCGCCGCAGCAGATAGGCGGCCCAGGCAAAGAGCCCCCCGGCGCTGGACAGGCAGGCGGCCACGAAGGCCGCGCAGGGGATCGCCAGCCACCACGGCAGCCCGCCCACCTGATGGATGGGCAGGCACAGCCAGTAGAGAGCGGCCAGATGTCCGCCCCAGGCCGCCAGCCAGCCGCGGCGGAAAGCCTGTCCGGCATGACCGGCCCGCAGGCCCATGAGGGCCAGCATGACCGGAGCCAGCAGGGCCAGCGGCGGCAGGGCGTCCGGCAGGAGGGGGAGCGGGTGCGCGAAGCCCAGCCAGATACAGACGGCGGCGGCCAGCGGCAGGAGTGCCCGCGACAGAAAGCCCTCCCGGGACGGGGCGGAGGTCAGCAGCATCTTATTCTTCATCCTGCGCGGGCGCGGCGTCGGGATCAGGCTCCATGCGCAGTCGCCGGATGAGCTTCTTGTCCGCATCCTGCACCGAGAAGAGCCAGCCGCTCAGGGCGAACCGTTCGCCGGGGCCGGGCACATGGCCGGCCTCCATGCTCAGGTAGCCGCCGATGGTGTCCACTTCGTCGGATTCGATGTCCACGCCCAGCTCCTGCAGATCCTCCAGCAGAGCGCGCCCTGTCAGTTCATAGACGCGGGGCTCGATCTCCCGGATGTCTTCCTGGCGGGGGGCGTCGTGCTCGTCCTCGATATCGCCCACGATCTCCTCGAGCAGGTCCTCGATGGTGATGAGACCGGACGTGCCGCCGTATTCGTCGAGCGCGATGGCGATGTGCTGCTTGCGGGCGCGAAATTCCTGCAGCAGGGCGCGGATGGGCTTGGTCTCCGGCACGAAGAAGGGATCGCGCATGATGGCGGAAAGATCCTGCGCGCCGTTCTCGGGCGAGAGCAGGCTGCTGAGGATATCCTTGGCGTGCAGGATGCCGACGATATTGTCGCGGGTCTCCCGAAAGACGGGGATGCGGGAATGCCCCGATGTGACGATGACGCGCGCCACTTCCGGCAGGGGCATGTCTTCCGGCACGCAGTCGATGTCCGTGCGCGGCGTCATGGTGTCCTGCACCTGCAGGTCGTTGAAGCGCAGGATGCCGAGCAGCATGGACTCTTCGTCCGGCTCCACTTCGCCGTCGGCACGGGCTTCCAGGATGGCCTTTTCGAGGGATTCCTCGTCGTCGCGTCCGAACAGGCGTCCTAGACGCGACCAGATGCTACTGTGACTCTCGGGACCACCGTCCACAATGACCTCCTTTGCTGAAAGGAACCAGGTTGTGTTAGCACAAATCCTACAAATGTTTTCGATCCGCAAGGGGAAGCATCCGGATGCTCCGCTTGTTTGGGGATGCGCCTCCGGCATGTCCCCTTTTCCTTCCCCCGGCAAAAAATCGCTGGGAAGGGAAAAACTCTCCCGCGCGGGTGAGGGATATCCCTTCCTCCCAAACGCCGCCAGGCTCTAGTGATGATGCCTGCTGTTCAGGCTCTCGACCCAGCGCAAGATGGGATCGACGCCCTTGAGCGGGGAGGCATGGAACCATTTGAGCGAACGTTCGCCGGGCTGCAACAGCGCCCAGTTGGTGAATTCCAGCCCCACCAGGAACGCCGGCGGCGTCTCCCGCAGACGGGTATTGTTGACCGAACAGGTGGCCCAGAAGGTTATGGGCTGCCCGTCCATTTCAAATACCAGCAGGCAGAATAACGGGGAACCTTTTTCGAGGTCAACGGGCGGGGCGGCGTCCTTGTTCTCCAGCGGGAAACCGATGGCCATGCCCGAGGCGGAGATGTCCGCCAGGAAGAGCGGCGGCGAGGCCGCGCCGCGCTTGGCCGCCAGGACGGGCGGGCCGACCTGTTCGAGGGTGAGGGGCATGGGCTGCTGCGGCGTGATGGTCCAGAGGCTCAGCAGACGGATGCTGTCCTGAGGCGGCGCCACGCGGGAGAAGGTACGCTTGTGGCCGATCTCCATGCTGACGGGGAAACTCATCTCCACCGCCTGGAAAGGTTCATCGGGGATGACCTTGCGGATCTCACAGCAGAATTTGAAATATTGCTGCCCCGACTGATCTTTCGCGCGGAACAGCAGATAGGCGGGCGCGTTGGTCAGGGAGTGGGCGATGGGATCCAGCATACGGAAGGTCAGCTTGTCCTTTTCCAGATTCTCCAGCTGCCCGCGATAGCTGCGGTAGCCCACCTCCGGCGCGTCCGGCTCTATCTCGAATATCTCACGCGCGAGCAGCGCCTCGTCCAGGATGCTGTGGATGATCTTGTTGAAATGCTTCTTGGAATAGCGGGTATGCGCGTGTTTCTGCCAGAAATAGCCGATGATGAACAGGATCAGCCCCGCAATCAGGCTCAGCGAGATGATCAGCAGCGGTGACATGCGTTTCTCCGAACGTTGATGACATGCAGCGGTGCAGGTCGTGGGTTCAGCGGGGAGCTGCCTGCGGGGGGGTACGCAGCAGGCCCAGCTTGTGCAGGTGGATCTCCAGACAACTGACGGCCGCGGGAGTGACGCCGGAAATACGCCCGGCCTGTCCCAGATTGCGCGGCCGTACGCGTTGCAGCTTTTCTTCCACCTCACGAGAGAGGCCGACGACGGTACTATACTCCATATTTTCCGGCAAGGGAACAGATTCCAGGAGCCTTGCCCTGGCGACCAGCTCACGCTGGCGTTCCAGATAGCCCGCGTACTTGATGTCCACCTGCACGCTGAACGCGGCGTCCGCTCCTTCAGCCAGCAGGGCGGCAAGACCGGGATGCCATGCGCCCAGCTGATCGAGTTCCAGTTCGGGGCGACGCAGGGCCTCGGCCAGCGTGCGTCCGTGCAGGCTCGCGTCCGGCAGGGAGGAGGGCAGGCGTTCCGTCTCCAGCAGGCGGCGCAGCCGTTCGGCCCCTTCCCGCTTGCGCTGGAAAAGCTCCCAGTGGGCATCGTCCACAAGGCCCAGTTCCCGGCCCAGCGGCGTCAGGCGGGCATCAGCATTGTCCTCCCGCAGGAGCAGGCGGTGCTCCGCGCGGGAGGTGAACATGCGGTACGGCTCTTCCGTGCCCAGCGTGACCAGATCGTCCACCAGCACGGCCATGTAGGACGAGGCGCGATCCGGCAGGAAGGGCGGCAGACCGCGCAGGCGGCAGGAGATGTTGAGCGCCGCCCAGAGCCCTTGCGCGGCCGCTTCCTCATAGCCGGAAGTGCCGTTGATCTGGCCTGCCAGCCAGAGACCGGGCACGGGCTTGCTCTCCAGCGTGGGCGTGAGCTGGATGGGATTGGCGTAATCGTACTCGATGGCGTAGCCGGGCCGGACCATGACGGCCTTTTCCAGACCGGGGATGGCCGCCAGCATGGCCTGCTGCACGTCCAGCGGCAGGCTGGTGGAGATGCCGTTGGCATAGACTTCGGCGCTGTCGAGCCCTTCCGGCTCCAGAAAGATCTGATGGCGCTCGCGGTCGGGGAAGCGGGCCACCTTGTCCTCCACCGAAGGACAGTAGCGTGCGCCGGTGCCTTCGATGACGCCCGTGAACAGGGGCGAGCGGTCGAAACCGCTGCGGATGGCCGCATGAGCGGCTTCATTGGTCCAGGTGATATGGCAGCTCACCTGCGGCAGCACCGGGCCAGGCCCGCGAAAGCTGAAACGCGGCGGCGGCGTGTCGCCCCGCTGCTCTTCCAGCCGCGTGTAGTCGATGGACGAACGCAGGAGGCGCGGGCAGGTGCCGGTCTTGAGGCGGCCCAGCCGGAAGCCCAGCCGCCGCAGGGCGTCGGAAAGCCCGTGGGCCGGCGCGTCGCCCAGCCGTCCGCCGGGCAGGTGGGTCAATCCCACATGGATGCGGCCCTCCAGAAAGGTCCCCGTGGTGAGCAGGACGTGCGGCGCGTAAAAGCGCTGGCCCAGCGCGGTGAGCACACCGCGGACGCTGCCGTCGTCCGTGAGGAGGTCCACCACCTCATCCTGCCAGATGCGCAGCTCCGGCAAGGCATACAGACTGGTGCGCACAGCCTTCATGTAGGCCTGCCGGTCCATCTGGGCGCGCGTGGCCCGCACGGCCGGGCCCTTGCTCATGTTGAGCGTGCGGAACTGGATGCCCGCCGCATCGGCCCAGAGGCCCATCATGCCGCCGAGGGCGTCGATCTCGCGCACCATGTGGCCCTTGGCCAGGCCTCCGATGGCCGGATTACAGGACAGATGCCCCAGACGGTCCACGTTGCCGGTCACGAGCAGGGTGGGATGTCCCAGCCGGGCCAGCGCGGCGGCGGCTTCGCAACCGGCATGGCCGCCGCCGACCACGATGGCCGCAAAGGTGTTCCTGGCGGAGGGATCAGCAACGGCAGAGCACATGGGCAAAGACCTTGGCGTCGCTGATGGTGGCGGCGATGGAGGAATGTTCGTCAGGCTGGTGGCAGGTCCCGAGCAGGCGGCTCCAGACCACGGCGGGCAAGCCCCGACGACGCAGCAGCGCCGCCACGGTGGCCCCGCCGATGCCCACGGGCCGGGCCTCCACGCCGTAGACGGCGGCGACGGCATCGGCCAGCGCGCCGACCACGGGGCTGTCCTGCGGGGTGACGCTGGCCGCCTGATGGTGGTGGATGTCCACGGTGATCTCGACCCCGTAGCGGCGGGCCACGTCCGCCGTGCGCTTCCGTGCCGCCTCCAGCACGCTTTCGGGCGTCACGTCGGGCAGCAGGCGGCAGTCCACATAAAAGCAGTCGTCGCCCGGCAGGATGTTGATGCTGTCGGCCCCTCCCTCATGCCGCGTGGGCACAAAGGTGGAGCAAGGCGGCTGGAACAGCGCATCCGTCCGGGGGAAGTCCTCCGCCAGCCCGGCACAGGCCAGCACGGCGGCGGCCCCGGCCACGAAGGCATTGCTTCCGCACTGCGGCTGCGAGGCATGGCACTGGCGGCCGGCGGTACGCACGCGCAGCCAGAGCACATGCTTTTCGGCCACCTCCACCTCCGAGCCGTCCGGCGAGCCCGAATCCGGCACGATGTAGCGATCTTCCGGCTGGAACAGCTCCCCGGCCTGTTCGAGGACGTACTGCAGGCCCTTGACGTTGCCGCACTCCTCGTCGGCCATGAAGACCAGACCGAGGCCCAGCGGGGGACGGTCCGCACCGTCAGTCAGCGCCGCGCGGAGGGCGGCGGCCAGCAGCAGCATACTCACAAGGCCCTGCTGGTTGTCCTCCACGCCGCGCCCGTAGAGCAGGTCGCCTTCCCGGCGCACGGTCCACGGATCGCTCGTCCAGGACTCGCGCGGTCCGGCGGGGACCACGTCGGTATGGGCGAAGAGCCAGAGGGTCCGCTCTTCCCTGCCGGGCAAATAGGCGATGAGATTGGGACGCTCGCCGCAGGACACGCGGGCATCCGGCGCATTGCACCAGCGCAGCGTGAAGGGGGACCCCGGTCCGCCGAGCAGGTCAGCGATCTGGCGGGCCTTGGGCATTTCGCCGTCGCCGCCGTTCTCCGGGCCGAGCGCCCGGAAGGCCGTGAGACGGCGTTGCAGGTTTTCCACGGTATCGCCCTGCGCGCTCAGATGGCGCAGCAGCGCGTCAAGCAGCGGTTGTGCGGACATGGCGGACTCCGAAAGCATCCTGCAGGATGAAAAAAAGGAGGCCCGACGAGCCTCCTTGAGAAATAGGGACGCCCCACGGGAGGGACGACACGGAAAACGTGCGGTCTAGCGGCCCTTGGCGGCACGCTTGGACGCCTTGAGGGGGTTGACCTTGGCGGCGGCGGCCACCTGCACCTTCACGTGCGTGGCAAAATTGCAGCGCCCGCCCGCCCACTTGCGTTCGGGATTGGGGTAGCTGGAGCAGAAGTTCTGGCCTTCGAACTCCCGCACGCGATCGCAGCCTTCGCACTTTTCCACCACGGGGAGAACGGTGATGCCGTTCACAGCCACACCATCAGCCGTTTTGACGGCATTCTGCAGAGCAGTCATACTTTGTACCTCCATAGCGCCGCGGCGCTGGTAATTCTTCGGAATGGGCAACTATAGTAAAAATCCCTGTCCTGTCAAGGAGAATTCCGCGAGGACCTCCGCGCGGTCGACTCAGGCGGCGTGAGGTCCCGCTCCCTTGCGCCGCTGCAGCCGCCGCAGGACGGGGGCGAGCACCTCCGGGGCCAGCCGCCGGGAAAGCGCGGCAAAGAGCAGACAGAACAGGCCGCTGCTCACGGCCAGCAGCAGGAGCGCGTCGATGAGAGGCGGGAGAGGGCCGCCCAGCCGTGCGGCACACCAGGCGCCCCAGGGCAGGGACTGCGCCCAGGCCGCCGCCGCGCCCGCGGGCAGGCTGCAGAGCAGCACCCGCAGGGCGAGGCCCCCCAGTCCGGCAAAGGCGCCGCCGCCCTTGCGCCGCCACCAGATGACCATGAGCCAGAGCACATAGGCGCTGACGCTGCCGCTGGAGACGAGGCTGATGGCCCAGGCCCCGTGCGGCACGGCCCAGAAATAATAGCAGGGCAGGGCCAGCACGGTCATGACGGTGCCCGTGACGGCGGGCGTGATGGTGTCGCCGCCCGCATAGAAGGCCCGCACCAGCACCATGTAGATGATCCACAACGGCGTGGCGGCCAGCATGATCTGCAAAAGCGGCGTGCAGGCCAGCGTCTCCGCCGCGCCGAAGCGTCCGCCCTGAAAGATGACGGTGAGCACCGGCCGGGCCGCCAGCCCCAGCCAGACGGCGGCCGGGATGATCAGGCCGACGCTGGCCCGCAGGGCCGTGGAAAGGGTGCTGTCGAAGCGTTCCCGCTCGCCGCTGGTGACCAGCGCCACCAGGAAGGGATAGGACGCCACGGCGGCGGCCTGTCCCATGAGCCCCACCGGCACTTGCGTGATGCGGCGGGCATAGTTGAGCAGGCTGACGTTGCCGTCGGGGAGCATGGTGCCGAACAGACGCAGGAACTGTTCGTCCATGAGGATGATGGTCTGGCCCAGCATGAGCGGCAGGGCCGTCAGCAGGAAACGCCGGAACAGCGGATGCGACAGCCGCCATTCCAGATGCAGGCCCTGGGCGCGCGCCACCCGCCAGGGCAGCCAGAAAGCTCCCACGGCCGCCCCAACGGTCACGCCCACGCAGTAGCCGCTCATGCCGCCGAGCTCCCACTCCGACGGCAGGGCCAGGGCCTGCGCGCACCACGGCAGGCAGAGGCCGCCGAGGATGATGCTGCCGTTATAGATGAGCGGCGTCAGGGCCGGGACGCGGAACTGTCGCCGCAGGAAGAGCAGGGCCGTCATGCAGGCCCCGCAGAGAAAGAATACCTGCGCGGGCAGGATGATGCGCATGAAGAAGGCCAGCCGGGCGATCTGCGCCGCGTCGAAGCCGGGCGCGGTCAGTCGGGCCAGCGGACCGGCGCACAGTATGCCCGCGCCCGTCGCCAGCAGCGAGGCGAGGAGCATCCAGCAGAAAACGCAGGAAAAGAAGCGCCAGGCGTCCGCCTCGTCCTCGGCAAAGCGCCGGGAAAGCAGGGGGAGCATGGTGATGGACATGATCCCCCCGGCCAGCAGGCTGTTGATGATGTCCGGCACCATGAAGGCGGCAAAGTACATGTCCGCCTCGCTGCCCGCGCCGAACTGCCAGGAGATGATCTTGTCGCGCACAAGCCCCATGAGGCGGGAAAGGATGGTGCTTGCGGCCAGCAGCAGGGCCGCCGCGCCCATGCGCTGACTGCCGGAGAGCAGGCCCATCAGCCTCTCCTCCCGCGTTTTTGCCGTCGTTCCTGTCGTTGGGAAGGCTGGCGTCCGAGCCTGTGCGGGGCGGCAGCCTTCGCGCCCGGGCCGCGTCCCTGTCGGGAAAAAGACCGCCGCGGCGGGCGCTGCCTGTCGGGACGGCCGCGCGCGGCAAGCTTGCCGTCAGCCGGGACGAGGCGGATCTCCAGCCGTCCGGCGTGCACGTCGGCAAGCCGGACCGCCACAGGCTGTCCCAGCGCCCAGATGGCGTCGCTGCGCTGTCCGATCAGGGCGTGGCGGCGTTCATCCAGCGCAAACCAGTCGTTGCCCAGATCCTCGACCCGGATCATGCCCTCCACCGGCATGGCCTCCAGTTCCACGAACACGCCGAACTCGGTCACACCGGAGACCACGCCGTCGAAACGCTGTCCGATGCTGTCGCGCAGGGCGATGCAGGCCAGCCGCCGGGCCATCTCCCGCTCGCACTCCATGGCTTCGCGTTCCCGGCGGTTGAGCTGATCCGCCACCCGCAGCAGTTTTTGTCCGCCGGGCACGCTGCCCGTGCCGCAGCCCAGCTTCTGCCGGAGCGCCCGGTGCACCAGCAGGTCCGCATAACGGCGGATAGGTGAGGTGAAGTGACAGTAGGCCGGAGAGGCCAGACCGAAATGCCCCTCGTTCCACGGCTGATAGCGGGCTTGCGGCATGGCCCGCAGGCAGAGGCGGTTGACGAGGAATTCCTGCTCCGTCTCCCGCACTCCGGCCAGGATGCCCTGCAGGGAGGCCGCATCCGGGCGCGGCGGCAACAACTCCGGCGCGATGGCCTTCAGGGAATCGAAAAGCGCTTCCAGCCGTTCCGCCTCCGGGCGGGGGTGGACCCGGTACAGGAAGGGGACCGCCTCCTGCGCCGTCGAGCCGCCGAGGAAGCGCGCCACGGCCTCATTGGCCGCCAACATGCACTCCTCGATGAGTCTGTGCGCGGTCAGACGTTCGCGCCGTCCGATGCCCGCCAGACGGCCGTCCGGCGTCAGGTCGTAACGCGCCTCGGGGAGGTCGAAATCCAGACTGCCGCGCGAGGTGCGCGCGGTATGCAGGGCCTCATACAGCCGGAAGGCCTCCTCCAGCATGGCGAAGATCTCCCGGCCGCGCGGCAGGGCCGTCAGGCTGGCGCGGGCGTCGGGGTCGCGGCGCACGAGGGCGGCTTCCGTCGCTTCGTAGGTGAGGCGGGCCGCCGAACGCATGACCGCCGGAAAAAAGCGGGCATCCACGGTCAGCCCTCGCTGGTCGATGCGCAGTTCCGCCGTCAGGCAAAGGCGGTCCGTATCGGGATTGAGACTGCACAGACCGTTGCTCAGGGCCGGAGGCAGCATGGGTTCCACCGAGGCCGGGAAGTACCAGGAATTGCCGCGCGCCAGAGCTTCCGTGTCCAGCGCCGTACGCGGACGGACATAATGGCTCACGTCGGCTATGGCCACCCGCAGCAGCCAGCCGTCGGACAGGGCCTCCACGCCGATGGCGTCGTCGAAGTCGCGGGCGTCGGCCCCGTCGATGGTCACCAGCACCAGCTGGCGCAGATCCTCGCGTCCGGCCATATCCTCGGCCGAAGGCTCGGCAGGCAGGGCCCGCGCCTCGGCTTCGGCGCGGGGCGGGAAGGCCAGCGGTACCTGATGATTGAGTTTGACCAGGTTTTCCTGCACGCCCACACTGTCCTCATGACCGATGACCTCCAGCAGGCGCGCCTGCCAGAGATCGGAGGCCAGACGGCGTTCCGGTTCGAGCAGGACAAGGGAGCCGCGCGGGGGCGGAACGTCAAGGGCCGGGGGCATGTCCACGCTGAAGGCGACATCCAGACGGCTGTCCGCCGCCCGGCAGTGCAGGCGGCCGCCCACCCGGTCCAGCACATGGGCGGGCAACTGGCGGCAGCCGCGTTCCAGCACCTCCACGATGCGACCTTCCGGGCTGCGCCCTCGTACCTGCCGTCCTCGCGGGGCCAGCAGCACCCGCACCATGTCCGTATGCCAGGCCTCCCCGGCCTGCAGGGGATGGATGAATACATCCGGCCCCGTCACCTGCCCGCGCGCGTCAAGCGGCGTGACGAAACCGCCCGCCCCGCTGCGCAGGGCCATGTAGCGTCCGCGGATCTCCCGCAGGCTGTCCGCCCGCGACCAGAGACCGCCCCGCTGGCGCACGGCCTTGCCTTCCCGCGCAAGAAGGGCGAGGGCGGCTTCCAGCTCTTTACGGGCCCGACGCGGCAGGCCGAGCACGCGCAGCAGGCCGTCCAGCCGCATGGGACGCTGCTGGCGGGCAAGAGCGGTCATGATCCGTCGGGACAGGGCGTGATCGACGCTGTCGAAGCGGTCGTCGTCCACAGCGGGGTCGGACGGGGTCGTGGTATCGTCGGGGGCAATGTCCTCTGTCTCGCCGTCGCCCTTGTCGGCCAGATCGGCTGCGGAGGGCAGGAAGGCGGAGCCGTCCCCGTCGGGCGGCCAGGACAGACCGGCCTCCCGTTCTTCCGGGGCGGGGGCGGCCAGTCCGGCATCTGTTGCGGACTGGCGATCAGACGAGGCCGAGGCGCGGCGTATGCTCATGGCGGATATCCTGAGCGGTTCACCGCCGGGAGGGCGGCGCGACCGGAGCAAAAAAAGGGAAAAAGACGCATGACGGGGACAAGGTCGTTCCTTGCCCCCGCCAGATGGATACGTTTCGTGCGGCAGTCTGCCGTGCGGACCGTCGCTAGTCGCGGCTACCGCCGAAAAGGCGCAGCAGCATGAGGAAGAGGTTGATGAAGTCCAGGTAGAGCGTCAGCGCGCCGAGGATGGCTCCGCGGCGGATGACGCCGTTCTGGATGGCGGCGGAGTCGTTCAGCGGAGCGGCTTCACCGAACTGGCGCAGCTTCTGGGTGTCATAGGCCGTCAGGCCGGTAAAGACGATGACGCCCGCGCAGCTGATGACGAAGTCCAGCATGGAGCTGGCAAGGAAGATGTTCACGATGGCGGCGATGATGATGCCGATGAGCCCCATGAACATGAAGCTGCCCAGACCGGTCAGGTCCCGCTTGGTGACCGTGCCGTAAACGGACATGGCCAGGAACATGCCCGTGCAGGTCAGGAAGGCATTGGCGATGCTGCCTATGGGATAGACCAGGAAGACGCTGGACAGGGTCAGGCCATTGAGCAGGGCGTACAGCAGGAATACGCCCGTGGCCGTGCCTGCCGAGAATTTGTGGATGGCGGCGCTGAGCGCGATCACAAGGCCGATCTGCGCCACGATGAGCGCGATCATGATCAGGGAATTGCCCAGGATCGCCCAGGCGAGGGTGGGGCTGCTGGCCACGAGGAAGGCCGTGACGGCGGTGACGCCGAGGCCGATGGTCATCCAGCGATAAACATGACTCATGAAGATGCTGGATATGCTGGCACCGCTCCGAGCTTTGGAATACGCATTCACTTCCATTTGTGCCTCCGTTGGAGAAGGGAAACTCGCCTAAGCGAGAGGTTTTCATTCAGGATATAATATAAGAAGGATGGCCGCTTTGGCAAGCACCCTTTGGGGATGGCGCAAAAAAACTTCGGGCAGCGGCGGCACGCTCTTGCCAGTCCCGGATGATTGGGCTAAAAAGAGCGCAGAGATTTTTCACGAGGTGGCTCGATGTCCGTCATCAAACGCATTGTTTCGTCCGTCCTGCTCAGCATGTGCGCCTTCTGCCTGTTCAGCTCGCTGCCGGCTTCGGCGGCTGCCGAGGACCCTGTGGTGAAGCTGGAGACCAATTACGGGGACATCCTGCTGCGGCTGGATGCCCGCAAGGCTCCCATGACGGTTTCCAACTTTGTCCAGTACGTCAAGGCCGGGCACTATGACGGCACCATCTTCCACCGCGTCATCAAGGACTTCATGATCCAGGGCGGCGGCATGACCCCGGATCTCAAGGAAAAGCCCACGCGCGCCCCGGTGAAGAACGAGGCCTCCAACGGACTGCAGAACAAGAAGTATACCGTGGCCATGGCGCGCACCCGTGAACCGCATTCCGCCACGGCGCAGTTTTTCATCAATACCAAGGACAATGCCTTTCTGAACTACCGCAGCGCCACGCCCGAAGGCTGGGGCTACGCCGTGTTCGGCAAGGTCATCAAGGGGCAGAATGTGGTGGACAAGATCGCCGCTGTCCCTACCGGTTCCCGCGGATATCATGATGACGTGCCCAATGAGCCCGTCATCATCAAGCGGGCAACCGTTGTCGAATAGCCGCATACGGGCTTGCAGCCCTCCCCCCATCGGCACTGCCGATGCTGCGACCCGCGGACGAAGCCGGATCAAGGTCCGGCTTCGTTTCGTTTTGGGCCCCGGAAACGGAGGCTCCCACCCTTACCCCTCTGCATCATGCTGGAATTGACGCTCATCCTCAAATATGTCCTCCAGGCCACGGAACTCATGCCCCTCATCCTCCTGCTCACCTATCCGCTGGGCAGACGCGGCAACGGCCGCCTGGCCATCTGGGGCGTGCGACGGCTCACCCAGCTGAGCCTGCGCCTGTGCTGGTGCTCCGTCATCCTGCTGATCCTGCATTTTGTCCTGACGCTGTGGCTGATGGACGACATGTCCACCCTGCCGCGCTGGCAGTGGCAGCAGACCGCCGCCAGCCTGCTGGCCTGCGGCATGGCCGTGGTCTTTCTGGCCCTTGTGCAGAAGGCCAACGGTCGTCTGCCCGATTTCCCCCATCTGCGGCCTGATGCCGACTGCCTCTACGACGGGGCGGTCATCCGGCGTCCCATGCTGTTGACCGTCCTGGCACTGCTTTGCCTGTTCGGTCTCATCCTCATCCAGGGCGGCGTGCTGGCCCCGCCGCCCCAGGGCATGGCCCGCAATGATCTGTTCCGTCTGGTGCTGGGGGCGAGTCTGGGGACGGCCTTCTCCCACCTGACGGCGGCGGGGGGCGTGGCCCTGCTGGTGCTCTACGCCAATGCCCGTATCCCGTTGATGCTGTGCGGGAACTGGGAACGGGCGGTACGCTGGTGCGCTGTCTGGGCCGTGCTGGGCCTGCTGCCTACCTGCATCGACCGCTGGAGCGACATCCTCCTGCAGCCGCTGCTTTTCCTGCTCTCCGGGCGTCCCCTGGGCAGCCTGACGGAAGACCCCACGGCGTTGGCGACACTCAATACCGCTCCGGCCGTCGCCATGCTGACGCTGGCCGCCTGCCTCTGGGCCGTGCCGCTCTTCCGGCCGCGCCTCGCACGCCACCTCTGGCTGCTGCTCCTGCCGTGGCTCTGCCTGCTCCTGCAGCCGCATATACAGCGGGCCTTTGCCCTGTAAACGCCTGCCCACAACCTCAATGACTATTGGGGGGAAGGGGAACCCCTCGCTCTGCTGTCGATGCCCGTAAGGCTCCTTTGTCGCCTAACGGGCACGGCCCTCCGGGCCGCCTTTCGGTCGCCGCCTGCGCGGGAGGTGTTCCCCTTCCCCCCAAGCCCCCATCCCTTCCCCAGCGCGCTTTTACCGGGGGAAGAGTAGGGGCACGAGGCACCCCGCCCCAAAGGCAAGTGGAACATGTACAGCTTGTTTGTTTTATTTGTTGAAATTATTTGTAAAACTTGTGTTGCTACGCGCCTGACAGGCGCGGCCCTGCGGCCGCCATTCGGTCGCTCCCCTTCCCCCAAGCCCCCCATCCCATCCCCAAATGCGCTTCATGTATGAGGCCGTAAGTCCGGCGCAGCACGTAAGCCGTGGCTGCGGCTGCCTACCTGTCGTCGTAGCGTGAAAAAAGAGAGCCTTTTGCCGTGGAAAAAGGCAAAACGCGAGGCGGCGGCGTTCGCCTTTCCGCCTCATCACCGGCGGCCGCCTGCAATTTTTTTTCGTGTCGGTATATTGACGCCCTGCCGGAACGTCTTACCTTCTATCACAGAAACCCACAGTGGGGGATGGTTCTATGGCAGTAGAATACAAGGATTATTATAAGCTGCTCGGCGTGGAGCGCAGCGCCTCCGCCGAA